>JBGTCT010000033.1:0-6452 GCA_041748695.1 Aquaticitalea sp. | reverse complement strand
AGCAATCACGGACTTAGGTTTCGTAACCCCCAGTGATGTCCAAGACAAAACAATTCCCATCTTACTTGAAAAAGACACCGATTTGGTGGCATTGGCACAAACAGGAACCGGTAAAACGGCTGCCTTTGGGTTTCCGATGCTACAAAAAATCAACATCGAGAGTCGCACCACACAAGGTCTGATCCTTTCGCCAACACGTGAGCTGTGCCTTCAAATAACCAACGAACTGAAGCTATACGGAAAGTACTGTAAAGGTCTTAATGTCGTAGCTATTTATGGTGGTGCAAGCATCAGCGAACAGGCAGGGGACGTCAAAAGAGGCGCACAGATAATCGTGGCAACCCCTGGCCGTATGAAAGACATGATCAAACGTAACATGGTGGACATCTCTAAAATAGAGTACGCCGTATTGGATGAGGCAGATGAAATGTTGAACATGGGCTTCTATGAAGACATTACCGATATCCTGTCGCATTCCCCTAAAGATAAAAATACATGGTTGTTTTCTGCGACGATGCCTAAAGAGGTTTCCAATATCGCAAAAAAATTCATGGATTCGCCGGTTGAAATTACAGTCGGAAATAAAAATGAAAGTACCAATCAGGTTACACACGAATATTATTTGGTGAATGCCCGCGATCGTTATTCGGCTTTAAAACGTTTGGCTGATGCCAATCCGGATATCTTTTCCGTGATTTTCTGTCGTACCAAACGCGATACACAAAAAGTTGCCGAACAATTGATTGAAGATGGTTATAGCGCCGGTGCCTTGCATGGCGATTTGAGTCAGAACCAACGTGATATGGTGATGAATTCATTCCGTAAAAATCAAATCCAAATGCTGGTAGCGACCGATGTGGCTGCCCGTGGAATTGATGTGGATGATATTACACACGTTATCAACTACCAATTGCCTGATGAACCTGAAATTTACACACATCGATCTGGAAGAACAGGTCGTGCAGGGAAAACAGGAATCTCTATGGTGATTGTTTCCAAAAGTGAAGTGCGCAAGATCAAAAGCATCGAACGCATCATTAAAAAGGACTTTGTAAAAAAGGAAATTCCCGACGGAATGGAAATTTGCGAAGTGCAATTGCTGTCTTTGGCCAATAAAGTGCACAATACAGAAGTCAACCACGAAATTGACAAATATCTGACCAGCATCAACGCGCTTTTTGAAGATACCAATAAAGAGGACTTGATTAAAAAATTCTTCTCTGTGGAATTCACACGGTTTTACAATTACTATAAAAAATCACAAAACCTTAATGTTGCCGATTCTTCTAGAGGAAGTGACAGGGAACGCGACAGCGATGGCGGCGGCCGTGATTATGGCAGTAGCGATAATTCCTCCCGTTATTTTATCAATGTGGGTAAAAAAGATGGTTTCGATTGGATGAGCCTAAAGGATTTCTTAAAGGAAATTTTGGAACTCGGAAGGGACGATGTCTTTAAGGTCGATGTGAAGGACAGCTTTTCATTCTTCAATACCGAAAAGGAATTGCAAGAGAAAATATTGGCCTTCTTCCAAGATTACAAACACAACGGACGCTTCGTCAATGTGGAAGTCAGTGAAGACAAAGGCGGCGGAAGAGATCGTGGTGGACGCAGTGGTGGCGGAAGACGTCGTGAAAGTAGCGGCGGTGGCGGCAGAAGAAGTTCTGGCAGCGACTTTAAGCCAAGAGGTGAAAGACGCTCTGGTGGAGGTGACTTTGGAAACAGGGGAGACAGGGGCGACAGACGACGCAGTGAAGGCGCAACGTCCGAACCAAATCGCAGGGAACGAAGAGGCAATTCGGATGCGAAACCCAGCGAATCTAATTTTGCACGTGCAAGACGTTCAAGACGAAAAGATTAATTACACCTAATAAACATATAACTCAAAACCTGTTAATATTTGTCTAAATAGTAACAGGTTTTTGTTTTGATTGTTATTTTTATGGCTAATTTTACCCCATGAGACACATCCGCTTACTTTTTTTATTTTTGATGGCTTCTTCCGTTTGTGTGTCGCAGGAAGATACTACGGTAAAGGGAATTGTAATCAGTACCACCTCAAGTCAACCACTTGCAAGCGTCAATATAGTTAATCTTAATTTGGTTAAGGGCACAGCAACCAACGAGAATGGGGCTTTTGAAATAACTGCCAAAGCCAATGATACTTTGCATTTGTCTTATTTAGGTTATAAATCTGTTAAAGTAAGGGTCACCAATGACTGGATTAAATTTGGGGGCACACAAATAGAAATGACCGAATTGGCACTGGCACTTGAAGAAGTGGTGGTCAACCAATTAAAACTCACGGGATACCTCGAAGTGGATATCAAACAAGTTCCTATAAAAACCAATTACCGTTATAGCATTTCTGGACTTTCAACCGCTGGCTATGAGGGCGGCAATAACTCGCAAAGAGTAGTGAGTAAGGTGCTTGGTTCTATTTTCAACCCAGCCGATTTTTTATTCAGTATGTTCGGAAAAAAACCAAATGAACTCAAAAAGTTACGCCAGATGAAACAGGACGATGAGATACGCAATCTGCTGGCGACACGTTTTGATAGGGAAATGTTGATGGTATTGCTGCAAGTGGACCGCGTAGATTTGGACGAAATTGTAAGCCAATGCAACTATTCCAGGGATTTTATCAACAGCGCCAATGATCTCCAAATATTGGATGCCATCAATGAATGCTACGAAGAGTATAAAGTCTTGAATCGAAATCGTACCAATTAATCAGACTTTGCCGCTGTCCTAATGGTGTCTATAGTTAGTTTCCCTCCTATTTTAAAAAATACAATACCCATAGAATATACCGTCACCGCCACGTGCTTCAACATCTACACAAAGAGCCTTCATCAATACTCTTGAATTAACACTTCCGTGGGAATATTTAGGGATGTGTTTAATCTTCTGATCATTTCTAAAGTCAGTTTGCGTTTTTTATTCAGAATTTCACTGACCCTGCTGTTAAATCCGACGATCTCTGCCAAATCTTTTTGCTTCATTCCCATTTGTTCCATTCGGAATT
Source organism: Aquaticitalea sp. (assembly GCA_041748695.1). Taxonomy (GTDB): domain Bacteria; phylum Bacteroidota; class Bacteroidia; order Flavobacteriales; family Flavobacteriaceae; genus JBPOFM01. The sequence goes on along the minus strand of JBGTCT010000033.1, from coordinate 3,424 downwards.
TTATGGCCTCAATAGGGTCCGGCATTCCGATTGGGAAATACTCATTTTCATATCGGTCAATCAGGATGGAAAGAATTTCTAGCTCGTCCCCTTGTTCAGTTCCTTTTTTTGCTTCAAAAATCTCCTCAAGTCGGTTGAGTGCTTTTTGATAATCTTTTTCGTTTCTTATCGGCTTTATATTCATAATTAGATAGTATTTGCATCAATTTTATCGTATTCTGCGTGAGTCCCAATAAACCGTATCCAACATATATGATATTCAAAGTTGAACTTTACAATCAAACGATACTTGTTTCCTTTGATATTGTATACAATTCTATTGTCCCTTAAAATACTCGCACTTGGATACGCACCTTTTAATTCATTGATAGTTTTCCATTCTGATATTTCAGTTTCCCTATACCACGCTTTTAGCTGTTCTTTACAATCAGCGTGTAGTTCCCAAAAATCCCTTAAAGTTCGTTTTGCGATGACTCTCAATTGATAATTCTTTGACACAAATATACCAAAAAGTTACCAATATGGTAATTTATTTTATTTCGGAATAGAATTAGTACGAGGGCGACAAGAACTTCATATACAGAATTAGTGCGTGTCATGATAGCGCTTGACGATGGTATCATAACTTTTTAGGGTCTTTTTTATCCAGTCCATACGTTTATCCAGCTGTTCGGCTTCTGATAACTGCCAAGCAATATCGGAGAGTCTCAATTGAGACGTCACATGTTGTAAAATAATAGCTGCCGACACCGAAATATTTAAACTCTCGGTAAACCCCACCATAGGGATTTTAAGAAAGCCATCTGCTGCCTCCAATACGTCTTGTGATAGGCCTTCGGTTTCCCTTCCGAAGAAAAAACAGGCTTTTTCAGTAATATCAAATGCTTGAAGTGTACAATCACCCTCGTGAGGGGTTGTAGCAATAATTCGGTAACCTTCGGCCTTTAGGTCATTGATACAGTCTTTAACGCTATGATACCGGTTCAAGTCCACCCATTTCTGCGCACCCATTGCAATTTCCCGATCAATGCGTTTAGAATTCCGCTCTTCAATTATGTTCACTTCCTGCACCCCAAACACATCACACGTACGAATCACAGCACTGGTGTTGTGCAGTTGATACACATCTTCCGTGGCAACTGTAAAATGTTTAGTGCGTTCGGAAAGCACTTTTAGGAATTTTTCTTTGCGTGATTCGGTAAGATATGTTTCCAGATGTTCGATCAGGCCGAGGTTATTCATGTTATAAAAATAAAAAAACCTGACAGATACATCAGGTTTTTCAACATTAAATATTTCAAATATTAGTCGTTTGATCCAATATTTCCTTGGGCCACTAGTGTTGCTAAATCATTCGTGCTTAAATGTACGTTGACATAACCATCAACCGTTAAAACATCATTATACCCAAATGAAGTCGAATTATTAAGCGCTGCGACATTCGTAAGGCTAATACCAGTATCTCCAACTACAGGGTTAAACGTAAAAATGATACCTCCAGGTGCGGTTGCAACACTTCCGGCATGTATGTGTGCAGGATGCATACCACCGTCTGGGGTTCCAATAAGTTCAATTTTTGCCAATGCCTCACCGTTAACTCTTTCTGAAAATATGACCGTTCCAGAAATCGATGGCACAGCCACTGAACCTAGGGTATAGGATTGTGTAACGCCAGTCAACTCATTTTGACCTATATCACCTTGTGCTACTAATGTTCCTAAATCGGCGGCGCTTACATGGACGTTTACATAGCCATCAACGTCTAAAACGTCTGAATAACCAAAGGACGTTGAGTCGTCCAACTCTGCAACATTGGTTTTACTAATGCCATTGTCTCCGTTTATTGGATTAAAGGTAAAGGCTATACCACCACCTTCAACAGCTGTATTATTATGAATATGTGCAGGGTGCATACCGCCAGCAGGTGTACCTGACAATTGTATGGTTGCAAGAGCTTCACCATTTACACGTTCAGCAAATACAACACTACCACTGATCGATGGAACTGCTACCGAACCTAAAGCGTACGATTTAGAAGTACCAGTCAATTTATTCTGACCTATGTCACCTTGGGCGACCAATGTACCTAATTCGCTTGCGCTCAAATGCACATTGATATAACCATCATAAGCTAGTAACTGCTCATAAGTTATGGCTGTCATATCATCTAAAGACGAGGTTGTTATTGAGCTAAACCCTGTACTGCCATCTACCGTACCAAGAGTTAAAACTATGCCTCCGCCTTCGACAGCTGTGTTGCTGTGTATATGAGCCGGGTGCATACCTCCTGCAGGGGTGCCTTCTATTTGAAGCTCAATAGTTACGGAGTTATCTGTATTTTTGATAAATTTTGCAGTTCCCGAAATGGATGGATCTGCAACAGAAGCTAATTGGTAGGTTTTAGATAAATCTGTAGGAGTTGGACCAACAACTCCATTGTCGTCATCACTACTACAACTTGAAAGCGTTGCAATAGAAAGTATTAGCACAAATGTTTTTAAAATGTTTTTCATAATTTCTTTTTTTTGTTAAAGATAATCATAATTTCCTTAAACAAAAAAAATTAATAAATCCCTTTCGATTTCATTCAAATATTTATGAAGTCCATTTATTATAATATATTTTTGAAAAATAAAATCTAATAAATGAAACACATCGTAGTGCTTACTGGCGCGGGAATGAGTGCCGAAAGTGGACTCAAAACTTTTCGGGATGAAGACGGCTTATGGGAAGGCCATAATGTCATGGAAGTGGCAACACCAGAGGGTTTTCATGCCAATCCCTCTCTCGTTTTGGACTTTTACAATCAACGGCGTCGGCAATTGCTTGAAGCGACACCCAATGCGGGGCATCAGCATTTGGTGGCACTGGAAAAAGACCATAAAGTGAGTATCATTACACAAAATGTAGACGATTTGCACGAGCGCGCCGGAAGCTCGAAGGTCATCCATCTCCATGGCGAATTGCTCAAGGCCAGAAATGTAAGGGACGATACTTCGGTTTTTGAATGCACCAATGACATCCTATTGGGTGATATGTGCCCACAAGGTCATCAATTGCGCCCACATATTGTGTGGTTTGGCGAAGCGGTCCCGATGATCGATACGGCCATTGATATCTGCATGACTGCCGATGTGTTGATCATCATTGGCACATCCATGCAAGTCTATCCTGCGGCGAGTTTGATGCACTATGTCCCTCAAGACATTCCCATCTATTTTATTGACCCAAAACCGGCCGTCGACAGCAAAGCCAATCTTAAAGTGATTGCCGAAAGCGCCACGGTGGGAATGAAAAAAGTCTTGGAATATTTAGCGGTCTGATGGTTTTTATCACAACTGCAAACCTTAACTTTACACGATTTCAAAATAAAAGCCTTGACACATTCACCGCGCCTAACATTGCTATTCCTTATCTGTCTGTT
>JBGTCT010000032.1:0-1900 GCA_041748695.1 Aquaticitalea sp. | reverse complement strand
TACAACATTACTACCAACTCATCAGATATTTATAGCAATGGTGCTTGGAAATCTTTATTGTATTCCACAAGTCCTTCTGCGCCATCTAACCTTGTTTATGTTTATTCACTTTCCGACCTACCAACCCCTGCTAGTGGTGCCATTACTTTAGATGCCACTAAAATGTATGTTTTTAATGGCATTGTGGATATCAGTCCCAATTATATTATGATTAATGGGGCAGGACTTAGAGGTACCGATCCACAAAAAGATGGCGTCATGTCGTCAGTGAGCGGCGGTGTTCTTCGGAGCACAGACACCAGTGTATTTATGGAGAGTTTCACAGTAATACCTCTTGGCGCCGCGACCAAAGCTTACGATTTTTCAGATAGTACAGGCACAAAGTTTTGTAATATTTTTTCTGGATGTTCTGTTGTTGAAATTGTTCCTTCTTTAGGTGTAGGACAGGTTTCTGGTTTTCAGGCGATTACCATTGTTCAAAATTATTGGAAAGCTACTGATGGTTTAAAAATAACTGGCACGGTAGGTAAATTCACAGCATCGTCGTGCTTTATAACGGGCATTTCCAGTGGTTCAGGACTAGAGTTTTTGGCGGGACTTACCGTTAACGATATCGATTTATCAAACAATTATTTTATTTATTCAGGTCAAACTGGTATAAAGTTAAATACCGGCGCTACCGTAGATAGAGGGCGATTAACAGCAAATATGTTTAGAAATGTTAGCACAATATTGAATGGATTTTCCCCTTACTCTGTCGGCTGGAAGATGCTTCAAAACACAAACCTCCCTGATTCACGTTCTTACGGTTATATTTATATGAACGGGAATACCACTGCTACCAGTACATCACCTAATAATACCTATGTAAAAATTAATGGAACCACTACTTTTACAAAACTCCTTAAATTTGAGTCCACTACGAACAATCGCCTTACCTATAAAGGAAGAGAAGATATAGTCGCATCCGTTTATATTGTGATTACGGGCAAAGCTCCTTCCAATAGTTCCGATTTTACACTGGCAGTTTCAAAGAACGGTACAACGCTTTCTGGTCCTACGATAAGCACGGGTCTTATGACTAACAATCAAGCTTTTATTTTGATTTTTGAAAGGGAGGTTGATATGTCAGCAAATGATTACATAGAGGCTGTTATAAAAACAACCACGAGCACCACACCAATAACAATTGCCGACTTTCAATTTAGAGTTAATGATTAACATATTTTTAAGTAATTTATTAAAGAGGATTAGTTAAAATTAATTTCTTCAATTTGATATATTAAGACAATAAATTTTGGCCCTCCTCACAAAGAGTCAGGAAGTTATAGCGACCATTTTAATAGATCAGGTTTACCATCATTGGAAAGCAGCTTTCAAATATTAAAATGTTTCGAAAGTACAGGCAGAAGCTTCCAAAAACATTGTAAGTAATTCAAGAAGTTTAATACTCAAATTCGACAAATAAAATTATTTTATGATGTGTTCATTATAATAACGCTAATTTTCTTATCTAAATTATGTTACCGTTTTAGGATGATCCTTAAAAGGTCACCCATAAATCCCTTTTAAATCAATTTATAACTCATAAGAGCCTAGAAAACACAAAACCTCGATAATCATATGATTACCAAGGTTTTGTATAAATTAAGGCCATCTGGGTTACAGAATTATTTAAAATCTTTCACTCCTGCTTTATTATAGTCGGTTAAAGAATCAATTAAAATAAAAAATAGCACAAATGGTTAAATTCTGAAATGTGAATTACATTTTCGAATTTTTCTTTATCGCTGCCATTACATCTTCTTTGGTTAATCCAGTGGTGTTGATGTCTGGATCTGCAGCTTTTTCGGTTTCCACATTAAATTGCAACTTTTGCATATAATCAGGATTTTTTCCC
>JBGTCT010000031.1:0-29163 GCA_041748695.1 Aquaticitalea sp. | reverse complement strand
TCGGTGGATCTGCTATGGAAGCTATGGCACGTCAACCAGAAATGCACGGAAAAATTCAAACTTCTGCATTGATTTTAGCAGCCTTCGTTGAAGCGGTAGCGCTATTTGGAGTTGTTGTTGCTTTATTGCAAGGATAATCCAAAAAAGTAAAATTATATACAGAAGTAACGGTTGGTTGCTTCTGTATATAAAATTTAAAATTAATTAGAAACACAAAAGGAAATGGATTTAGTTAAACCAGGATTTGGACTCGTAGTTTGGACCATCATCACATTCTTATTTTTATTGTTCATACTACGCAAATTTGCTTGGAAACCAATTCTTGGGGCTGTAGAACAGCGTGAGAATGGTATCAAAGGTGCATTGGCTTCGGCTGAAAGTGCTCGCAAAGAAATGGAAAACCTAAAAGCGGATAACGAACGCATTCTTAATGAAGCGCGTGCTGAACGCGAAGCAATGTTAAAAGATGCTCGTGAGATAAAAGCAAAAATGATTGCGGATGCCAGGGATGAAGCACAAACACAAGCATCAAAAATGATTGAGCAAGCACAAACTGCTATTGAAAGCGAGAAAAATGCAGCCATGTCCGAATTGAGAAATCAAGTAGCAATCCTATCAGTGGATATTGCCGAAAAAGTAGTTCGCGAAGAATTATCAAACAAAGACAGACAACTCAAATTGGTTGAGTCCATGTTGAGCGACGCAAAACTGAATTAAGAAACACTTAAAGAATTATATGACATAACGTCTAGAATCTAGCGTCTAATGTCTAATGTCTACAATATGGCGCAAACAAGAGCAGCAATACGATACGCAAAAGCGGTTTTGGAATTGGCAAAAGATCAAAAGTCAGATCAGGTTGTCAATGACGATATGAAATCCATTGCAAATGCAGTTTTAGAAAGCAAGGATTTGAGTAATATGCTCCAAAGCCCTATAGTGCCGAATGCCACTAAAAAATCTGCTCTGTTGGCGGTTTTTAAAAACATTGACCCATTGAGCGTTAACCTCATCAACACACTTATCGAAAACAGACGTATTGATATTTTGGGTGATGTGGCACAAAAATACAATCATCTGTATGACCAGCAACAAGGTACACAAGTTGCACTCGTAACTTCAGCAGTTGCTTTAACAGAGGATTTGAAAGCTAAAATACTTGCAAAAGTAAAAGAGTTGACAGGTAAAGACGCTGAAATAAAAAATATTATTGACGAATCTATCTTGGGTGGTTTCATCCTACGAGTAGGTGACATACAATATGATGCGAGTATATCACATAAATTAAGTATACTAAAACGAGAATTTACATTAAACTAAAGAGTTGGAAATCGATGGCAAACATCTTTTATCTAACCTCTAATATCTAATAAAAATGGCAGAAGTAAAACCAGCTGAAATTTCAGCAATCTTAAAACAACAATTGTCTGGTTTTGAAGCAGGAGCTTCATTGGACGAAGTAGGAACAGTATTGACTGTTGGAGATGGTATTGCACGTGTGTATGGACTATCAAATGTTCAATATGGCGAATTAGTTGAATTTGCAGATGGTCTTGAGGGCATCGTATTGAATTTAGAGGAAGATAACGTGGGTGTTGTATTGTTGGGCCATTCAAAAAATATCAGCGAAGGTTCTATTGTAAAAAGAACAGAGCGTATTGCATCACTTAAGGTTGGTGAAGATATTGTTGGTCGTGTTGTGGATACTTTAGGTAACCCAATCGATGGAAAAGGACCAATCGGTGGAACTTTATATGAAATGCCATTGGAGCGTAAAGCACCAGGTGTAATCTATCGTCAGCCAGTAACCGAGCCATTACAGACAGGTATCAAATCTATCGATGCAATGATCCCTGTTGGTCGTGGACAACGTGAGTTGGTAATTGGTGACCGTCAAACTGGTAAAACAACAGTTTGTATCGATACCATTTTAAATCAAAAAGAATTTTACGATGCAGGTGAACCTGTATATTGTATCTATGTTGCGGTTGGTCAAAAAGCATCAACTGTTGCTAATATTGCCAAAACATTGGAAGAAAAAGGCGCTTTGGCTTACACAATCATTGTGGCTGCTAACGCATCTGATCCTGCTGCCATGCAAGTGTATGCACCTTTCGCGGGAGCTGCAATTGGTGAGTACTTTAGGGATACAGGCCGTCCAGCACTGATTATATTTGATGATTTATCAAAGCAAGCAGTAGCATATCGCGAGATTTCGTTATTGTTACGTCGTCCTCCAGGACGTGAGGCGTATCCAGGTGACGTTTTCTACTTGCATTCACGTTTGTTGGAGCGTTCTGCAAAAATTATTGATAATGATGCGATCGCAAAAGAAATGAATGATTTGCCAGATGTTTTAAAACCTCTTGTAAAAGGTGGAGGTTCATTAACAGCTTTACCAATCATTGAAACGCAAGCTGGTGACGTATCTGCTTATATCCCAACTAACGTAATCTCGATTACGGATGGTCAGATTTTCTTGGATGGTGACTTATTTAACTCTGGTGTTCGTCCAGCAATTAACGTAGGTATTTCTGTATCTCGTGTTGGAGGTAACGCACAGATCAAATCGATGAAAAAAGTTGCAGGTACCTTAAAATTAGATCAAGCTCAATATCGTGAATTGGAAGCGTTCGCAAAATTTGGTTCAGACTTGGATGCTACTACTCTAAACGTTATTGAAAAAGGAAAACGTAATGTGGAAATTTTAAAGCAAGCACAAAACGATCCGTTCAAGGTGGAAGATCAAATCGCAATCATTTATGCAGGATCTAAAAACTTATTGAAAGATGTTCCTGTTGAAAAAGTAAAAGAGTTCGAAAGAGATTATTTAGAATTCCTAAATGCAAAACACAGTGACGCATTAGCTTCATTAAAAGCAGGAAAATTGACAGATGAGGTTACAGATACCTTAATGTCTGTAGCTAAAGAACTATCGGCTAAATATAGAAAGTAAAAATTCCCATCCCAACCTTCCCAAAGGGAAGGAGTTTTTTAGGAATGGATTTACATAAATATAATCAATTAATTCCTTCCCTTGGGGAGGTTAGGTGGGGCTTATTATGGCAAATTTAAAAGAAATACGCAACAGAATATCATCGGTATCTTCAACAATGCAGATTACCAGCGCCATGAAAATGGTGTCTGCTGCAAAATTAAAGAAGGCTCAAGACGCCATAACTGCAATGCGTCCTTATTCTGATAAGTTGACCGAATTGTTACAAGGTTTAAGCGCGACCCTAGATGCCGATTCTGGTAGCAAATACGCTGACCAACGTCCCGTCAATAAAGTATTGATTGTCCCTATCACCTCCAATAGAGGGTTGGCTGGAGCATTTAACTCCAACATCATAAAACAGGTTAACACGCTAGTAGGCAGCACTTACGCCAATCAAGAAATTTCTTATTTGGCAATTGGTAAAAAAGCGAATGATGCATTTAAGAAATCCAGTAAAGTAATAGCCAATAAGAGTGAGGTCTATGAAGATTTAATATTTGATAATGTGGCTGAAATTGCAGAATCGTTGATGGATATATTTTTAACGCACAAAGCTGATAAGATAGTTTTGGTGTATAACAAATTCAAAAATGCTGCAACTCAAGAAATCATGACTGAACAGTTTTTGCCAATTGTTCCGGTTGCAAGTGATATAAAGGTAAATGTAGATTACATTTTTGAACCTTCAAAATCAGAAATTGTAGAACAGTTGATTCCAAAGTCTTTAAAAACGCAATTATACAAAGCCATCAGGGATTCTTTCGCCAGTGAACATGGAGCTCGAATGACAGCGATGCACAAAGCAACCGATAACGCAACTGAATTGAGAGATCAATTAAAACTGACCTACAACAAAGCTCGTCAGGCATCAATTACCAATGAAATTCTTGAAATCGTAGGTGGAGCGGAAGCGTTGAATAATTAAGATTCTCAAAATCGATTTTTGTGCGAATTAGTACCGAACTCTTCAAAATAATCGATAAAATGCACGAATTATAGTTAAAATGCAATTTTTTTCGATAAAAATCATGGGTTTTTTTTGGTTGACATTTTTTTTTTCATATATTTATCATCCAAATCTTAACCTACCATACTATGAAATCAATTAAAACGGCCACCTACGCCATCTTTCTGACACTTGTTTTTACAAGCAATTTTCAATCTTTTAGCCAAAAGCTATCTATCCCTGAAGTCACTCCCGTACTAAAGCTCGACAAAGTGATTTTTCAAGAATGGTATGCTGGAATTAAGGTCGGAGGAACTGGTATCAACATATTCTTTCCAAATCTCAAGAGCGACCAGAATATTCAACTGGAAACTGTATACTTTAGAAACATGATTGGTAAAATCCAAAAGGAAGATGCTATATACTCCGCTGTTTTAAAGAACGATTCACCTCATTACACGTGGCAACCTGCCAAGAAACCGGCAGACTATCCATTTGATTTAGCTGATAACGAATGTGTAATTAGCTACAAAGAAAATGGTGCAACTAAATATTTAAAAGTCGCGAGTATTGAAGAAAAGGCAGGCACCTATTATGAGAATGGCCACCCTTCTATCTACGATAAAGACCCAACCACCAGAATGGCAACTGTTGACGAAGACTAGTTCCATTTAATTTCCCATGAGTAAAGTCTTACCTTAAAAGTAAGACTTTTTTTATGGAATGAATTTTGATTTGTTACCTTTAAAAACAAATCAGGAAAACATGAAAAGGTTAAATTTCGTTCTTATTTTTAGTGCCTTTGTATTTACTTTTACGCATTGTTCCACAGCACAGAAACTCCAAAAAAAAGCACCCATAACTCTAGCAGAAGTCTATTGTCAAAGTTGGGTTTCAGGTGTTAAAGGTGGAGGTTCTGGATTGAACCTGTTTATACCTGTTTCTCAAGAAATCCCTCAAAACATAAGATTGGATTCTGCCTATTTCAGAGGAAAAGTTACAAAACTGGAACTCGCAGGCACCAATCTAAACTTGTATGTTGCTAGGTTTGAAGAAAATTTCAATCAAAAGCAAGATATCGTTATGAGCAATGACCCAAAGGAAGAATACGGCAATCAATTCCCAATACTAACGGAAAAAATTCCTTTCGATTTAAAAGATACTGAGAGCGTCATTAGTTACACGGAATCCAATGTTACCAAGTATTTCAAAATCGAAAACATCGCCATAAAAAAGCAGGACCACTATCCCAGTGCACCAACAAATAAGCAATAAAATTTGAGGCAAAACGAATTCCCATCTTCATGAGGCTCAAAATTGGTTAACTTTGCGAGATTGCATATTTTTAGCATTTCATTAATCAACCATTTTGAGCGGATTCAAAAAACTCTTTAAGCAGACATTCATTTATGGATTAGCAACTGTTCTTCCGCGAATGTTAAGCTTTTTATTGGTACCTCTTTACACAACAAAAGGCGTACTGTCTTCAGTTGCGGAGTACGGTAAAGTATCCATCATCTTTTCATGGTTTGTTATTTTCAATGTGCTTTTGGCCTACGGCATGGAAACCGCTTTTTTTAGATTTTTAAACAAAGAGGCAGACCAAAATAAGGTTATTGGGACTTCAACCATTTCGTTAATCATTTCCTCATTTGGGTTCTTTACTTTGGCATTTTTGTTCAAAGAGCAAATAGCCAATATTACAGATATCAAATCGGAATATATTGCCTTGGTAATTTGGATTTTGCTCTTGGACGCGTTGGTGATCATACCTTTTGCTTGGTTACGTGCAAATGAAAAATCTATGACGTACGCCATCATCAAAATATTGAACGTTGCGATCAATCTTGGAATGAATCTGTTTTTCCTTCTTTATTTGAAACAATTGGCAAATGATAATTCCCTTTGTGAATCTATCTATCTTCCAAATTTTGAAATCAATTATATTTTTATATCCAATTTGGTAGCGAGTGCAATCACACTATTGTTAATGCTGAACTATTATTTTAAAATTCAGTACACATTTGATGGCGGATTGTTCAAACGCATGTTTCGGTACGCATTTCCGGTGCTTATTGCAGGATTTGCATTTTCCATAAATGAAACCTTTGACAGAATTCTTTTGGATTATTTATTGCCGCCAGACATTGCAGAAACCAAAGTTGGGATGTACTCTGCCTGTTATAAAATAGCAGTGTTTATGACCTTATTTGCCACGGCATATCGTTTGGGGATTGAGCCTTATTTTTTCAGTCATGCCAAATCCGAGAATCCACAGAAAAACTATGCGCGCATTTTGGAGTTCTTCGTCGCCTTTGGATCTGTGATGTTGCTCGCCATTGTCGTATTTGCAGATGTTCTAAAGCCTTATATCGTGAGAAGTGAAGACTATTGGGAAGCCATGTGGGTTGTGCCGTTAATCCTGATTGCCAATCTATGTTTGGGTATTTATCACAATCTTTCGGTTTGGTACAAAATCTCGGATAGAACCAAATTTGGCGCTTATTTTTCGGTTTTTGGTGCGATTTTGACATTGGGTCTCAATTTTTGGTTGATTCCCATTATGGAATACAGAGGTTCAGCCATTGCTACTCTGGTTGCTTATTCCAGCATGATGGTGGCATCCTACTATTACGGTCAAAAATATTATCCAATTCCGTATAATTTGAAAAAAATGAGTTTGTATCTATTGGTATCATCTGCATTTTCGGTAATTTCGTTTTATGTTTATCGCGAAAATTATTATATAGGAATTGGCCTACTCATACTATTTGTAATTCTAGTCGTTCAGCTTGAAAAAACCCAAATTATTCAATTAGTAAAAGGTAAATGATGGTCAATATGACCGAAAAAATAATTGACATTGAAGATTAAAATCATAAATAAAACCAATCACGAATTGCCAAATTATGAAACCATAGCTTCGGCAGGAATGGATTTGCGTGCAAATTTATCAGAATCGCGAGTTTTAAAACCTTTGGAAAGAAGCATTGTAGGTACTGGATTGTTTATAGAAATGCCAATAGGCTATGAAGCTCAAGTACGACCACGCAGTGGATTGGCTGCCAAAATGGGCATCACAGTTCTCAATGCTCCCGGTACCATTGACGCTGATTATAGAGGCGAAATTGGCGTTATTTTAGTGAATTTGTCCAATGAGGATTTTACCATCAATAATGGCGAGCGCATTGCACAGTTGGTTATCGCCAAACATGAGCGCGTCGAATGGAAGAGCGTTCAGGAATTGTCCGAGACATCGCGAGGAGAAGGTGGTTTCGGAAGTACGGGTGTAAAATGAAAGCTCCGTTAATTTCCCAAAGGGAAAAATAGAATATAGAACAAATTAATAACTCAATAAAAGTCCTTTCCTTTGGAAAGGATTTAGGATAGGCTTATGAAAATAATTGTACCAATGGCAGGACGAGGTTCTCGACTGCGACCACATACACTGACAGTTCCAAAACCTTTGATACCAGTTGCCGGACAACCCATAGTTCATCGCTTGGTTAAGGATATCGTAAAGGTATTGAATCAACCAATTGATGAAATTGCATTCATTTTAGGCGATGCTGCGTTTTTTGGAGATGATGTAGTCAATAGTTTGAGCAAATTGGCAGAAAACCTTGGTGCGAAAGCGTCTATTTACCGTCAAGACCAACCTTTAGGGACAGGTCACGCCATTATGTGTGCCAAGGACTCCCTTTCAGGTCCAGCGGTTATTGCTTATGCTGACACATTGATTCGGGCCGATTTTAATCTCGATCCGGAAGCAGATGCCGTCATTTGGGTAAAACAAGTAGATCAACCCGAAGCATTTGGGGTTGTAAAACTAAATATTGATGATGAAATCGTTGAGCTGGTGGAAAAGCCTACAGAGTTTGTAAGCGATTTGGCTGTGATTGGGATATACTACTTTAAGGATGTAAACGTTCTTAAAGAGGAATTGCAATATGTGTTAGATCATAATATCGTTAATGGTGGTGAATATCAAATCAATGATGGCATTAAACGCATGATGGCCAATGGAAAGATTTTTAAAGCGGGTGAAGTCACTGAATGGATGGATTGTGGCAACAAAGCCGTAACCGTTGAAACAAATTCTAGAATGTTGGGCTTTTTACATGAGGATGGCGACGAGAAAATGATAGCTTCATCAGTTCAATTAAAGAATTCAAAAATAATTCAGCCATGCTACATTGGGGAAAATGTCATTTTGAACAATTCTACAGTAGGACCAAATGTTTCCATAGGAAATGATTGTACATTAGATCAAGTTTTTATCAAAAATAGCTTGGTTCAAAGTAATAACAGTATAAAAAACGCAAACTTAAATAATGCAATGATTGGTAATCACGTCACTTATGATGGTGATTTTAAAACCATTAGTATCGGTGATTATTCGGTATTTGAATAAACTTATAACAATATAAATTCCATCACGCTTGGAATGGTTTTTGACAAACAATCGAGTATTTAGGGCAATACTGAAAATGAAAAAAGCATTACGCATTCTACTTATAATCTTTGGAATATATATGATTCCACAGACGACCTGTGCGCAAGTGGATTTCAACAAAAAACCAACCGATGATTTGGGCGATGTTCAAGATATGTTTCAGGAGCATTTTTTTGAAGCCTTAAAACAGAACGGCATCGAAAATTACCAACGCGCTGTTGATGCATTGCTCAAATGTGAAAAGCTAAACAATTCCATAACGGTTATCTATTATGAATTGGGAAAAAATTACATTGCACTCAAGAACTATGGAGCGGCTGAAGACGCCTTAAAAAAAGCTGTATCCAAAGAACCCGAAAACGAATGGTATCTCGATCAACTTTATGAAGTTTATAACCTTCAAGGCGATACCAAGCAAGCCATTAAAACCGTAAAACAACTCGTTAAATACCACCCTGATTACCGACAGGATTTGGCAGAATTGTTTATCAAAGCCAAGGAATATAAAGATGCACTTAAAATTTTGGATGATTTGGATAAAGAATTTGGAGTTAATAGCGATAGGGATATCTTGCGGAATCAAATTTACACCATCACTGGTCGCGACGACGATCGCATCGAAAACCTTGAAGAGCGCCTAAAATTAAATCCAGAAAATGAAGATGCACATCTTAGATTAATATACCGTTACAGTGAAATAGGAGATACAAAAAAAGCCTTTGAAGCTTCTAAAAACTTATTGAAATTTCATCCTGAATCAAAACTCGTTCATCTGGCATTGTACAAATATTATTTAGATGCCAATGAGGTCGAAAACGCAATTCAATCTATGAAAGTTACACTTTCTGCACCCGAAATAACGGCAGAAGCCAAGGCCAAAGTATTTAATGATTTCGTAAATTTTGTGTCCAAAAATCCGGCCTACGAAAAGGATTTAATCGAAATGACCAATCTTGCAGGCGATGACAAGAGCACAAAAACACTGACAGAATTGGGTCAATATTATTTAAAACTTGACGATAAACCAAAAGCTTTGCAGTATTTTCAAGATGCTTTAAATCAAGATCCCAAAAACTTTAATATCATAAAAGATGTTTTGTTGCTTCAATTAGACCTTAATATGGATGAGAATGCAGCCGCCAAAAGTAAGGAAGCGTTGGAATTATTTCCGGCTCAACCAATTTTGTACCTTATCAATGGTGTTGCCAATAATAAACTCAACCAACTAAAACTAGCAATTTCAAGTCTAGAAAATGGGTTGGATTACGTTATTGACGATCTTAAAATGGAAGGCGATTTTTACACACAACTAAGCCTAGCATACAAGCTAAACAATAATATTACCAAATCTCAAGCGTTTGCTAAAAAGGCAGAAGCTTTAACCAAACAGCAACAATGAGTCGTTATAAAATAATCTTATTGATCCTTACTGTCAGCATATTTGTTGGATGTAAATCCGCCAAAAGTTTAACCTCTGTTGGAACCATCAAAGAAAACACCACTGCCAAACAGCTTATTAGGGAAAACCAAAAGCAAGCATCCGATTTTAGAACACTTCAAGCAAAAGTAAAAATCGATTTTACGGATGGAGATAAATCCAATGGAGTTACCGTTACCTTCCGAATGGAAAAGGACAAAGTCATTTGGTTAAGCGCGCCTTTGGGAGCCGCAAGAGTGATGATCACACCAGAAAAATTGAGTTATTACAACAAACTCGAAAATGAATACTTTGATGGCGATTACTCGCTCTTATCCGAGCTATTGGGTGTTGAACTCGACTTTATCAAGGTACAGAATCTATTGCTCGGCGAAGCGCTTTTTGATTTGAATGAAAGGGACCTCTTGGTTTCAAATAATGATATCTCCTATATTTTGCAGCCTGAAAATCAAAGGCCGATTTTCGAAATATTATATCTTTTGAATCCGGGTCATTATAAATTAGATTCACAACAACTCACACAATCCATTGAAAAGCGGTTTTTGCAAATAGATTATAAAGTCTATCAATTAGTGAATAAAGAGATTTTTCCCGAAGTTGTGAATATCATTGCAGTCGAAGACAATTCAGAAGT
Source organism: Aquaticitalea sp. (assembly GCA_041748695.1). Lineage (GTDB taxonomy): Bacteria > Bacteroidota > Bacteroidia > Flavobacteriales > Flavobacteriaceae > JBPOFM01. The sequence goes on along the minus strand of JBGTCT010000031.1, from coordinate 18,691 downwards.
TAAAATCGATTTGGAGTTTAAGTCCATCACCCTCAACGAAGACTTGCGCTTTCCTTTTGAAATTCCTTCAGGCTATAAAGAAATTGAACTTAAATGAGACACTGCCAACCAACTTATATTGTCCTTGTTTTTATAATGTTCTTCAGCGCCTTTAGCCTTCAGGCACAAAGTAAGAAACAACAGGAATTGGAAGCACGTCGCCAAGAATTGCAAAAGGAAATTCAGCAAATTAATAGTTTACAACTTAACGACAAGAAAAAAGAACGATCGGTTATTTCTTTAGTAGAAGATTTAAATAATAAAGTAAGGGTGCGTCAAAATCTAATAAAAGTTACCAATGACCAAGCCAACTTATTGACACGTGAAATCAATAACAATCAAAAGGAAATTTCAAGTTTACGGGATCAGCTAGCTGAATTAAAGAAAGACTATGCCGCAATGGTTGTCAAATCTTATAAAAGCAAATCCGAACAAAGTAGGGTAATGTTTTTATTGTCATCCGATAATTTCAAGCAAGCATACAAGCGCTTGCAATACATAAGGCAATACACCAAATACCAAGAGCAGCAAGGCGAGGAAATAAAAGGGAAAACCGAGAAACTTCAAGAATTGAACACATCCTTGTTGCAACAGAAAAAGGACAAAGTACGACTCATTGAAGAAAATAGAATTGCGAAAAATGAGTTGGAAAAAGATGTTAAGGAACATCAAGAGTTAGTGGCTTCCATTAGAAAAAACCTGAATAATTACGCCTCACAAATCAAAACCAAGCAGCAGGAAGCAGATAGGATCGATAGGGAAATAGAACGATTGATAAACGAAGCCATTGCAGAAGCCAATAAAAAGGCCACTACCTCCAACACTAAAACCACTACAAAATCATCAACCGGATTCGCCCTTACTCCAGAAGCAAAAGCATTGGCAGATAATTTTGAAGCTAATAAAGGTAAATTATCTTGGCCAGTAGAAAAAGGAGTCGTTAAAACACGTTACGGCACACAACCATCACATATTGACCCGTCTGTAAGCATCCAAAGCAACGGTGTTCGTATCGCGACAGAAAAAGGAGAAAAAGTTAGAGCAGTTTTTCAAGGAACTGTCCATTCTGTGATTGCCTTAAAAAATGGCAATCCAACAGTATTGATACAGCATGGTAATTATTTTACAGCTTATAAAAACCTATCCAAAGTATATGTCAAAAAAGGAGACAAAGTGGCTACGAAACAGTTTCTAGGTGAAGTTTTTACAAGTAGTTCCAATGGGGAAACCATTTTGAGTTTCAGTATATACAAAGCAAGTTCCAAAGATTCGCAAACGCAAGATCCATCAGGTTGGATTTATAAGATGTAATAAATCCTGCTTTACGATGAAGCTTATCGAAAAGAAGTTAAAAAGCTAATTTTTTGATAAAATTACTATAGTAAAATGAAAATAACCACCATCATTCTTTCTCTTTTTTTAACGCTGTTCCTGAATTGTCAACCTGATAAGAAAGAAAGCGCCACAGATACTCAAACTAACATAAAAAAGTTTACCTCTAATGAGTATCCAGACTTGGTTGCCTTATTTAAGGAGTGGAGAACATTTGAAAAACCACCGCTTCTCGACGGTGCTCCTGACTATACAGAAAAAACCTTTGGAAAGCGTTGGTCAAAATTTAAAGAATTACAGTCAGGATTACAATCCATTGACACCACAAATTGGCCTGTAGAAAATCAAGTGGATTGGATGATTGTTTGGGCTGAAATGAATGGATATGATTTTAACCATCGTGTTTTAAAACCTTGGGAGCGAGATCCTGCTTTTTATAAATCTGTTTGGACCTATAGAAGCGATGTGCCTGCCCATGAAGGTCCAACCCATCATGGTACGACAGAACTATGGACTTATACGTTTCCTTTATCAACAAAAGAAAGAGCTCGACTTTTAACGGACTTAAAAGTAATCGCCCCACTCAATGACCAAGCAAAGAAAAATTTATCAGGAAATGCGAGGGATTTATGGATTACCGGTATTAGAGATATTCAATATCAGAGTTTGGATCTTAACGATCTTAAAGAGCAAGCTACCATTAAAGAGGATGTAGCTTTAGTTTCTGTAATCGATGAAGCCATAGCCTCAACAAATAATCTTGTTTCTTGGTTGCAGGCTCAATCCAAATCAAAAACGGGTTCATCAGGCATCGGCAAAGACAATTACACGTGGTATTTGCAAAATGTGCACCTAGTTCCATTAACATGGGATGATGAAGTGATGATACTAAAACGCGAGCTTGTGCGTGCGTGGACGTCCTTGAAATTAGAAGAACATAGAAATAGGAATCTACCAGAGTTGGTTGATGCAGACTCTCCTGAAACTTATAATAAAATGGCAGATGAGGCTGCGAACAGTATGATTACCTTTTTAGATCAAGAAGAAATCGTTACCGTAAAACCCTATTTCGAACCTGCATTACGTGAGCATTTGGGTGAGTATGTGCCCAAGGAGAACCGAAACTTTTTCACGATTGGCGAGCATTACGACCCGAGACCTTTATACTCACATTTCTACCATTGGTTTGAATTAGCGCGTATGGATAATGAGCCACACAAAAGTGAAATAAGAAAAGGCCCATTATTATATAATATTTTCGATTCAAGAAATGAAGGGACAGCCACTGCTGTTGAAGAAATGTTTATGCAAGCTGGTTTGTATGATGATAGCCCGAGAACCAAAGAGATTGTGTATATAATGATAGCGCAGCGTTCAGCAAGAGGTTTAGGATCATTATACGCGCATGCCAATGAGATGACCATGGAAGAAGCTGGTGCTATTCACAGCGAATACACACCTCGTGGTTGGATGAAAACCGAAAAAGAGCTACTCATTTTTGAGCAGCATCTCTACTTACGTCAGCCAGGATATGGGACAAGTTATATTACTGGTAAATATTTATTGGAAAATACATTGGCTGATTATGCCAGATTACAAGAATTAAAAGGTAAATCATTTGTTTTGAAAGACTTTTTCGACACCCTAAATGAAATCGGTAATATCCCCATTTCATTGGTTAATTGGCAAATAAATGGCTCAAATCAACATTTGAAAATCATTTATAATTAAAAGGGTAGGACACGTTGAACAAAATGTTAATAGGAAGTACAAGTCATTACCTTTTTTCGGGTGACAGCAGTAATTAAACACAACGTTAGCTTAAATCAAATTCTAAAAATCCTACTCAAACAACGCCTTCAACTCCGTAGCCTCATTCGGTTTCATCTTGCCAGCCAACACCAAACTCAATTGTTTACGGCGCAAAGCGGCATCGTAGCGTTGTTTTTCCAAATCAGTTTCTGGTGTCAATTCTGGCACTTCCACTGGTCGTCCGGATTCGTCGACTGCGACGAATGTATAGATTGCTTCATTAGCTTTGGTTCGTAGACCTGATTCCCTGTCTTCAATCCAAACATCCATAAACACTTCCATAGACGATTTAAAGGCTCTCGAAACTTTAGCTTCAATGGTCACTACACTGCCTACAGGAACAGAACGATTAAACGCTACATGATTTACTGAAGCGGTTACCACAATGCGACGCGAATGACGACGCGCAGCGATACTAGCAGCTCTGTCCATACGAGCTAAAAGTTCGCCACCAAACAGATTGTTTAACGGATTGGTTTCGCTTGGAAGTACCAAATCGGTCATAATGGTTTTGGATTGTTCGGGAGTTTTTGCCTGCATATAAAAGCCCTTCTAAATCTTCCCAAATGGAAGACTTTTTATTAATTTCGTGAAGTGCAAAGGTAAGGTAGAATTACGAGTAAGGAATTACAATTTATGATTTTGTGCTGATGAAGTTTGTAAAGAAATAATTTAGAATCTATGATGAAAAACTTCGTACCTCTAAAATCGTACTTTGTATATTTATTTCAATTCCTTAACCATCAACCAAGCAGAAGCATTGTGCTCGCGACGTATTTGGCGTAAAGCCTTTAGTGCATTTTCTGAAGTTTCATAGCTTGCATACACCACTTCGTGAAGGCCATATTTATTGACACCAATCGTTCTGGCTTTATAGCCAAGTTCTTGCAATTGCTCCACTTTTTTAGCAGAATTGTTAGCGATTCGGTAGGCTCCGGCGACAATATGATAATTGCCTGTTTGCTTATCAACGGTTAATGTAGCTGCAGGTAAAGGACTTTCAATCACAAAAGTTGCTTCCTGTACTTTGGCATCCAACTGCTCATTGGCTTCTTCTTGTGCCAATTGGTTGTGTTCCTCAATTTCGTTTATATAATAATTGGATGCTACAAAACCACCAACAGTCAATGCAATCAGCGCAACAGCTGCATATTTTAAATATGGTCGTGCGTTACGTTTTTCTGGTGTAAAGGCAATTGGAATGATTTTTTCAATGGCTTCAACTTCTTCTTTGTAAATTTCGCGGGCAACTGAAGGCGATGTAAAGTTTGACAAACCAAAGGAATCCGTCAAATAATTGACATGATAGGAAGGTTCAAAAATAATTTTTCCTTCATTGTTCAACATTAGTTCTCCAATGTTATGAAACGTTAATGTTTCACCTTGAATCAAAAAAGATTTGATGGATTTTACGTGCTTACTAATTTTCTGAAGCGCAGCTTCATACGGAATTTTCTCAATTTCGGCAATATAACTAGACAACAGTCCATCGTTGTGCTGCAATTGTTCATTAAAAGACAATACCTTTTTTGGCGGATAAAATGAATGGGTAGATTCATTAATTTTTGCAGATACATGATGGGTTAAAAACGCCCCAAATTCAGGGATGGTAACGCAGTCATATCTGTATAATAATTCGCTTATGTAATTTTCTAATTGCATTGAAACAAAGTTAAAAATTTTTGTTTTGGAATGTAGTTTAAGGCTTGTTATTTATTAACATTGTATTTTAATTTATTGTTGATATTCATTTTCAAGAGGATAGAATGACAGATTCAAACTTACTACATCTTTTAGCGCTTCAGAATGTTGCTAAAATTGGAGATATAACTGCTAAAAAACTTATAAATCATTGTGGTTCGGCGGAAGCAATATTTAAAGAGAAGAAGAAAAATTTGCTCAATATCGACGGAATTGGATCGACTACCATCAGCGATTTATTTGGAAAATATCATTTTGAAGCTGCAGAAAAGGAATTTAAATTCATCAAGGAGAATAATGTGCATTGTTCCTATTTTATGGACACCAATTACCCCGAAAAATTAAAACACTGCATTGACGGTCCTATTTTGCTATTTAATTCAGGAAACATTGATCTCAATAAACAACGTATTATAAGCATAGTTGGCACTCGGAAAATAACCACCTATGGCATCGGTTTTTGTGAGCAGCTTGTTGAGCAATTGGCCGTATTCAATCCTGTAATAGTTTCGGGATTTGCTTACGGAACAGATATTACAGCTCAAAAAGCAGCGCTAAAACACAATCTGCAAACCATAGGATGCTTGGCACATGGATTGAATCAAATTTACCCAACAGTTCATAAAAAGTATGCGGCAGATATTGAGAAAAATGGTGGTTTTATGACCGATTTTTGGAGTAGTTCCAATCCGGATCGGGAGAATTTTTTAAAACGAAATCGCATCATTGCAGGTTTAAGTGAAGCAACCATCGTTATTGAATCCGCGGAAAAAGGAGGAAGCTTGGTCACGGCTGATATTGCAAATTCCTATAACAGAGACGTGTTCGCTGTTCCGGGGCGTACAACCGATAGCCAAAGTGTTGGCTGCAATAATCTAATCAAATTCCAAAAAGCACATGCGCTTACAAATCCCTTGGATGTACCTTATATTTTGAATTGGGAATTGGAAAGCAAAAAGAAGCCGGCCATTCAAAAGCAGCTGTTTGTAGAATTGGACGATCAGGAAAAGGTCATTTACAATTACCTTAAAGAACACGAAAAACAAACGCTCGATACCATCGCGATCGATTGTCAAATGCCAATTTTTAAAGTCGCTGGCGTGCTGTTGAATATGGAATTGAAAGGAGTTATCAGACCTCTGCCTGGGAAATTGTTTGAAATAATATAATGGCACCTGCGTGGGAATTATTAATAACCAAGTTTAGTACGAACCCGCTTTAGAACATCGTCTGCTACAATCCGCGCTTTCTCTACACCTATAAATAAGGCACTCTCAATTTCGTGGTGGTCATCCATATATTGATTATAGAGATCGCGTTGCTTCGCAAATTTTGTGACGATCAACTCATATAAGGCCTGTTTTGCAGCTCCATAACCATAACCGCCTTTTTCGTAATTCGTTTTCATGGTTGCCACTTCTTCCGATGATGCCAACAAACTATAAATTGAAAAACAGTTGCAACTCATCCAATCTTTTCGATCTTCAAGTGGTGTACTATCGGTTTGAATAGACATGATTTGTTTGCGCAATTGTTTGTCATTCAAAAAAATATCGATGATATTTCCCTTGCTTTTGCTCATTTTTTCGCCATCGGTTCCAGGAATCAACATGGTATGCTCTTGAATTTTAGCCTCTGGGATGACAAAGGTTTCGCCCATTTTGGCATGAAATCGCGTAGCCACATCACGTGTCATTTCTATGTGTTGCAATTGATCTTTCCCAACAGGAATAATTTCGGCATCATACAATAAAATATCCGCAGCCATCAGCATGGGATAGGTGAACAAACCTGCGTTGACATCTTCCAGTCGATCAGCTTTGTCCTTAAAACTATGCGCGAGCGTTAAACGTTGGTAAGGAAAAAAACAGCTTAAATACCAAGTCAATTCCGCAGTTTGAGGAACATCACTTTGCCTGTAAAATACTGTTTTATCGACATCCAAACCAAACGCCAACCAAACAGCGGCTGTTGAGTAGGTGTTTTGCCTCAACGTGTCAGCATCTTTAATCTGTGTGAGCGAGTGCATATCTGCAATAAATAAAAACGAATCGTTTTCCTCATCATTGGCCATCTCAATGGCTGGGATGATGGCGCCAAGTATATTTCCCAAATGCGGAGTGCCTGTACTTTGTATGCCTGTAAGTATTCTTGCCATAATATTTCCTGCGAAAGCAGGAATCTTTTTATTAGTTTACGTGCCACAAAGGTAATTTTTTTAGAACAATAGCTCAATTAATTTGACTAGTTTTGAATACCATGAAGCGCCAGGACTAAATTAAGACAACAACTAAATATTTTGCATAAGGCCTTTCATACGATTAAAGAAAATCCAGTTAAATCAAATGAATTTTATTAAATACCCTTTTTGGTTTTTATACCGTATGTGGTTTTATATCTTGGTAACAGTACCAATCATAGTCTTATTGCCCTTGCTATTGATTTCCATTTTAAAGGAAGAATGGTATCCCATGTTTTTCAAATTGGCGCGTTTTTGGGCTTCGGTAATTTTAATCGGGATGGGCTTTCGATGGTACATCAAACGGGAACAGATTCCAGAGAAGCACAAAAGCTATATGTTTGTGGCGAATCACACCTCAATGGCAGATATTATGCTGATGTTGGTAAGTGTCAAAAATCCGTTTGTATTTGTTGGTAAGAAAGAGTTGGCCAAAATCCCGTTGTTTGGATTTTTTTACAAGCGAACCTGTATTTTGGTGGATCGAAGTTCTGAAAAAAGCAGAAAAGCCGTTTTTTTAAGAGCTCAAAGACGGTTGAAACAGGGTGTGAGTATTTGCATTTTTCCTGAAGGTGGCGTACCAGATGAACACATTGAATTAGATGAGTTTAAAGATGGTGCTTTCCGTTTGGCAATCAATCATCAGATCCCTATTGTTCCATTGACCTTTGCCGATAATAAAAAGCGGCTGTCCTATACATTTTTTAGTGGTGGACCAGGTAGAATGCGTGTTAAAATGCACCGATTTTTGACCACCGAAAATTTGACAACTGCCGACACAAAAGCTTTGAATACAAAGGCGCGAGGCATCATTCTAGAGCAGTTGATAGACTTTCATATAAACTGAAAAGCCGCTCTTGGCACAGAGCAGCTTCTCAACATCATTGCCAGTTTGCAACAACTATCTAACCAACTAAAAAACCTAAAACTTATAACTTAAGCCTGTATACAGTCCAATAAAGAAAGGCTGAAAATCACCCGAAGTATTATTGAACGTGTTTATTTGATACTTGAACATTGGTTCAAGATTTACTTTTATTTTGTCTGTTATGTTATAGTTGATTCCCAATCCGAAATTGGCACTATAACTCATATCATTCATGTTGCTGGCTTCACCAATATTGGTTTCGGTGTCGTTTACCACCGAGAAAATTTCATTTTCATCTACAATAAAGGTGCTAAAACCACCAATCACGTTCACGCCAAATCTATTATTGATCACGGCATATTCCATCTCCAGTGGCACTTCAATAAACCCAAAACGTTGGTTAATGGAACCATTGGATTTAGAATTTATAATCTCTGGGGTACTATTTCTATTTAATGTTTCGGTACTCAAGAAAACCATATTTTCAGAATTTCTATTGACATTGACGTTAGTTAAATGCGAGCGTGTGGTGCTAGTAGAGCCATTATTAGCAAATTGAACGCTGGAAGTTTCAAGTTCCCTAAAAGCAATCACATTATTGGTGCTATATTCTAAATTTACTTTATTGATTCCCGCTCTTACCTTCAGTTTTTCATTGATTGCATAACTGCCACCAACACCATAACTCATGGTCACATCGCTATTGTTGGCATTATCCACAAACTGTTCATCAAGCGTGGAGCCTTTGCCAAGCGAGTTGAAATAAACAGGCGCCACATTTGGTGAAATGCTCCACCTGTTTAGCTTTTTCTCTTTTTCATCTTTTGTATTCGCATGCGCAATGGCATCTTCAATGGTTTTTTCTTCTGTAAAAGCCTCTTTAATGGCTTCAATCTCTTTCTGTGAAGTCGCATCGACTTTGTCAGAAGTTTTATCGGTAACGGCAGAATTGACATCGTTTTTAGAGTCGTTGATGAGATTGTTTACGTCCGACGCTTCTGTTTCCTGATTAGAACCCTTATTTTTTGAGGCCTTTTGATTGACATTTTCATTAGCTACAATGGCATCTTTGGAATTGCCCAATTTGTTATTTTGAACAATTTTGGAATTGCGGTTCGTGGTTTTGGAATCTTTGTTTTCTTTGGAATTCTTATCTGAATTGTCTACAATTCTATTTTCACTTGCCTCGGAAGCATTGTAGTTACTTTGCTTGCCACTAGATATTCCAGTTGTTGGGTTTTTCGATATTTCATTTTGAATAGATTCGGCTTCATTCGCAATTGTTGAAGCTTTATCAATTGTATTTAATCCATCATCCGAATTACTGGAATTCGATTCTGAAGCATTCACCGTATCTGATGATGGCATTTCGGTGTCCACCACAGAGTTCGGCACACTGGAGCTGGAATCGTTTGGTAATAATTGAATTCCAACCGCTAAAAGCAATGCTAAAAGAGCTGCTACCCCAGCCATTTTCCACCAAAGCGGAACGATTCTTCGTTTGCGCTTTTCTCCATGCAATCGATCGTGAATTTTATCCCAAACGGCATCATTGGGGCTCACTTCAAAATCTTTGAGTTTCTCCTGAAACAGTCGGTCGATATGTTTTTTTTCACTCATTATAAAATCCGCGAGTTTGAGCCCGCTTTGTATTGTTCTATTTTTTCTTTTAAAATCAAACGTGCCCTAGCGAGGTTTGATTTTGAGGTTCCAGTAGAAATGTCAAGCATTTCTGCAATTTCATTATGCGAATAATCATCCAAAACATACAAATTGAACACCAATCGGTAACGGTCTGGCAATTCCTGGATGATTTGCAACAAAAAATCTAGGTTGATGTTATCGTTATCAATTTCGATGGATACATCCTCAATTTGATCTTCATTGACTATATCAAAAACCCTCACACTCCTATATCGCAGAAGGGCGGTGTTAACGGTTATCCGTTTCATCCAACCTTCTAAAGAACCTTTTTGTTTGAACTGTGCTATCTTCTTAAAAATAGTCACAAATGCGTCTTGCAGATTATCTTCAGCTTCTGCATGATTTCGCGAATACTTTAAGCTGAGCGAAAACAACTTACTTGCGTAGAGTTTATATATTTGGCTTTGAGCTTTAGCATCGTTTTTTTTACATTGTTCTATGAGTTGTTCTAAACTCAAATGTGTTTTAGGGTTTTAAATTACTACTCTCTTTAGTCTACGACAGGAACTTCTACAATGTAATACATATCATTTCCGTTTTCATCTTCACCCTGCCAAAATCTAAACACATAGGTGCCGTTACTTGTCACCATAAAATTAAATGAGACTTCCACCAACTCGTTCTCAAATGTCTCACAGGGTTGATTTGGGTAAACGGTGTTGATTACAGCTACAGTTCGTTGATTAAGTTCAGTAGTGTAGTAAAAATCATTGAATACATGACATCCTGATGGTCTCAAATAACTCACCTTGATTTTATAGGTTTGACCAAAGTTAAATTCCGCCGGAATATCTACACTTTCAATGGGTAAAATTTCAAAATAAAAATCGTTAAGGCTATCATCGTCACCGCTACAAGAAGCAAATGACAAAGCTATAATGCATAATAAAAATAATCGTTTCATCTATTTAGAATTGTTTTTTCAAAGGGCACTATAATAAATTCAGACATTTTCAATTTGAGATGAGGGTCGTAAATTGTTAAAAACGAACAATTAGTAAGTGTTCTTTTATTATCTATAGATGCGGAAAGTATCAAAAGGTTGCGTAGAATAACAAAAAATCCCGAAAATTTTTTCGGGATTTTTATAATTTACTCGCCAGAGGAAGCTGCCTTGGCAATTTTTCTGACTTTTTGTTCTAGTTCATCCATAAGTTCTGGATTGTCTTTTATGAGAGCTTTTACGGCATCTCTGCCTTGACCCAGTTTTGTGTCTTCGTAACTAAACCATGAACCGCTTTTTTTGATAATTTCATTTTCCACGGCAATATCCAGGATCTCACCAACTTTTGAAATCCCTTCGCCATACATAATATCAAATTCGGCAGTTTTAAAAGGCGGAGCTAATTTGTTTTTGACAACTTTCACTCGAGTTTTATTACCTGTTACGTTTCCGTCGGTTTCTTTGATTTGAGTAGAGCGTCTGATATCCAGTCGTACAGATGCATAAAATTTCAGAGCATTTCCTCCAGTGGTCGTTTCAGGATTTCCGAACATAACACCGATTTTTTCACGCAATTGGTTGATGAAAATCACCGTGCAATTGGTTTTGCTGATGGAGCCCGTAAGTTTTCGCAATGCTTGAGACATCAATCTGGCATGCAATCCCATTTTGGAATCTCCCATTTCGCCTTCTATTTCACTTTTTGGCGTCAATGCAGCAACCGAATCAATTACAACAATATCTATCGCACCAGAGCGAATTAAATTATCCGTAATTTCCAAGGCTTGCTCTCCATTATCAGGTTGCGAAATAATTAGATTCGCAATGTCAACACCCAATTTTTCTGCATAACTTCTGTCAAATGCATGTTCAGCATCAATAAATGCAGCAATACCTCCTGCTTTTTGAGCCTCGGCAATGGCATGTAAGGTCAAAGTGGTTTTTCCTGAAGATTCTGGGCCATAAATTTCTATAACGCGTCCTCGAGGGTAGCCGCCAACTCCCAAAGCAATATCCAATCCTAATGAGCCTGATGAAATTGCTTCAACGTCCACGACCGCTTGGTCACTCATTTTCATTACTGTTCCTTTGCCATATGCTTTGTCTAGCTTATCTAAAGTAAGCTGTAACGCTTTTAATTTTGCATCTTTTTCACTACTCATTTTATTGTCCTGTTTCTTTAATTAATTCAGGCTAAAATACGACATCTTTTAATTTTTTCAATATCCAGACGCAACCTTTTTATACTTTTTGCATCTACAAATTGGGATTGGGAAATCTTGCTATGAAAACTGTTGTTTAGAAAGACGACGCCTTTCATCTGAATCATAAACCTTAAAAGTTTGAACAGATGAAATTTTTTTAAAAACCATTGTTAACACCGTATTGGGTGTTTCAGTTGCTGTTACTGTAAATGGCAATTGTTAAGCCGATGAAGGCTAAAACGGAATGTTTTTCTTATCATTTAAAAAATAGTATACGCTTTAGCCTTAATAAAAAGCACTTTGAATCCCTCAAAGTGCTTTTTTAGTATAAATGATTTTGTATTAGGCATTTCATTGTTACTGCAAACTAGATACTGAAGACTGAAGACCGCCTACTGCATACTGAACACTGCCAACTTTTTTCTTACCTTTACAGCACTTTAACCTTATACAATTAGTATAGCATGCAACTGTACAATACATTAAGCGCTAAAGAAAGAGCAGAACTTATTGAGCAAGCGGGCAAAGACCGCCTGACGATCTCTTTCTATGCCTATGCCAAAATTGGCAACCCCAAACTTTTTAGAAACCATCTTTTCCTTGCTTGGAATGAGCTCGATGTATTGGGCCGAATTTATATCGCCCATGAAGGGATCAATGCACAGTTATCAATTCCTGCAGATAATTTTAAGAAATTCAAAACACATCTCGATAGTATTACTTTTTTGGAAAATGTTAGACTTAATATTGCCCTGGAACATGATAATTTTGCGTTTTTGAAGTTAAAAGTAAAGGTACGCGATAAAATTGTTTCTGATGGGTTGAGCGATAACACCTTTGACGTAACCAACATAGGAATTCATGTCGATGCCCAAAAGTTCAATGAACTCATTGAAGACGAGAACACTATTTTGGTGGATATGCGCAATCATTACGAAAGTGAAATAGGTCACTTTAAGAATGCCATCACTCCTGATGTGGATACATTTAGAGAATCGTTGGACATCATTGAAGAAGATCTAAAAGACCATAAAGAAGATAAAAATTTAGTAATGTACTGTACTGGAGGCATCCGTTGCGAAAAAGCGAGTGCCTATTACAAACACAAAGGCTTTAAAAATGTGTATCAACTTGAAGGTGGCATTATAAATTATGTCAGACAGGTGGATGCAAATGGTTTGGAAAATAAATTCATAGGTAAGAATTTTGTTTTTGATGAGCGACGTTCCGAACGTATTTCTGATGATGTAATTGCCCAGTGTCATCAATGTGGTAGCCCAGCCGATACGCATGTCAATTGTGCCAACGACGGCTGTCACTTGTTGTTTATTCAGTGTGAAGATTGCAAGGAAACAATGGAAGGTTGTTGCTCTACAAATTGTATGGACGTACATCGATTACCATATGAAGAACAAAAGGCCCTTCGCAAAGGCCAAGGCAATAGCAATGATATTTTTAAAAAGGGAAGAACAGATCATTTACCATATAAAAAAGATTTGCGAAATATATTTGAAATTCTAAAGAAATAAAAAAACTTCCAACATAAATGAATGCCTTTTTAGTTTTTAAATTATTGTTATCCAGTAATCATTTTTGTCAAACTTATTAAATTAAGGTAATAACTTGATTAAAAGTTTCCCCGTGAATTCTGTTCATTAAGATAGATACACTTAACTTAATAAATAATCTTATCTTTACGTTTTAAAATTATTTACTAATCTTCATTCGCCAATCAGTGTGGCGGATTTTATATACTACATTATGAGTTGCAAAAGTTGCTCAACCGAAAAGGATGGACAACCAAGAGGATGCAAAAGCAATGGGACTTGTGGCACAGATAGCTGCAATAAACTAACTGTTTTTGATTGGTTGGCCAACATGTCGCTCCCAGAAGGAGAAGAACCATTTATTGGTGTCGAAGTACGTTTTAAAAACGGGCGCAAACAATTTTACAAAAATACAGAAAACCTAACCTTAAGTATTGGCGATGTGGTCGCGACACAAGCTCAATCTGGTCATGATATTGGAATGGTTACCTTAACTGGCGAATTGGTAAAGATTCAAATGAAACGCAAAAAAGTGAACCTCAATAACGAAGAAGAGGTCATGAAAATCTACCGAAAGGCGTCACAAAGAGATATCGATGTGTGGTCGGATGCGCGAGACAAAGAAGAGCCAATGAAGGTCAAAGCGCGTCAGTTTGCGATAGATTTAAAACTTCAAATGAAGATTTCGGATATCGAATTTCAAGGCGATGCAAGTAAAGCAACCTTTTACTATACAGCAGAAGAGCGCGTAGATTTTAGGGAACTCATCAAGTTGTTCGCAAGGGAGTTCAGAACGCGTATTGAAATGAAACAAGTTGGCTTCCGTCAAGAAGCTTCAAGACTAGGAGGCATTGGTTCCTGCGGAAGAGAATTATGCTGTTCTACCTGGTTAACTGATTTTAGAAGCGTCAGCACCTCTGCAGCTAGATATCAACAGCTTTCATTAAATCCATTAAAATTGGCTGGCCAATGCGGAAAACTAAAATGCTGCCTCAATTATGAATTGGATGCTTATTTAGATGCTCTAAAGGATTTCCCAAAAACAGACGCCAAACTTTATACTTTAAAAGGAACTGCAGTATGTCAAAAAACCGATATTTTTAGAGGCCAAATTTGGTATGCATATGAGGGCGAATGGATGAATTGGCATAAGCTTACGACTGCACAAGCCAATGAAATCATTGAGCTTAACAAGAAAAAGGAAAAAGTTGCAAGTTTAGAAGAATATGCTTCCCAACTCATAGAAGAGATAAAATCTGATTATGAAAATGTGGTTGGTCAAGATAGTTTAACCCGTTTTGATAGTCCAAAAAAGAATAATAAACGTAGAAAGAATAGAGGGAAACAAAAAAGAACGGAGACCACTGGTTCAAATCCCCAACAAAAGAAGAATCATAAGAATAGACCTCCTAAACCGAGAAATAACAATGCCAAATAAGAGTGCCTGGATACTAGTTAGTATGCTAATCATGTTGAGTTCTTGCGACTCCAATCGTGTGTTTGATGTGTATCAATCGGTTCCAAATCAATGGCAAAAGGATTCTGTCATTTCGTTTAAGGTAACACCACCAGATTCTATTAAGCCTTATAATCTGTACGTAAATATTAGAAACACAAACACCTACAAATTCAACAATTTATTTTTAATCGTAGAGATGATCTATCCGCACGGAAAAACAACCAAGGACACGCTTGAATATCAAATGGCAAAGCCCAACGGCGAATTAATGGGCAAAGGGCTTTCGGATATCAAAGAGAATAAACTTTGGTTTAAAGGTCATTTAAGTCCATTTGTTTTTGAAGAGATTGGTGATTATAAAATAAATATTCAGCACGCTATGCGAAATAACGGACAGATTAATGGCGTTGATAAGTTGGAAGGAATTACAGACGTTGGTTTTAGGATAGAAACCTCTAACAATTAATTTTTTTAGCATTATGGCACAAAAGAAGGCGGCGACTCAAGACTTTTCTAAATATATTAAAGGGTTCTGGATGACATTTTTAGGAGGCGTCTTATTGATCGCTTTATTGTTTCTATTGGCTTCCTGGGGAGCATTTGGTGAAATGCCAGACTATACTGTTTTGGAAAATCCAAATACTAATTTGGCTACCGAAATCATTTCGTCTGATGGCAAAACATTGGGAAAATTTTATTTGAATGACAATAGAACCCCTGTTGATTATAGAGAACTCCCAAAACATTTAGTAGATGCTCTTATTGCTACAGAAGATGCGCGCTTTCACGACCATTCTGGCATTGATGCAAGAGGAACTTTAAGAGCATTCTTTTTTTTAGGTAAAAGAGGTGGTGCAAGTACCATTTCACAACAATTGGCTAGGCAATTATTTGTAGGGGTAAGATCTAAAAATCTTCTAGAAACGGCTACTCAAAAAATAAAAGAATGGGTCATCGCAACACGTTTGGAGCGTCAATATACCAAAGAAGAAATTATTGCTATGTATTTCAATATTTATGATTTTGGAAACAATGCCGATGGAATCCGAAGTGCAGCCAGTATTTATTTTGGTAGAGAGCCAAAAGAACTAGACCTAAAGGAATCTGCTATGTTGGTAGGAATGTTCAAAAACTCATCGCTTTATAATCCCAGACCACAACGCAATCCCGAAGGCACAAAGAACAGGAGGAACGTGGTATTAAAGCAAATGGAGAAGTACGATTTTATTACTGAAAACGTTCGAGATTCCATTAAAAAACTCGATTTGGGATTGCGATATTCGCCACAATCGCACCGCGAAGGTACAGCAACCTACTTTCGAGAATATTTAAAAAGTTTCATGAAAATATGGATTGATGAAAACCTAAAACCAGATGGTTCCAAATACAGTTTGTATAATGGCGGTTTAAAAATTTATACCACTATAGATTCGCGCATGCAGAACTATGCTGAAGATGCTGTTGTAAAGCACATGGCACAACTACAGGCAGAATTCTTCAAACAAAACACACCCGAACGAAATAAAACGGCACCTTTTGTAGGCCTGAATTCTGAAGAAATCGAAAAAATTCTGAATCAAGGTATGCGACAATCAGAGCGCTGGCGTGTGATGAGACGAGAAGGAAAATCTGAAAAGGAAATCATCGCCTCTTTTGACACGCCAACTCCCATGAGCATTTTTTCTTGGAAAGGGGAAATCGACACCATTATGAAACCCAAGGATTCGATGCGATATTATAAAACTTTCTTGCATACAGGTGTCATGTCAATGGAGCCACAAACAGGTCATGTAAAGGCTTGGGTAGGCGGTATCAATATGAAACATTTTCAATATGACCATGTGAAGCAGGGGAAACGACAAGTTGGTTCTACATTTAAACCCTTTGTGTATGCGGCCGCGATAGATCAACTGCATTTATCTCCTTGTGATACATTTCCCAATACGCCAATTACCATAGAAGCATTAAAATTTGGAAACCCACTACCTTGGACTGCCAAAAATTCTGATGGGAAGTACGGAGGTTTTCGAACCCTCAAAAGCGCATTGGCAAATTCCATTAATACCATTACCGCACGTTTGATGGACAAAATAGGCCCAGAACCTGTCGTTGATATGGCGAAGAATTTAGGCATTGAATCCGATATTCCACCAGTGCCAGCCATTGCCTTGGGAACACCAGATTTGAGCGTCTATGAAATGGTGGCTGCCTATGCGACGTTTGCCAATAAAGGCGTGTATAATAAACCCGTAATGGTAACGCGTATTGAGGATAAAAACGGTACTACTTTATACCAATTTTCCCCTGAAAGCAAGGATGTTTTGAGCGAAGAAGTGGCCTATGTAACGACCAATCTTATGGAAGGGGTAACAGAAGGTGGCTCTGGAACACGATTGAGACGTACAGGACCACCTTCAGGGGTGTATAAAGAAATCATCACAGGATATCCATACGGTTTTACCAACCCAATTGCAGGAAAAACAGGGACTACACAAAATCAAAGTGATGGTTGGTTTATGGGAATGGTACCCAATCTTGTAACAGGCGTTTGGGTCGGCGCTGAAGATAGAGCAGCTCACTTTAAATCCATAATCTATGGTCAAGGTGCATCCATGGCATTGCCGATTTGGGGTATGTACATGAAAAGCTGTTATGCCGACAAATCCTTGGATGTATCAACAGGCGAATTTGAGCGTCCGGCGAATTTGTCAATTAATGTAAATTGCAGTAGTTGGCGTGCAGAAAATTCTTCCGATACCGAAGGGTTTACAGAGGAACTCGATTTTTAATAAATCATTCAATAATAGTTCGAAAGCCAATCTAAAATACATTCAATCTTTTAGATTGGCTTTTTTATTTTGTATTTTTCAGTTTTAAAAAAAGATAAAATGATCAATAAAAAAGTAGCCAATATCAACGAAGCAATGCAAGGGGTTAAAGACGATATGACTTTAATGTTGGGCGGTTTTGGGCTTTGTGGTATCCCTGAAAATGCCATTAACGCTTTGGTAAAAATGAACGTGAAGGGCTTAACCTGCATCTCAAACAATGCTGGGGTGGATGACTTTGGCCTTGGCCTTTTGTTGCACAAACGCCAAATAAAAAAAATGATATCGTCGTATGTTGGCGAAAATGATGAATTTGAACGTCAAATGTTAAGTGGCGAACTGGATGTCGAGTTGGTTCCTCAAGGCACTCTGGCAGAACGTTGTAGAGCTGCACAGTCCGGTTTTCCTGCCTTTTTTACACCTGCAGGTTATGGAACCGAAGTGGCAGAAGGGAAAGAAGTAAGGGAATTTAACGGCAAAATGTATGTGTTGGAAAAAGCTTTTGATGCCGATTTTGCATTCGTCAAAGCCTGGAAAGGCGATGCTGCAGGCAATTTGGTTTTTAAAGGAACTGCAAGGAACTTCAACCCTGCCATGTGCGGAGCCGCAAAAATCACGGTTGCAGAAGTTGAAGAGTTAGTCCCTGTTGGAAGTTTAGATCCAAATCAAATACATATACCAGGTATTTTTGTACAACGCATATTTCAGGGCAAAGATTACGAAAAAAGAATCGAACAACGCACCGTACGGAAAAAGGTTTAAGTAAGCTTAAATAACAGTATTTGAAGCAGACTTTCAATGGGTTATCCAAACGACCAAAAATTTTTAAATAATGTACATCAAGTCAACTTAAACTTAAGGCACTTTAAGTACTTTAAACTTATAACTCAAAAAAATGTTAGATAAAACAGGAATCGCAAAACGCATTGCTAAAGAAGTGAAAGACGGCTATTACGTCAATCTAGGAATTGGCATTCCAACTTTGGTGGCTAATTATGTTCGGGATGATATAGA
>JBGTCT010000030.1:0-7044 GCA_041748695.1 Aquaticitalea sp. | reverse complement strand
AATGTTTGTGCAAATCAAACTTTGTTCTAAATTTGCATCCTCATTTAGAGATTGGCCTATGGTGTAACTGGCAACACGTCTGGTTTTGGTCCAGAAGAGTCTAGGTTCGAGCCCTAGTAGGCCAACAAAATTTGAAGTCCCAATTATGAAAATAGTTGGGATTTTTTTTGAAATGAAATCACTTTGGGCGAGAAGCCTGTCCCGAGCGGAGCCGAGGGAAGCCCTAGTAGGGCAACAAAAATTGAAATCCCGATTATGGAAATAGTCGGGATTTTTATTTGAAATGAAATCACTTTGGGTGAGAAGCCTGTCCCGAGCGGAGTCGAGGGAAGCCCTAGTAGGGCAACAAAAATTGAAATCTTGATTATGGAAATAATCGGGATCTTTATTTGAAATGAAATCACTTTGGGCGAGTTCCGATACTTCGGGATACCCTAAATGGAATCTTAAATCTATTTACTGAAGATTTCAAATCAAGAACTTGAACTGAAAAATAATTTTAAAGTATTGTTTTCCGGTAAATAGCTTTGTGAAAAATTACCTTCTTATATTACTTTGTACTTTGAATTTGATTCTTGCAGTGACGCCCTAGGCGGAACGGTCTAGATGCTTTTACTAACCTTATTGTTTTGACATATTCTTTTATTATCTCCCTAAATCTTAAAAGTAATGACAGGACGTTTGGCATGATTTACCAAATCCTCACAAATACTTCCATTAAAGAAATGCGAGATACCTTGCCTGCCATGAGTACTGATTCCTATTAAATCAGCATCAATTTCACGAGAAAAATTCAAAATTCCTTTTTCAACACTTTCGTCATTATAGATGGTGATGGTATAATCGGCAAACGGATAATCCTTGATAAATTCGTGGATTCGTTTTTTGGCATCCGCTGTCTTACTGAAATCATTTGGGGTATTGACCATAAGCAAATGAATTTTGGCATCAAACATTTTTGCAAAATCAACCGCTTGGCGATAGGTGTCTTTGTTGTCATTTTTAAAGTCGGATGCAAAGACAAAATTCTCCACCGTAAAATTGGCATGCTCATTTTTGATCACCAAAACTGGAATATCTGATGTGCGAACCACTTTTTCGGCATTAGATCCTATAAACATTTCTTTCAATCCGCTAGCCCCATGCGAACCCATGACGATCATATCCACACCTTGTTCATGACACGTTTCAATAACACTGCTAAAATTGTTGTTTGCCTTGACAGTTTCATAAACAGTCAGCCCTTTTAGATATTCGCTCGACAGCACAGCTTCAAAGCGTTGGTGCGCCAATTTCATAAAAAACATGGCTTCTGGTAAGGCACTGTGTGTGCTTAATGCATCTACTTCCTGAAAAGGGATTTCAAGCATGTGAAATAAATAAATTTCACATTCGTATCTTTTTGCTAATTGAGCAGCAACTTTAAGTGCGTTTTCAGCTTCTTTTGAGAAATCGGTAGGGACTAATATTTTTTTCATGATGAGGGAATTAATATTATAACTCCTAAATTTAACAATAAAAATCGACTTAATTGGGCTTGTATAAATCAATTAAAAAGTTGTATATTTGCACCGCAGTACGGCAAAAGAAAAATATGAGGGGACAGAAAGTCCCCTCTTTTTATAACAAGAAAATGCTGAATCAGTCAACAGTTAAAGCGCTTATAAATAATGGATTAGAAGAAAGAAATGACCTTTTTTTAATCGATTTAAAAGTCCTTCCCGACAACAAAATCCACGTCATTATTGATGGCGACAATGGCGTGAGTGTTGAAGATTGTATGTTTATCAGTAGAGCCATAGAGCACAATTTAGACAGGGAGGAAGAAGATTTTTCTCTGGAAGTTACTTCTGCAGGCGCCACTTCTCCTTTGCTGGAAAAGCGGCAGTACAAGAAAAATGTTGGAAGGACGCTTCAAATTAAATCCAAAGAACAAGCAAAAATTGAGGCGAAACTTACTGAAGTGGATGATGAGCACATCAGCTTGGAATGGAAAGCAAAAGAACCAAAGCCTATTGGCAAAGGTAAAATAACAGTTAACAAGCAAGCTAAAATAGCGTTTGACGACATTTTGGAAGCTAAAGTGATAATAAAATTTTAATTCATATTAGTTATGGAAAATATAGCGCTTATTGATTCTTTTTCAGAATTTAAGGATGATAAATTAATTGATCGTGTAACGCTAATGGCGATTTTAGAGGATGTTTTAAGAAATGCCTTGAAGAAGAAATATGGGGATGATGACAACTTTGACATCATTATCAATCCCGATAAAGGGGATTTGGAGATTTGGAGAAACAGGATTGTGGTTGCAGATGATGAAGTCGAAGAGCCTAACCAAGAAATCGCATTATCTGAAGCCCGTAAGATTGAGCCAGATTTTGAAGTTGGAGAAGATGTTGCTGAAGCCGTAAAACTGATTGATTTGGGAAGACGTTCCATTTTGGCGCTACGTCAAAATCTTATCTCAAAAATCCACGAGCATGACAACACCAATATCTACAAGCAGTTTAAAGATTTAATTGGTGAAATTTACACGGCAGAAGTGCATCACATTCGTCATAGAGCCATCATTCTTTTGGATGACGAAGGCAACGAAATCATATTGCCAAAAGAAAAACAAATTCCATCCGATTTCTTCCGTAAAGGGGACAACGTTAGGGGAATCATTGAAAGTGTTGAGTTAAAAGGAAACAAGCCAACTATTATTATGTCTAGAACAGCTCCGGTGTTTTTGGAGAAATTGTTCGAGCAAGAAATTCCAGAAGTTTTTGACGGACTCATTACCATAAAACATGTGGTTAGGATTCCTGGCGAAAAGGCAAAAGTAGCTGTTGATTCATACGATGACAGAATCGATCCTGTTGGTGCCTGTGTAGGTATGAAAGGATCTAGAATTCATGGTATTGTAAGGGAATTGGGTAACGAAAATATCGATGTCATCAATTATACAAGCAATATTCAATTGTTCATAACAAGAGCATTGAGCCCTGCGCGCGTCACTTCTGTTAAGTTGAACGAAGAAACAAAACGTGCTGAAGTGTTGCTAAAACCAGAAGAAGTATCAAAAGCAATTGGTAGAGGTGGTCACAACATCAGGTTGGCAGGTCAATTGACAGGTTATGAAATCGATGTGTTTAGGGAAGGTGCTGAAGAGGATGTGGAACTATCCGAATTCTCAGATGAAATAGAAAGCTGGGTCATTGCAGAATTCAGCAAAGCAGGATTGGATACTGCAAAAAGCATCTTAGAACAAGATGTGGAAGATTTGGTCAAAAGGACCGATCTTGAAGAAGAAACAATTATTGATGTACTCCGAATTCTTAAGGAAGAATTTGAAGAGTAACACTATTTAAGTATATTACAAGCAATTTATGGCTGATACAATAAGATTAAATAAAGTATTACGGGAATTGAATATTTCCATTGATCGTGCAGTTGATTTTCTCGAATCAAAGAGCGTGAGCGTGGAAAAAAGTCCAAATACGAAAATATCAGAAGAGGTTTACAATATTCTTTCCAACGAATTTCAAACGGATGCCAACAAAAAGGCAGAATCCCAAGAAGTAAGTGAAGCCAAGCACAAGGAAAAGGAAGAATTGCGCGAACAACGTGAACGTGAGATTGAAGAAAGGCACAAGAAAGAAGAAGCCAGCAGACAAGTTGTAAAGGCCAAAGCCGATTTAGCCGGACCAAAACAGGTTGGAAAAATTGACTTGAATCCAAGAAAGGCAGAGCCAAAAAAAGAAGAGCCAGTAACGGAAAAGCCAAAAGAGAAAGAGGCCGAACCAGAAAAGGCTCCCGAAGTTATTGCAGAAACTCCCAAAGAAGAGGAGAAAACTGTTCCAGCCAAACCAGAAGCTCCAGTTGAGGCTAAAAAAGAAATGCCGAAAGAAACTCCAGAGGAAGAGTCCGACGAACCGTTTAAAACACAATACCAAAAACTTACAGGTCCAAAAATTGCAGGAGAAAAAATTGATTTGTCGCAATTCAATAGAACAAAAAAGAAGAAAGAAGAGAAAAAACCGGATGCCAATAAAGATGCAGCCAACAAAAAGAAAAGACGCCGCATAAGCAAAGGGCCTGCTGCGGGAGATCCAAAATCAAATCCTACAACCGCTAGAGGGCCAATTCAAAAAGCAAATTTTAGAGGCAAACCAGGAGGTAATCGTCAAAGCACCATTAAGGAAGAGCCTAGTGAAGCAGATGTTCAAAAACAGGTTAGGGAAACACTCGAAAAACTTCAAGGTAAATCCTCAAAAGGAAAAGGTGCCAAATATAGAAGAGATAAAAGAGATCAACACCGTCAACAATCTGAAAAAGATATTGAGCAGCAAGAAGTTGATAGCAAAATCCTAAAGGTAACAGAGTTTGTCACCGCAAGTGAAGTTGCTACCATGATGGATGTGCCAGTAACTCAAATTATTTCGGCATGTATGTCGCTAGGAATGATGGTTACAATGAACCAGCGTCTCGATGCTGAAACCTTGTCGATTGTGGCTGATGAATTTGGCTATGAAGTCGAATTCGTGACCTCCGATTTAGAAGACTCAATTGTAGAAATCGAAGATAGTCCAGAGAATTTAGAACCTCGTGCGCCAATCGTTACCGTTATGGGGCACGTTGACCACGGTAAAACATCCTTGTTGGATTATATCAGACAAGAAAATGTTATTGCTGGTGAATCTGGTGGAATCACACAACATATTGGAGCCTATGGTGTAGAGTTGGAGGGCGGACAAAAAATAGCCTTTCTTGATACACCAGGTCACGAAGCCTTTACAGCGATGCGTGCCCGTGGAGCACAAGTAACAGATTTGGCAATAATTGTTATTGCTGCGGATGACGCTATTATGCCTCAAACCAAAGAAGCAATAGCACATGCACAAGCAGCGAGTGTGCCAATTATATTTGCAATCAACAAAATTGATAAGCCTGGAGCAAATCCTGAAAAAGTAAAAGAAGGATTGGCCAACATGAACTTATTGGTTGAAGATTGGGGAGGAAAAATCCAATCACACGATATCTCTGCAAAAACAGGAGAAGGCGTAAAAGAATTATTGGAAAAAGTATTGCTTGAAGCCGAAATATTAGAGCTGCAAGCAAATCCAAATAAACCTGCCGTTGGAACTGTAGTAGAAGCATTTCTGGACAAAGGTCGTGGATATGTTTCCACAATTTTAGTACAAGCCGGAACCTTAAAAGTAGGCGATTATGTACTTGCCGGAAAAAACAGCGGAAAAGTTCGTGCCATGCAGGACGAACGAGGTAAAGCTGTAAAAGTGGCTGGGCCTTCAACTCCTGTCTCAATTTTAGGATTGGATGGAGCTCCGCAGGCAGGTGATAAATTCTCCGTGTTTGCCGATGAGCGTGAAGCTAAACAAATTGCAGCAAAACGTACACAGTTACAACGCGAACAATCAGTCCGTACACAACGTCATATTACACTCGATGAAATTGGACGTCGTATTGCACTTGGTGATTTCCAAGAGCTTAATATCATCCTTAAAGGGGACGTGGATGGTTCTGTGGAAGCACTTACAGATTCATTCCAGAAACTTTCAACGGAAGAAATTCAAGTCAATATCATACACAAAGGTGTTGGTGCAATTACGGAAAGTGATGTATTGCTGGCAACAGCTTCTGACGCGATCATTATCGGATTTAATGTGCGACCTATGGGTAACGCACGCCAAATTGCAGATAAAGAAGAAATCGACATCAGAATGTACTCCATTATCTATGATGCTATCAATGATCTAAAAGATGCTATGGAAGGGATGTTATCGCCAGAACTCAAGGAAGAGATTACTGGTACAGCCGAAATCAGAGAGATCTTCAAGGTTTCTAAAATTGGAACCATTGCAGGGTGTATGGTTACTAGTGGAAAAATATTCAGGAATTCCAATATTCGTTTAATTAGGGAAGGTGTTGTTATTTACACTGGAGAACTATCCTCATTAAAACGATTTAAAGATGACGTTAAAGACGTCTCTAAAGGCTTTGATTGTGGTATGCAGATCAAAAATTACAACGATATTCAAGAAAACGATGTTATCGAAGCATTCCATGAAGTAGAAGTCAAAAAGAAGTTGAAATAAACTCCTCTTTTTAAAAAGAGAGTTCATTTATACTATAAAAAAAAGCGGCCTTCAGAATACTGTAGGCCGCTTTTAATTTTTAAACTCATCTCGACTTTTATGATCGAATCGAAAAAGTCGAGATGAGTTCTTTATAAAATTTCATTATAGTTTAGTAAACAACAGAGTTGACTGTTTTTAACAATCTTTGTACTTCGTAATTGGAATTTTCGATTTAAGATTGTTGCTTGCTTTCTGTTTTCAACTTATACTAAACTATACTCTATATTCCATTGTCTAACTAAATACTTTTTACTTTGTACTTTGTACTTAAAATTTGTCATTTATTTCGTTCTTTTTTGAAGAATAAAATCAAAGCACTCGGATAATTATTCTTCACTTTTATCAAGGCTCTGTCAGCTTCTAAACGGGTCAAAAAATTACCTACATAAATTTTGTAATTAGGAGTTTCGTATTCCATCAAAGTGGGCCAGTCTTTGTACATAATAAGTGCCTGATTTTTTATGTTTTCTGCGCCACTTCGATCACCAGAAAAAATCCTTATTTTATACAGATCAACTGTTTTAATGTCTTTTTTAAATTCCAATAATTTGTCGATATCCCTGTGCTGATCAATTGTCACTTGCCCTGTCTGGCCGTAACCTTCAAACGAAAATAGTGTGAAAATCAAGCACATAAATAGGGCTTTTAAAAGTGGTTTTTTCATATTAGATTTTATTTGATACAAAAGTATATTTATTAAACTTATTTATAGTTAAAATTATTATTTAGAATGTTTATAAATTATCAATTAACAGATCGGTAACATTTCCCAAATCGACTTTAAGTATTACTTTTGCGGGAGATTTTTATAACTGTATTTTTTTCTTTTAATGAAAAAATCATACCAAAGTTTAGAAGATAATTCAACTAACAATATGAAACAGGTGATACACCGTAAATT
>JBGTCT010000029.1:0-1507 GCA_041748695.1 Aquaticitalea sp. | reverse complement strand
CTTTAATTTCTTCGGGTGCGATAATATCAAAGTGCATCACGTTACCGTCTTTTTTTGTTACATAGGTGTCCCAAACTGATACTTTCATTTCTTTTTTTTTGATGACAAATAAAGCCCTGCAAAGATAGGAATCCTAACTTTACAGGGCAAAAAATATTATTTTACTTTAAAGGGTAGCGACAAATCTCCACTTGCTACTGAATACACTTTGTAAACACCAAGCATAGGTTTGTCTCCGCCACCGTGTCCACCTTCTCCGCCTGTATTCACTTGCATATAGGCTGCAACTCCGTCATAAGAAAAATCCGTTTTGTTGTTCATTCGATAATCGGGAACAACCACTTTAATAGTATTTCCTTTTGTGATGACCTGAAAGCCTGGTGAATCCATATACATTGGCATTCCGGGATTGGTTGGTGGTAAAATCACACTCGTGTCTTTTGGGTCAAATTGTTTTACTGCCAAACCACCTTCCACACGTTTGTCTTCGGTTAAAATTACCCAATGCGGATGCCAAATAATACCATCATTGGCAAAGTTGCGGTCTGTGTTTTCATCCCAAAGCGGTGTGTCGTCAAAGTCAGGATGTGCAGTAAGGGCAAGAGCCACTATGCCTTCGGTATCACCAAATCCAACGTCCGTTGGTTTCAAGGAAGTTGGGAATACGTAACCCAAAACAGGCGCTCCATTTAGTTGTCCTGCTGGTGTTGGCGTTGTTTTTCCTGCTGTTCCTTTTACGGTAATTGCCCAAATTGTGGCTGCAATGTCTGCCGAATGTTTTACGCTCACACTTTTAATTTGAAAATCGTCATTGTTGTAGTTACCACATTTGTCGCAAGCATAACTTTGAACTGCGAAAAGCGAAATTCCGAGAAGAAGAAATAATTGTTTCATTTTTTTTGAATTTTAATGGTTAAAAATTAAGTCAGAAGTCTTAATATAAATTAGGACTCCTAACTTTTAGCGAGAAATTTTTTAGCCTTTTACGTCAGCCATAGATGCACCAAAATTGATGTGCAATACATTTCCGTTTGGTGTTAGCAAAGCTGGAACAGATTTTACTCCTGCTTTTTCCGCTTCTGTAATTCGGTTACGGTCTTCGCCAATATGAACGAGTTCTACATTGTCAGCACCAATTAGATTAACGATGTCGTGCTCTGCACTCACGCATACTGGACATCCTGCGTGATAGAAAATTGATTTTGCCATTTGTTTTAGTATTTAATTGTGTTTTGGCATTATTGCCGACGCAAATATAGTAAGGAATCCTAACTATACAAATTATTTTGAGAATTTATTTCTAAAAATGTAGAGAGTCATTGTTAATCAGTCAGAAAAATTTTTGAAAGAAGATATTAGTTTGATTTTAGTTCGGGATTTTAATTGTTGCACGGACGTTCTTGAGGCTTGCTTACAACGGTTTTGTGTATGAGCCGTTGCGTGTCTCTGCACGAACCATTAAAGGTACAAAACTACGCTGGAAAATCCACGAGGATTTTCCAGATTG
>JBGTCT010000028.1:0-6359 GCA_041748695.1 Aquaticitalea sp. | reverse complement strand
GCGATCGAAAATTTTGCCAATGTTTTTCCTGATTCAAGATTGATGATTTCAGGATCGTTACCTAGATTACCAATCAACTGTACTTTGTTTCTTAATGTGCTCATGATTTTAAATTTTTTTCGTTAAACAGTTAATACTATTGAATATCATTCGTTCAATTCAACAATGCAAAGATGCGATGGCCTCCAAATGTTATTCGGTAGTTACATATTTAAAATCGTTTGTAAATGTTTGTAGTCGTTTGCGATCGGATAATGCCGGTAATTAAATCACTACCTTTGCAGCCCATGACACGACTTTTGAGCTACTTATACCCTGTGACAAAAAAAATCACATCTCTCCATAATGGTGTTTTGGAAATCACCTGGTACAACGGAAAAAAAATGCTCAATTCCAAAAATGCCAATTATTCCTATGGTTCTTTGCAGAAAATTTTAAAATTCGGACTTAAGAAAATTGACCTCAAAAAGGTGGATTCCATTTTGATTTTGGGCATGGGTGCTGGGAGCGTCATTCAAACTTTGCGTGAAGATTTTGACTATCTAAAACTGATTACTGCGGTGGATATTGATCCCGTTATCATCGAGATTGCACACGACGAATTTGGAATTGTCCCATCGGACACCTTAAACATCATCTGTGACGACGCCTTCAATTTTCTTAAAAACACAACCTCCACATTCGACCTCATCATTATTGACTTGTATATCGATTTGCTAGTTCCCAACGCCTTTGTTCAATTGCCGTTTTGGGAATTGGTCATCATTGCCAACACTAAACATGGCCACATTCTGTTCAATGCGTCTGTAAATCAATCCAATGAAAATACGCTAAATGACATCATTGACTTCTTAAAACGCCAAAAGTATCACACCGCAAAAGTGGAGCATGTTGAGCAAACAAATACCTTGCTCATTGCAAAACATGAAGTGTGACACGGCCTTAAAACAAACATTTTTTATACATTTACAATAGTGCTTCCTAAAAATTGAAATACGATGGCTAAAGAATGTTTAGAATGTGGCGAAAAAATTGTTGGGCGAACCGATAAAAAATTCTGCAGTGATGCCTGCCGGAATTCTTACAATAATACCATCAACAAAGACAGCAAAAACCTTATTAGGAATACAAATAATCGGTTAAGAAAAAATTACAGGATTCTAGAAGATCTAAATCCCGATCAAAAAACGAAAGCATCAAGAGGAAAATTGATCGAAAAAGGATTTGATTTTAATTATTTTACAAGCATTTATACCACCAAAGCAGGAACAATTTATTACTTTGTCTATGACCAAGGTTATCTACCCATTGAAGGTGATTATTTTGCATTGGTTAAGCGCGAAAGTTAACCTGAATACTCTGAATTAGTGGTTTTAGTGGATGAGTTCCATTTTTGGCCATTTAACTTTAAGGCAGCTATCAAAATATCCTTCTGACTGATTTGACCCACCAGTTTGCCATTATCTATAATAGGAAACCTGCGGTGTTTGGATTCTAAAAATACGTTGGCAGCATCAAAGACATTCATGTTGCCATCTATGGTTTGCACATTCTTGACCATGCGTTGTTCAACAAGGTCATCTTCCATTGGCATGTTGTAATAACGGCTCTCGCTGATTTGCTTTAAACAATCTCCTTCCGAAATAATACCGACCAATTCGTTGCGATCGTTCACAACAGGTCCACCTGAAATTTTATATTTTATGAGCATTTCCACTACATTAATCACCTTTTGATCTGGTTTAAATGTAATTAGCTCTGTACTCATAAAATCTTTTACCCTAAACGGTAGCGATTCAATTTCTTTCTGTTGCAACTTCCGTGCGCCTTGAAAACTTTTAATACCCATAATAGTCTCATTTTTAATGAGTCTTAAATTTAGATAAAAAATCCCATTTAACCTAAAAAGAAATGGTCTTGAATTATTTTTTGTATTTTTATAAGACTAACCAATGGTTCCCCTATGCTAAAAAAAGTCGCTGCACTGCTTCTCATAATCATTGCCATTTATTGGAGTTTCTGCGCGTTAATTCCCCATGGAATTTCTGATTTAAAAACCGCTTCCAATCAGTTTTCTTCAGAGAGAGCTCTCCTTCATCTCGAGAAAATATCGAAACAACCACATTATGTAGGTTCTGAAAATCATGAAGAGGTCGAAAATTACATCATCCAAGAACTTCGCAATTTAGGTTTGGATACACAAATTCAGGAAGGAAACACATTCACTGATTGGAGCGCATTCGTAAAACCAAAAAATATTTTGGCGCGTATTAAAGGAACCGACAATTCTAAAGCCGTGCTGTTGCTGTCTCATTATGATAGCAATCCGCATTCGTCTCCAGGAGCTAGTGATGCCGGTTCGGGAGTTGTAACGATTCTTGAAGGTGTGCGTGCTTTTTTAAGTGATAACAAAAAACACAAAAATGATATCATCATCCTAATAACCGATGCTGAAGAATTAGGTTTGAATGGCGCATCGCTCTTTGTCAATTCCCATCCATGGGCTAAAGACGTCGGATTGGTACTCAATTTTGAGGCGCGAGGCAGTGGCGGACCAAGTCATATGTTTGTGGAAACTAATGGTGGCAACCAAAATCTGATTGCTGGTTTTAAGAAGGCGAATCCTAAATATCCTGTGGCTAATTCTCTCGCCTATAGCATTTATAAAATGTTGCCAAATGATACCGATCTCACGCGCTTTCGTGAGGATGCCACTATCGATGGCTTCAATTTTGCCTTTATAGACGACCATTTCGATTACCATACAGCTCTTGATACGTATGAGCGTTTAGACAGAAATACTTTAGAGCATCAAGGCACTTACTTAATGCCTTTGTTAACCTATTTTGCTAACGCCAATCTCAATAATTTAAAAAGTGATAGCGACGATATCTACTTCAACGTGCCACTTATTAAAACGGTCAGCTATCCGTTTTCATGGATATTCCCAATGCTAATTATTGCCATTATTATCTTTGTAGCCCTAGTTTTTTATGGCATTCAAAAACGAACTTTGGAGTCCAAACACATGGCAAGTGCCTTTTTGCCAGGAATTGCAGCATTGCTCATCAACGGCCTCGTAGGTTATTTTGGTTGGAAATTGCTCAGTGTTATCTATCCACAATATGGCGAAATGCTTCACGGATTTACCTATAATGGTCAGGCTTATATTTGGGCTTTTGCGCTTTTTGCCCTAGGTGTTTGTATGTGGTTGTATAATTACGTGTACAAACCCGAAAATACGGCTAGCTTGGCAGTACCTCCTTTATTCTTATGGATAATGATTTGTGGCGTCGTTGCGTTTAAATTAAAAGGTGCTAGCTTTTTTATCATTCCGGTGTATTTCGGTCTTATCAGTTTGTTTATTCTGGTACGCCAAAGGCGTCCAAACATAGTGTTGATGACTTTGTTATTGTTTCCAGTATTATTAATTATGGTGCCATTTGTGCAAATGTTTCCGGTTGGTTTGGGTCTAAAAATGCTTGTTTCAAGTACCATATTGGTGTCTTTGATTTTTTCCCTATGCATTTCGGTTTTCGGGTTTTCGAGATATAAAAACCGTTGGGCTTACATTCTCTTTATGGCGTCATTCGTGTTCCTTATCATTGCCCATTTTACATCCAACTTCAACGAAGAGCGCCCAAAACCAAACAGCTTGGTGTATGTGTATGATGCCGACAAAGACACCGCAGTATGGGCAACCTACGACAACGTTCTCGATGAATGGAATCAAAAATACCTAACAGATGAACCTAACCAAGCTTCTTCATTCTTAAATGAAAATTTCAGTAGTAAGTACAACACAAAATTCACATTCAGCAAAAAAGCCAACATCAAACCCTTAAAACTCTCCTATATCGATAAACAAAAAGATACGGTCATTGGTGATGTCAGACATGTGAAACTATTCATTTCGCCGCAGCGTCATCTCAACCGAATAGAATTGTTTGCAGATTCTACATATCAATTTCTTTCATTTAATATTAATGGTTTGGAAATCGAAAAAAGCAAAGTTGACAA
This sequence comes from Aquaticitalea sp., assembly GCA_041748695.1. GTDB lineage: Bacteria > Bacteroidota > Bacteroidia > Flavobacteriales > Flavobacteriaceae > JBPOFM01. Next base: position 2,339 of record JBGTCT010000028.1, on the reverse strand, counting down.
CAGAGTTTTCGCCAATCGAAAAAACAATCGTCTATTTACCTATTATGTGTCTAGCGACAACTATCTCGAGATTGAGTTTAGCATTCCAGCGGACCAAAAAACCGAATTTATAATGTATAGTGCTTCCAATGACATGTTGAACAATGACTTGTTTGTTATTCCAAAACGACCAAAAACGATGATTCCAAAACCCTTTGTATTGAACGACGCTGTGATTGTCAGAAAAACCATTTCACTTGAAAAATCAGATTAGTATCATCGGCTGTGGCTGGTTGGGATTGCCATTAGCCAAATATCTCATAGCACAAGACCATATTATAAAAGGCTCTACAACGTCTCAATGTAAAATAGAGCTACTTAAGACATTTGGAATAGAGGGGTTTTATATTGAAATTACAAGTGAAGGCGTCAAGGGCGACATTGAAAGCTGTTTGGCCGGAAGCGACATCCTCATTCTCAATATACCTCCAGGACTAAGGCAAGATCCTAACGCCAATTTTGTGCAACGCATGCGATTTCTTATTCCTTATATCGAAACATCCACGATTAAAAAAGTCCTTTTTGTGAGTTCCATATCAGTTTATAAAGATTCGGAATCGATGCCGATAATTACTGAAGACACGCCAACAGATCCAGAGACGGAATCGGGAAAGCAATTGCTGCAAGTAGAAGATTTGCTGAAGGATAATAATGCGTTTTCAACTACAATTCTTCGTTTTGGAGGTCTGTTTGGAGCCGATAGGCATCCTGCAAAATTCCTTTCGGGCAGGACCAATTTACAAAACCCATCTGCGCCTGTGAATCTCATCCACCGCTCCGATTGTATCCAAATTTGCGCAGAAATCATAAAGCAAGACCTATTTGGCGATACTATTAATGCTGTGACAACGCCACATCCTACAAAAAAGGAATATTATACATCCGTTTGTGAATCTATGCATTTGACCTTGCCTCAATTTGACATGCAGTCCTCGAGCAAAGGAAAACACATCGATTCCAAGAAATTGATGAAGGTTTTGAACTATACATTTAAGGTGACTTTAAATAATTAGTAATTTCTTAAGATTTTATCTATCTAAATTTTATAGTTTTAGGCCTTAAAATTAACAGTGTGTTTCCAGATGGAAACTGAAACAATTCCAACATGAAAAAAACGATATTTTTATTGATTGTTATGATCTCATTTAGCATGATTTCACAAACAAAAAACGAGCTTCAAAAACATTATGAAGCCTATTACAAACAGATGAAAAAACAGGGCGATGTGCAAGGCATTATCAATGCCATGACCCATTTGGATGTCCTAACACCAACACAAGCCAGAAAAGACACGATTGCTTATTTATATGTTTCTGAAGGGCAAAATGTGCAAGCCTTAAATACTATTGGTGTAGATAAAAATGCCACAGATTCTGATTTAAATGTAGAAGTTAAAGCTATTGCCCTTAAATCACTCAATCAGCCAAAACGTGCATTAGAGCATTATGAAGTGCTCTTCGGGAGAAACCCTAGCCCATATTTGGCATACGAACTGGCCGATTTAAAAGTTCAACTTCAAGATTTGGTTGGTGCAAAAGCCAACATCGAATATGGTTTGGCGAATGTGAAGGATGATATGAAACAAGCCTTTTATGAATCTCAGCAACCTTATGAAACCTCCTTAAAAGCAGCATTTTTATATTTAAAAGCGTTAGTAAATTACAACGAAGACAATGCTAACAATATCGAAAGCGCGCTTGCTATCTTAAACCATGCCTTGGTAATAGATCCTCAATTCAATATGGCAAAAATTAGCAAAGATGCTTTGTTGAGGATGACAAAAGAGTAGGGTATTGATATGATAAGTTATAAAAAAAGCAGCCAATCGGCTGCTTTTTTTAGATAATACTATTTGCTATCATTACCAAATTCTCACACGCTTTTCAGGTGCCAAATACATCGGGTCGCCTTCCTTAATATCAAATGCTTTATAAAATGCATCGATATTCTTTAAGGGTTGCGTAGCCCTGTACATTCCTGGCGAATGCGGATCGGTTTTGATTCGTGTTCTTAAGGCTTCGTCTCTCATTAAGGTTCTCCACACAGTGGCCCAACTCATGAAAAAGCGTTGCTCTGCCGTAAAGCCGTCAATCTTGTCTGGACGTCCATTGTCCTTAAAGCTTTGTTGCAAACCATCATAAGCAGCAAGCACTCCTCCAAGGTCCCCAATGTTTTCGCCGAGTGTAAAAGCACCATTGATATACAGACTATCGGCAACTTCTATTTCGCTGTATTGGTCTGCAAGGGCTTTACCCCGTTTGGTAAATTCTTCAAGGTCTTTCTCGGTCCACCAGTTTTTT
>JBGTCT010000027.1:0-20090 GCA_041748695.1 Aquaticitalea sp. | reverse complement strand
TTTGCTCAAGTTTACGAAGCTGGTGTTACTGATACAGCGGGACAAGGAGCTAACATAACAGCTTGGATTGGTTACAGCACCTCAAATACTAACCCTAACACTTGGACAAATTGGGTTCCCGCTACATATAATACGGATGCTGGAAACAATGACGAATATGTCGCCAATATTGGTACACTACCCACACTTCCGTCTGGCACATATTATTACGCAAGCCGTTTTCAAATAAGCGGAGGCCCTTATCGTTATGGTGGCTATAACGCAGGTGGTGGCGGATTCTGGGACGGAGCTGCAAATGTAAGTGGCGTGTTAAGCGTTGATACCGTTGATTTTGCCAATTTGCAGTTCCCAGAAGTAGGAACTATTGCGCCAGGGGGCGTATTTGATGTATGGGGCCAAGTCTATGAACAAGGTGTCACTCCAGGTGCTGGACAAGGCACTGGTATTGTTGCACAAATTGGTTACAGTACAACAAATACAAATCCAAACACATGGACTAATTGGGTTGGAACGGCATATAATGCGGCATGCACTGATGGTTGTAATTTTTCTCAAAATGATGAATATCAAGTCAATTTAGGAGCTTTCTTAACAGTTCCAGGCACCTATTATTACGCAACACGTTACAGTCTTAATGGAGGCATTTGGTTGTATGGAGGAATTCTTCCTCCTAATGGTGGCAACTTTTGGGATGGAACCACCTATATATCTGGTATTGTAAATGTTGTGGCTCCTGAGATTAACATTCGTAAAAACACAAATACAGGTACAATCCCTACTGGATCTGCTCCAAACACGGGTTTTAATACTGTCTTCGCAGCGGAAACAATAGGTATTACCTCCTCTGGAAAAACTTTTTACATCCACAATGAAGGTACTGCAAATTTAACTGTCAGTTCTATAAGCTCTTCAAACGTTTCTGAATTTCCCATTACCATAATATCCCCAGTAACTTTTCCCACAACAATCACTCCTGGTAATTTTATTGAATTTGAAGTGGCGTTTGCACCAAGTACCACTATACCAAACCCAAGAACATCCACCATTACTGTGGTTAACAATGATGCCAACGAAAATCCATATACTTTTGGGGTAAGAGGAACTGCAAATTGTGCTGCAAGTTCTTTGACTATTAGTCCTTCCAGTGGGCCAGTTGGCACTGTAGTAACCGTACAAGGGACAAATTTTGGAGCTACAACTACAGCCAATTTCAATGGAGCTCCTGTAACCACTCTTATAGTATTATCTCCAACCGTGATTGAGGTTACTGTTCCTTCTGGAGCAAGCACCGGAAGTTTAGAGGTCACAAATCAGTTGGGTTGCAAGAGTTCATTTCTATTCACTTTGATTAACAATTTCATTACGAGCTGTCAAGGAACAGGTACACTTCCTAATAATTTATTTATAAGTGAGGTCACGGACAAAGGTTCAGGATCCCATTCCTATATCGAAATATTTAATGGTACTGGGGCCACAGTGGATATGAGCGCTTTGAATTATCAAGTTAGAATCCATAATAATGGTGCCACAACAGCCACGGCAAGTATAAATTTAACCGGTACTATCCCTAATAATGGTGTAAGGGTGGTTGCTATTGGAGGCACAGATGCTACAACTCCTGAAGGAGGTCATATTGCAAATTTTTTCAGTGGGTCAGGAGGTATCAATGATGATGATCACATTAGGCTTTACAGTGGAACAAATTGGGTAGATCTTTGGGGTGAAACTACAGGGAATCCATTTACTATTGCCTCTAAAGATTATGTATATAGAAGAAAAAATTTAGGTATTATCGTTCCTAGTATCACATGGAATCCTAATGATTGGGACGCCTTTACTCCTGTAAATTACAGCAATATAGGAACTTATGATTTTTCTGTGGGTGTCCCACCAGCAGTTACGGTTCAACCAATCGCTCCTGTCTCTAGTTGTGATTTAACAGCTACTTTATCCGTTTCAGCTACAGAAGGTTTTAGTGGTGGATTGCCTTTGGTTTATCAATGGTACGTTTCCGCTCCCTTACCAGCAGCTACTGCATGGACAGCAATAACCAATGGTGGGGTTTATAGTGGCGCAACATCACCCACACTTGCCATTTCAAATATTTTAAATCTTGATAATTATCAATATTATTGTCAAGTTAGGGAAAACACAACTACCTGCTATACTGGAAGCAATGCAGTTAGGCTTCAGGTAGACAAAACCACTTGGGATGGTAACAATTGGTCTCCGGCGCCACCAGATATCAATACAATTGTTGTGATCGAAGGCGATTATGACACTGGTATTGGAGGTGTGCAAACCAGTTTTAGTGCCTGTAATCTATTGGTCCGTTCTGGTGAATTGTTTATAGCCAATAACACATTTGTGCAGGTACAAAATCACGTGACTGTGGATGGTAATATCATTATATCCCCACGAGGAGCGTTTGTTCAAGTCAATAATTTAGGCGTTGTCAATGGTGCTGTTTTAACGGATAAGACAAAAATCACGGTTAATAAGGAAACTGCACGCATGGACAATTGGTATGAATATACCTATTGGAGTTCGCCTGTGGCCAATGATATCATTGGAAGTGCATTGGCTGACGCGAGTACCAATCGACGCTTTCTATTTAGTGCACCAGACTTTAGGGATTCTTTTCGTGAAACTGGTAATACCAACACATTTACAGTTGGTCAGGACGATATCGACGACGACCCTAATTTCACAAATGACGGTACTGGTGTCGACTGGCAATTGGTGTCAGGCGCTCATGTGATGCTGCCTGGGGTTGGCTATGCGTCGACTCACAAAGCGAGTCTTTTTGGTCAATTTCCATGTAATAATGGACCCAATTGTAAATTTATTTACTCGTTTAGAGGTCCATTCAACAATGGTATCATCCAAGTTCCTGTCTATAGAAATGACGAAGAACTTAATGATAAAAATTGGAACTTCATTGGCAATCCATATGCTTCAGCAATTAGCGCTGATGCTTTTTTAAATTACAATGCCGATATCCCAACCGCCACGGAAAGAGTGATAGATGGTGCTATTTATTTATGGTCTCAATACACAGCGCCTAATGCCTCTGCGAGTGGAAACCAAAATCAAAATTTCTCCAATGATGACTATGCCATTATCAATGGTGCAGGTGAAACATCCACTTATACATCAAATCCGAATACAAATGGCAGCAATCCTGCAAATAGGATGATTCCTTCTGGACAAGGGTTTTTTGTGAGCATGTCGGATGCCACTGACATTGGCACCACATTTTATTCCCACCCTTCTGGCAGTGCTGGAGATATCCAAACAAAAGATGTGGTTTTCAACAACAGCATGAGGGTCATTGGAAAAAATGACAATTCTCAATTTTTTAGAACTGGTAGCCCAGACAGCAATGCCAATAAATTAAAAATCAATTTAAGTAGTGATAATGGTGTCTTTAGTCAAATATTTGTTGGCTATATGGACGGCGCAACAGATGCCTACGACGGCATGTATTATGATGCGCCAAGAAATCAATCCAACAGTATGTTTTCTTCATTGTACACCTTTATTCCAAATTCTGATAAGAAATTTGCCATTCAAGCCAAGAGCCCAAAATCCTTAACACTCGAGGAGGTGATTCCTCTAGGATTTTACACGTCTATAAATCAGGCCACGATTTATAAATTGTCCATCGCGCATTTCGAAGGGAACTTTTTTAACAATCAATCCATCTTTGTGAAAGATAACTTATTGAATGTATATCATAATTTATCAACTTCCGATTATAATTTTACCTCACAAACAGGTGAGTACAACAATCGATTTGAAATTGTGTTTAATGAGCAAGCACTTTCTGTCATTGACAATGAAATTCCAGCAAGCGGATTGACCATTTATGAACTTCCTAATGGCCATGTGAAGTTTAGCGTGGGCAATGGTCTCACCATCCAAACGGTTGAAATCATTGATATGCTTGGCAGAACCCTTTACAACTTAAAAGGAAACAATGCTTCCGAAATCTATAATCTTTCCAATTTAAGTCAGGCGGCTTATGTGGCAAAGGTGACACTGTCTAATGGACAAACAATTACGAAACGTGCCGTAAAACGACATTAAAGAACAAAGTACGAAGTACAAAGTACAAAGTACAAAAAGGGAATATTAAAGACAAAACCTTTCAACTATATTGGTTGAAGGGCTTTTCTTTTTTAGAAATATTTTGTCCGATAAACGCAATAGTGACAGCTGAAAGTATTCATCAATAATGTTTTCTCTAGAAATTTCACAAAACTTTCCTTGTTCTTTTTGAGATTTTTCAATTTTTTCTTTCATTAAATCGTTTGAAAAATCACGAATCCAAACCAAAGATGTACCAATTAAATTTGTCTTTACAGCAACTTCAGGATTGGTTATTTATTTGGTAATAATGTTCTAGAAACTGTATTTTAAAGACAAAATCAGATTGCGTCCTGGCGCGGAAATACCTGACGAGTAGGGCCGGTAACGTCGGTCTGTGATATTTTCCAAACTGGCTACAATGGTAGCAGCGTCAGTGATTTTGTATTGCGTTCTTAAGTTAAGCGTATACCAAGAAGGCGCATACGGATTCCCATTGCTGTCCAAAGCATACATAAAGTCTTTCTCAAGCTCGGAAGGTGCCAATTGATTGAATGATAACTCGTTGTTATAATTCGCAAAAGCGTCAATTTGAAATTTTGAATGCTGCCATACCAAATGCGTGTTTCCAAAATTGGGAGCTGCATGACGCAACGGCGTCTCATTACCATTATCATCTTCTTCCATGCCTCCAATGATGTTATATTGAGACGTGAGTTTTAAATGTTTGCTAAAATTCACTTGAATGCCAGCTTCAAAGCCGTAAATATAAGACTTGGCGGCATTTTGAATGGCTTGGACGTTGCTCAATTCGCCATCATATAGGATTTGAGATTCCCCATTTAAGGTGAAATTGCGACGCACCAAGGCATTGTCGAGATAGGTATAGTAGGTTGCCAAATCGAGAGTAATTACTTTATCGAAATTGAGTTTTAATCCCAGTTCGCCACCATAAGCGTATTCTGGCCGCAGGGAATTGTTGGGAACCACTACAGATCCAGGTTCGGAATCAAACACCTTCCCGACGTCATCGATATTGGGCGCCCGGAACGCGGAGGACAGATTCACCTTCCACTCCATCAATTCGCTGGGCAGCCAACTAATGCCTGCAGTTCCTGTAAATGCCCCAGCACTGATCTTTGTGGTTTCAAATGGCAAGTTTAAGTATTGATTGATGTCCGTAAAATCGGCGTTGACCAGCACTTGATTGAATCGGACGCCTGTTTGAACTATGAATTTTGGGTTTGGCTTGTACTTGATACTGGTATAGGCTGCCAAGGATTGCCAATCTGAACCATCGGGATATCTAGACACTGTGGGAATGGAGGTATTGGTAATCACATTTTCTTCATCACCCGAAGAGGTCACTTTGTTATAGATGTATTCCAGTCCATAAAATAATTCGGAGTTAGTCCCCAACTGCTTTTCTAGATCGACATTGGCAGAAATCACATCGACGGCTTCCTCCCTAATATTTCGGATAGTACTTCCAAAATCCCTATCCATTCTGCTTTCCTGAAAATTTTGATAGGCCAGGGTAGTCTGAATTTTATCGTACAAATTAGAGTTGCTGCTCAATTTGGTCAATTGAAAATTACCCATAAACCAACGTTGTGGCCCATAATTCCATTCGGCAGATCGCAAATTGTCACCTCGGTAACGAATCAATCTGTCGTATCGGGGAAAATCGGACGTTGTTGTATAATAGAGTCCCACATCGAAGCTCAAATTGTTGGAAGACTCATAACGCACCTTTTGCATCAGGTTAATTTGGTCGTAGCCAGTTGGTACCTGCATCAATGGGTCGGGATTCGTCACGACGGTGTCAACACCATTAATGACCTCAACATATTCGGGTCGAATATAATCTTCGGGTCCATGCCTACCCATCCGCAAATCATCAAAATCGGTATAACTGACACTTGTAAAAAAAGCCCATTTCTTTAAACCGAAATTAAAATCGACATGCCCTGTTTTTTCTGAATTGGCATTGGCATACCTTACGAGTGCATTGGCTTTAAAAAACAAGGAATCAGAATACGACAGTTGTGGTTTTTGGGTATAGAAGCTCATGACACCACCAATGGCGTCGCTGCCGTAGACCACAGAACCCGCTCCTAAAGTCACTTCCGTATTCTGTATGGCAAAGGGATCAATGGAGATGACATTCTGGATGTTTCCGCCCCTAAATATGGCATTGTTCATCCGCACACCATCTACCGTAATCAATAATCGGTTGGTGGAAAAGCCTCTTATCATGGGGCTACCGCCACCCAACTGACTTTTTTGGATGTAAATATTCCCAGTGCCTTCCAACACATCAGCGCTTGTTTGAGGGTTGGCGAATGCAATGTCCTTGGCGGAGATATTAATGATTTTTTGTGGAATATCGCGTTTGCTTTGTTGAAATTTTGAAGCTGAAACAATCACCTCTTCCAAGCCTTGGGTTTTTGAATTCAAACGAACGACATAATTAGATTTCTCAATGTCCATTTTGGTGAACATGGCTGTTTCGTAAAATACATGTTGGAAGTATATAACTTCTGAAACCGAAAATTTATCCAAACGCACCACACCATCAATATCGGAAGTAGCCATTTTATCTTTTTTACCATTGAAAACCGCCACGCCAGGAATCGGTAAATTGGTCTGTTTCTCAACGATTTTCACCTTTTGAGCCAAAAGAGCGCACGAAAAGAGAAGACAAAAGCCAAGAATCAAAGAATGCTTCATATAGAGTTTGATGGTAATCAATTAAAAACTTGGTTAAAAACAGCTAGGGATTTTGGTTTTTTAAAATCCCCGAGGTGCAATTCAAAATAAAACAGCAGCATACTCAAAAAGGCTTGCCGCTGTTTTGAATTTAATTTTATCGAACATAACCCATCAAAATTTATGCCTAAGAACTGTTTTAAAACCACTAAATTCTCATTGGAAATAGAATAGAAATTTTCAGGCTTTAATTCGAAAGCACCTGTGCTCAAATTGAAATAAGGGTTATCCATGGAGGATATTTCAGGATAAAAACCAAGGTGTTTGGTCAGGTTGAGCAAAAATAGCAAATGAAAATTAACACTTTCTTCAGCATGATCGAGCCATATAAAGGATGTTTCCAAATACTCATAAAGCGCTTCATTTTTTTCCTCTTCCTTTAAAACAGACGATAGTACTTCGGATAAAAACATGACAATGGCGCTTTTAGGAATATTAGTATGCAAGCTGTGATAGACCACATTCAGTCTCACATCGCTGATAAATTGCAAGGATTGATTGGCCTTAAAGTTTTCTTCCAACTGAAGTTGTGATAAGGGTTGAAAATAGGCGGTTTTGGCACTTCCTTTAGTACTCTTAAGCACGCCTCTCAACAAATAGCTGACAACACCCCGTTGGTTTGTATAGCACTTTACAATAAGGTCATTATCGCGATATCTTAATTTTGAAAGGACAATGGCGTTGGTTTTAATTAACATGAGCACATTGTTAAGCAGTTTAGCGAATGATCAATAGTTTTAAAATTTTGGTCTCGAAGGATTCCAAATCGTTGATCAGAATCAGGTACACGCCCGAAGCGACAATATTGTTTCCAAGATTCCGGCCGTTCCAAATGGCCGTTCCGCCATCGATGGCAAAATTATAGCCAGATCTTGACGAGCGTAAATTGATACGTGATTGAGCTTCTGCAACCAAGTTGCCTTCAATATCCGTGATTTTGATATTCACATTTTCGGTAAGTCCTTTGATTTTTACACCGTTATTGATATCATTCAAATTATTGGATCCCAGTAAATTATATTCTGGTCTTACAGGGTTTGGATACACAAACGCATTGGCCAATTCATCTTCAGGATTTGAGCCGCCAGATAAGAATGCCACCAACCCTTTACTGGTCGCTATAAATACCTTTCCGCTCTGCGAATCGATAGAAATATCCCTAATTTGATTAGATGGTAACGGCGAATTATTGGTCGTAAAATGATAAATCGTTTCTTGACCATCGGGAGACAAATAAAATATCCCAGAATCGTCAGTTCCTATCCATTTGTTGTTGGAGCCATCGACCTTGATGTCTGATATAAATTGCAAGGCCAACAATTCCTTTGGAACACCATCTTCAACAATAACAATTTCGTTGGCTCGCGGATTGGGATTGGACAAAAAATTAGAGGTGTTGAACAATACCCGAAGTCCTCTATAGGTCCCAATCCATAATTGGTTCCTGTTGTCTATCGCCAGACTTTTTACGGCAAAAGTCGGCATGTTCTGATCTTGGCTAAAGAGCCTATTAATTTTTGTTCCAGTTGCGGTTTCATTGTATCCAATAACTCCGTTATTAATACTTCCCGTCCATTTGGTGCCATTGCTGTCAATAACCAAATCAGTGAATCCAAGTTCATCCTTAACAGGATCGGGAATTATTTCTGCGAAACTATAGGCTTGCCACTGCCCTGTTGAAGGATTAAACGATTTTAAAGGCCTTTCCACCAAACTTGTGATTGTCCATAATAATCCAGTTCGGTCAAATGCAGAACCACCTACACGCAAATCGGTATATGTATCGTTTGGCAATACCAAAGATTCCAAGCCGCTGTTATTCTGATCGTATAACATGGTGGGCACTTCGTTGTTTATTTCCAACAATCCACTGAAGAATGAACTGATAAACACTTGAGATGGGTTAAATGGGTTAATGGCAATATCAGCCAAATTAATAGCTGTCAATAAACTCTCAAAAGGGATATTATTCCACGTATCATCCACCAAGTGGCTGGTGCCATAGCTGCTCAATGGATACGGATTTTGAAAAACATCATAATCGCCATAGGTTGCCCAAACTTCATTGTTGGCCGCATTAATTTTAAAGGTGTCATTTCTCAAGGGACCATCTGGACGTATCACCAAATAGTTTAGCGGATTTGACAATTCTGTTTGTAGAACTCCCAAACTAGTGGTTCCAATATAGAGATTGTTGTTTGCGACGGTTGCTGACGTAAACTGCGTGTCGAATTCGTCATTTGTTACAGCGGTGGAAATACTATTGAAGTCACGATCGTAGACATATACATTATTTTGAGTAGTGACGATTAAACTATTGTTAACCGAGCGCATGTCTCGCGGTACTTGACCATATGTTATAAGCGGGTTGAAAGCATCATTGACAATTTCAAATATAACATTGTTGGTATTGATTGCGTACAACTGGTTTTCAACACTTGCAATAGCGATAAAATTACCATTATTGAGGGTTCGCCACTGCATGAAATCGATCAAGTTGGGATTGCTCAAAGAGGCCTTTTTAATAGCGTTGTTGTCAAAACAAGCGGCATAAATAGAATCTCCAAAAATGGTGGTTTGGTTGACAATGATTTGTGCTCCACCTGGGCCGATAAAATAAGTATCGCCAAATTCCAAGCGTTGTAAATCATATACCGATATCCCATAATCTGTCGAAACATAGACCAATCCGTTATGTTCATTAAAATGATTGATACGCTTTTTGTTGGGCGCAATAGTCGCTTTTTCAAGAATATCCACAATGGATAGGATGGAATTGTCCGATTCGGAATAGAGTTCAATAAGTCCATTTCCATAGCCTATAAGGAGCGATTGATAAGTTTCGCTGTACGAAATAGTCGTAATGGTTTCGCCCGACAGACCTTCGATGGTGGTAATGGTTTGAAGCTCGTTGGTATCAAGATCATAACTAAAAATAGCATTTTCGGAAGCCGCATAAATTTTAGTGCTGCTTTGGGTCACATCATTAATATTAAAGTAAGAAAAATGACCTTCCCAAAGTGCTGAAAAGTTTTGGGCACTACTGGTTAAGGAACCTAAAAAAAATAAAAGTAAAGTGATTTTTTTTGCCATTGAATGCATCCTAGACGTCAAATATATTTATAACTAACGAGAAATTGCAAACTATCATATATACGATCGGGTTTTACTTGAATAAAAAAGCTCTCATATTCTGATGTCATGAGAGCTTTTTTTTTGACTATTGATGCAAGAATTAAGTATTAAGACTTGAGTTCATACCAATAAGCATAGAGGTTAAAGTGACTTTTTAAACTACTCCTTGTGCAAGCATGGCATCAGCGACCTTAACGAATCCGGCGATGTTGGCACCTTTGACATAATCAACGTACCCATCTTTGTCCGTACCATATTTTACACATGATTCGTGAATATCGTTCATGATGGTGAATAGCTTTTCATCGACTTCAGCTCTACTCCAGTTGAGACGCAATGAATTTTGGCTCATTTCCAAACCAGAGGTTGCAACGCCACCGGCATTGGACGCTTTTCCTGGCGAAAATAATATTTTAGCTTTTTGGAATGCAGTGATCGCTTCAGGCGTTGTAGGCATATTAGCACCTTCTGCCACAGCTATCACTTTGTTTTTTATCAAAGTATTGGCCTCTTTTTCATTTAACTCATTTTGTGTAGCACATGGCAAAGCGATATCGCATTTTACAGACCATGGACGTTTGCCTTCATGATAGGTTGCGTTTTTATAGGTTTTAATATAATCGCTGATTCTTCCGCGTTTCACATTTTTAATGTCCATGATTTTCGCCAATTTTTTGGCGTCAATACCATCCTTATCAAAAATATAGCCATCCGAATCGGACATAGTGACTACCTTAGCCCCAAGTTCTGTAGCTTTTTCGCAAGCGTATTGCGCCACATTCCCCGAACCAGAAATAACCACTGTTTTTCCATCCAATGAATCGCCTTTGGTTGCCAACATATTTTTAGCAAAATACACGCAGCCATATCCTGTAGCTTCAGGACGAATCAATGAGCCACCATAAGAAACCCCTTTACCTGTAAAAACGCCGGTAAACTCATTTCTCAATTTTTTATACTGACCAAACATAAAACCAATTTCACGTCCTCCAACTCCAATATCTCCAGCAGGAACATCGGTATTGGCTCCAATATGTCTAAACAGTTCGTTCATAAAAGATTGACAGAATTTCATGACCTCATTATCACTTTTCCCTTTTGGATCAAAATCAGAGCCTCCTTTACCACCGCCCATTGGAAGTGTGGTCAATGAGTTTTTAAAAGTTTGTTCGAACCCTAAAAATTTAAGAATACTTAAATTCACCGATGGGTGAAAACGCAATCCTCCTTTATACGGACCGATCGCCGAATTGAATTCTATTCTAAAACCGCGGTTGACTTGAGTGTTGCCTTTGTCATCAATCCAAGGCACCCTGAAGATAATGGTGCGTTCTGGTTCTACCATACGTTCCAACAACATCTTTCCTTTATACTTCGGATTGTCTTCAATAAAAGGAATGACCGTTTCGGCAACTTCATGAACCGCTTGTAAAAATTCAGGTTCGTGAACATTGGTTGATTTTACATAGTCTAAAAAAGCTTCTATTTGTTTTTTCATTGATTATAAATTTTGAATAACTGTTTTGCATTTAGCAGTGCAAATATACATTATCCTGAAAATTTATATCAATAATTTTTGATATTCTCATAATACATTTGATTGAGTGAGGATATATCAAAAAACCGCAATCCCAACCTAAACAAACCCTAACAATTGTTTTATTTGGTAGTTAGCCCAGTTTTCATATATTTGTCAATACCTTTGCCTCAATTAATTTTCACCATATGGCGCTTAATTTTAAACAGTTGGCATTTATATCCTTGGTTTTAATGGGTGTAAATAATGTTCATGCTCAACTGGGCTTTTCGCATGAAATTGGAGTCATTGCTGGCCCTGTGGCGTTTCAATCTGATTTTGGAGTTCGACACGATCTAGAGACAAATGCTGGAAATACGGGCATTGGAATTGGGCTCATTCACTATATCAACTTTTCATATAGAGCAGATTGCAATTGCTATTCTACAGACACTTATTTTAACGACCATTTTAAGTTAAGAAGTGAGATTTCCTATAATACTACACAACTCGATCATTTTGGTGAGTGGGTTGATAATCCGAAGCCTGTATATGATAATTTAAGAACCCATTCTGGAAGCGCCAACAATTTAGACCTTGGGATGTCTCTTGAATATTTCCCATATAGCATCAGGGCCTTTTCCGCTACTATAGGTTCATATGCGCCTTTTGTCAGTTTGGGACCTCGTTTTACTTCCTACAGTCCTACAGCCAAAAGCAGTACAGGCGATATTATGGATCCTGCCAATTTGTTTATAGGTTGGGTTCCACAAGCAGGGGAAGAATATCCCGTAAATACTGAACCAGGTACCACATGGTCTATAACAGGCAGTGTAGGCGTGCGATATAAACTGACGATCCTATCGGATTTGATGCTGGATTTAAGATGGCAATATTATTTCAACAATTGGATTGACGGACTCGATCACCGATTAAAATCTGACAGGGCCAACGATTGGTTGGTTTGGCTAAATTTTGGATACATCTATTATTTGGACTAAAATTCATTTAACTTCATAAAAAAAGACCTAAAACAACTTAAATGTCTAGGTCTTTCTTTCATTATATGAATCGGAATCTATCCGATGGCTTGTTTTAAATCTGCAATCAAGTCATCGATATCTTCGATACCAACGCTTAATCGAATCAATGAATCTACCACACCTGTTTTTTCACGTTCTTCTTTCGGAATACTGGCATGGGTCATGCTTGCGGGATGCCCTGCCAGCGACTCAACACCTCCAAGGGATTCTGCCAAAGTAAATATTTTGAGTTTTTCTACAATTTTAATGGCTTCTTCGTAATTGTTCCCTTTGGTCGTAAATGAAATCATACCGCCAAAATCCTTCATCTGTGCTTTGGCAATTGTATGATTGGGATGGCTTTCAAATCCTGGCCAATATACTTTTTCAATCTTTGGGTGTGTCACCAAATATTCGGCAACAGCTTTACCATTTTCACAATGACGCTGCATACGAATGTGAAGGGTTTTTATACCTCTCAAAACCAAAAAACTGTCTTGAGGACCACAAATGGCACCACTTGCATTTTGTATAAAATACAATCTGTCTGCCAACTCTTTGTCTTTTACCACTAGCGCCCCCATGACCACATCACTATGCCCTCCAAGGTATTTTGTAGCTGAATGCATCACTATATCTGCACCCAAATCAATAGGCAACTGTAAATAAGGTGTTGCAAATGTATTATCAACAGCCAACAGCAAATCATGGTTTTTTGCGACTTGGGAAGCTGCTTTAAGATCTATGATATTCATCATTGGGTTGGTTGGTGTTTCTACCCAAATCAGTTTTGTGTTTTTATTGACGTACTTTTCAATATTGGAAGCATTTTCCATTCCTATAAAATGGAATTTGATCCCAAACCCTTCAAAGATTTTGGTAAACAATCTGTACGTTCCACCATAAAGGTCATTTGTGGAAATCACTTCATCACCAGGTTGCAATAACTTTATGACTGCATCAATGGCCGCCAAACCAGATCCGAATGCCAAACCGTAATTGCCATTTTCAATACTTGCTAAGGCCTTTTCGAGCGCGTGACGCGTAGGGTTTTGACTTCTGGAATACTCATAACCTTTGTGGCCACCAGGAGTTGTTTGTGCATATGTTGATGTTTGGTATATGGGTGGCATTACAGCGCCATAAGCTTTGTCTGGCTCTTGTCCGCCGTGAATTGTTTTTGTGTTGAAGTTCATAAATTTTAGTTATTGATTATAGTGACGTAATTCATAAAACAAGTTACTTTTGTCATCGAAAAATCATCAAATTGTTTAAACTCAACAAATTTAGGGTTTAATTCGATGGTTACAAAAGGTTGTCATACCTTTAATCAATGTTTAACAAATCCATCATTACTTTGAAAAATATCTGTCTGTTTATGGGCGCTTTTTTAGTTCTTTTTTCATGTAAAAAAGACCTTCCACTGTCGTTTACAGAACAACACATTGAAACCTCCCAAGATGCCATTGTGGATATTAATTACCCAAAGGCTGAAGGCGCCAAAGATGTTGCAGATCGAATCAACAAGACCATAGAAAACTTTTTGGCCAATGAGATTAACATGAGCGAAATGCCAGAGGATGATTTATCATTAACCGACGCCGTGATTAATTTTGATAATGAATACAAATCTTTTAAGGAAGATTTTTCCGATTCCACGCAGAAATGGGAAGCTATGATTGAAAGTGAAGTTACGTACCTTTCAGAATCCATTATTTGTATCTCTGTCAGTTCCTATCTCGATACAGGAGGTGCTCACGGAAACAGTCATGTAGCGTTTTTGAGTTTTGATAAAAAAACAGGAAAGCTGTTACAATCTGAAGATATCATTATTGATGAAGAAGCATTTAAGGAATTTGTAAAACCCTATTTTATAAAAGCCACCCAATCCCTTTCTGATGATAATTCTATCGAAGATTTGTTCTTTGGTGAAGACTTTCAGCTTCCCGAAAATATTGGCTTTGGTGAAGATGGATTGATTTTGTTGTATAATGTTTACGAAATTGCATCCTATTCGCAAGGCTTTACAGAATTTAGTGTTCCTTATGAAAAAGTAAAACCCTATTTAAAAATTTATTAAAAACCATGCTTAAATCGTCTGGATTATAATGAGCATCACATTCTGAACTTCTCATGAAAAAAATTTACTACCTCAAGACTTGTAGTACTTGCATAAGAATCATCAAGACACTTGAACTGCCATCTGATTTTGAATTTCAAGATATCAAAGAAGAAGAAATCACAGTAAAGCAAGTCGAAGCGCTTTTTAAATTGTCCGGTAGCTATGAGGCATTGTTTAGCAAGCGCGCCAAATTGTATAAGGAAATGGGCTTGAAGGATTTGCCGCTAACCGAAAAAGATTACAAACAATACATTTTAGAGCACTATACTTTTTTGAGTCGGCCCGTCATCGTTTTCAACAATGAAATTTTTATTGGCAACAGTTCAAAAACCGTAGAAGCCGCCAAAGCAGCCATACATGCATAGTCGCGCCTTTGCGTTTATGGCGCTCATAATGGTGCAGGTGCTTTATGGACTTAATTTCACATTTGCAAAAACCGTCATCAATGAAAATTTTGTACAGCCTTTTGCCTTTGTGATATTGCGAGTGGCTGGTGCAACTGTCTTGTTTTGGTTGTTTAGTATGTTCGTGCCACAGGAAAAAATTGATAAAAAGGATTTCTTGATCTTTTTTGTAGCCGCTATTTTTGGTGTGGCAGTAAATATGCTTTTATTTTTGAAAGGCCTTGAACTCACCACACCTATTAGTGCGTCAGTGATTATTACCATCACACCAATCATCATACTTGTATTGTCTTCCTTTTTCTTGAATGAAAAAATTACAAAACTCAAAATTTTAGGTGTCGTTCTCGGATTTTGTGGCGGCATTTTACTCACCGTTTTAGGAAAATCGACACGTGTAGGTGACAATTTGCCCCTAGGAAATGTTTTAGTATTTATCAATGTGATTTCCTATAGCATCTATATCATCATCATTAAAAGACTTACCGAAAAATACCATCCATTCACGTTTATCAAATGGTTATTCCTGTTTGGATTCTTTTTGGTGTTACCATTTGGTTATGGCGAACTCAAAGCTGTGGAATGGCATAGTTTCACCCCTTACGCCACTTTTTCTGTTCTGTTCGTGGTAGTTGGCGCAACCTTTGGCACCTACTTACTAAATCCGTTGGCTTTGCGAAAATTAAAAGCATCAACTGTTGGAATTTTCATATACCTACAACCAGTTATAGCAGGTGTATTTGCTGTGATCATGGGTGCCGATACTGTTGGATATGTTAAAATAATAGCGATGCTCCTTATTTTTGCAGGTGTCTATTTGGTCACAAAAAAACCAAAGGTTCTAGCCTAAATTGATAGGTTTTTTGCCGTGTTTTCGGGTGTCTTCTTTACTTATGACCTTATAATCTTCAGTCTTTGGAAAGCTGTTCATTTCCGACAATAAATGCTCTGGAAGTGCTGTTAATGACCGTGTTTTTAAATTGATCCAAGCGCCAAGAATTTCGCAATGTGCCAAATTTTCCCCTTTGTGGTTATAAAAATTATGTTCGATTTTGAAGAACATTCCATCGGCACTCAATCCAGAAACCTCCAGGCTTACTGTGATTGGTGTTCCTAAAAAGGCCTCCTTGAAATAATAAATATGCTCATAAAAAATCACAGGGCTGATGTCAAATGTGGCCAAATTGGACAATGAAAAGTTATGGTCCTCAAAGAATGCCACCCGTGTATGGCTCATAAAATTGACGTATGCAGAATTGGCCAAATGCCTATTGGCATCTACATCGCTCCATCTTATTTCAAACTGTTTTTTATACATCTGTTCAATTATTTATGTTGAAAGCTGCAAATTTATAATTTTATCAACGTTTTATTGGCACTTCCGTTAGGTTATTACACTGTTAAAACTGATGATTTTCATTACCTTTGTTCAACTTTTAAAATAAGTCCATGATACAATCCATGACAGGATACGGAAAATCCGTGATACAGCTTCCAACCAAAAAAATATCTATTGAAAT
Source organism: Aquaticitalea sp. (assembly GCA_041748695.1). GTDB lineage: Bacteria > Bacteroidota > Bacteroidia > Flavobacteriales > Flavobacteriaceae > JBPOFM01. The sequence goes on along the minus strand of JBGTCT010000027.1, from coordinate 3,510 downwards.
CAAATCACTCAATAGCAAAAGCCTTGATTTAAATACACGCATGCCTTCGCTTTACAGGGAAAAAGAGCTTGAAGTCCGAAAATTGATCGCTACAAAGTTAGAGCGTGGTAAAGTTGACTTTTCATTATTTATGGAGATTACTGGTGAAGAAACCTCAACGCAAATCAACAAAACGGTCGTAAGACAATACATCAAACAGTTGAGAGAGGTTGTAGATGGCGATGAAACCGAATTATTAAAAATGGCCATCCGTATGCCAGATGCCGTAACCACTGAACGCGACGAAATTGATGAAGGCGAGTGGGCACAAATTGCAAAAGAAATAGATAACAGTTTAGAAAAAATACAAGAGTATCGTTTGGATGAAGGAAAAAGTCTGGAGTCTGAATTTTTTGATCGTGTCAAGAATATTTCAGATTTATTGGATGCGGTTATTACCATGGATCCCGAGCGTATTGAGGGCGTTCGCGAACGTTTGCAAAAAGGCGTCGCCGAATTAAAGGAAAAAGTGGATGAAAACCGTTTTGAGCAGGAATTGGTTTTTTATATTGAAAAATTTGATATTACCGAAGAGAAAGTTCGTTTAAAAAATCATTTGGATTATTTCGTTCAAGCCTTAAACTCTGACGATTCCAATGGAAAAAAATTAGCCTTTATCACCCAAGAAATGGGACGGGAAATCAATACGATTGGATCTAAAAGCAACTATGCACCCATGCAAAAATTGGTTGTGCAGATGAAGGACGAATTGGAAAAAATAAAAGAACAATTGTTGAATGTCTTGTAAAAAAGATGAAAGAATATAGAGCATAGACTGATTGTAATAATAAAATATTCCTGTACTTGTCTACCGATAGGCAGATTCGTGGCAAAACCAATAACAAGGAAAAAATAAAAGAACAATTGTTGAATGTCTTATAGATAGAAAAGTGAACATAGAATATCAGTCTTGTACGGTAAAATGTGTTGGACACCTGAATTTAATAATCTTAATTTTTTATGAACTAATGACTCTAGTCCAAAACATTATAACATGAATATCGATTAGCCCCTTTAGGGGCGTAATTTTGGTAGAATTAGAATCGCAGATATAAATTAAAGCCCCTTTAGGGGAGACATATAGACATATAGTGGGTATTAGCATGTTTACAATCATTTACCCAATAACAATTATAGATTATAGACTCATCCAACAAAAAATATTCGTGAATTCGTGGCAAATAACACAAACGATAATAAACAAGGCAAATTAATTGTATTCTCCGCTCCTTCGGGTGCTGGAAAAACAACCATTGTAAGACATCTTTTAGAACAAAAAGAGCTCAATTTAGAGTTTTCAATTTCGGCGACTTCGCGTGAAAAGCGAGGAGGAGAACAAGATGGCGTAGATTATTACTTTTTAAGCTTTGAGGAATTCAAGACTAAAATAAAAAACGACGAATTTTTGGAGTGGGAAGAAGTCTATCGCGATAATTTTTATGGTACATTAAAGTCGGAAGTGGAACGTATTTGGTCACATGGCAAACATGTAATCTTTGATATCGACGTGTCAGGTGGATTGCGGATCAAACGCAAATTTCCGGAACAGACTTTGGCGATATTTGTAAAACCTCCAAGTATCGACGAACTTAAAATCCGATTAAAAAAGCGAAAAACGGAAAGCGACGACAAAATCAACATGCGCATCGCAAAAGCTTCGGCCGAATTGGCCACAGCCCCATTGTTTGATACAGTCATCTTAAATGATGATTTGGAGAAAGCGCTCGATGAATCATATCAGTTGGTCTCTTATTTTTTGAAAGCAGAAAAATGAAAATCGGACTTTTTTTTGGCACCTTCAACCCGATTCATATTGGGCATTTAACCATCGCCAATCACATTGCAGAAAACAGTGATTTAGAACAGGTTTGGTTTGTAGTAACGCCTCAAAGTCCATTTAAAATCAAAAACTCCATGTTAGACAATCATCAGCGATTGGAAATGGTGTTTCGCGCCACAAAAGATTATAATAAACTTCGTCCCAGTGATATTGAATTCGCTCTACCGCAACCTAATTACACCATCAATACGCTGGTGTATTTGCAAGAGAAATTCCCCGAACATGAGTTCGCACTGATTATGGGCGAGGACAATTTGAAGAGCTTCCACAAATGGAAAAATTATGATTTGATTTTAGAACATCATCACATTTACGTGTATCCAAGACTTTCGGAAGGAACATTAGAAACCAAATTTCATAACAACAAAAAGGTGCATTTTATAAATGCACCTATTATGGAATTATCATCCACATTTATCCGAAACTCCATCAAGGAAGGGAAGAATGTTCGTCCCATGCTTCCAGAAAATGTCTGGGCTTATGTAGATGAAATGAATTTTTATAAATAACTTTTTAGGTAGGTTGATTTGGGTCAGCACCATCATCGTCATCGTCATCACCAGAATCGCAATCAGATGCATTCACTTCGGAGTACATCGCCCAACTTCTTCCATTAAACTGAATACCTTGCGCCCATGCAGTTTCTTCTCCTGATGGCCCTACTACTTCGGCATGCGCTGCAAAACAGAAATTATCATCCAAGCCTTCTAGACTAATGACATATACAACTTCAGTAGATGTTGAAGAAAATGGCTCTGTATATTCAAATTGGCCAATACGTGGGTTGCCTGAACCTGTGAGTGGTACCCAATCTTCATCACAATTGCCGATGCTTAAATGTGTGATGCCAATAGTCCAGTCTTCATTGGTTGAATAGGTGATGATCAAGTTGTCTCCTTCGATATTAATTGTGACTGATCCAGCAACATAATGCTGGCCTGCAACAAGATGTGTGTAAAAACAATTGTCTCCAGCTTCTTCCTCTGTGGCAGGCTCTGGTGTTGCAAGCTTAACTGATCCTTTCGGATTTCGTTGTTCAAAAAGTAATTCGTCTTGTATGGCTTCGTTTTGACTGCATCCAAAAAGCATGCACAAAAATAGTGAAGCCACTCCTAGGTAAGGTATTTTCATTGTTATAGATTTTGGGGTTTAATAATTGAAAGGTATTGAGAAAGTCAGTTTAAATCAAAATTTATTCGTTGAACTACGTAATAAAATTTAAATTTTGTTATATTTTCTTACGTCAATCGATGAACTACCTAAATTAGAAGTGATAAAAGGCATTTTCGTAATGGGTCAATTGCTTCATTTTTTTGTTGAGCAAAACGGCAATAATATCAAACCGGGATTCCAAATCAATATCGTTTTCTATAATAAAAGCATCCATCGCCTTGACCAGGTTCTTAATTTTTCCCTTGGTCACAAACTCTTGAGGATCGCCAAAAAATTCGGAATTTCGGGTTTTTACCTCTACGCAAATCATTATATCATTTTGCTTGGCAATAATATCGATCTCTGCTTTTTGGAATATGTAATTGCGAGCCACGATTTCATAACCTTTGTCAAGTAATAAATCAACCGCTAGATCTTCTCCTATTTTACCAAGTTCGTTGTGATGGGCCATGTTAGAA
>JBGTCT010000026.1:0-2899 GCA_041748695.1 Aquaticitalea sp. | reverse complement strand
TACTATGTTGAAAATTCGTAACATCTATAGAGTTTTTCCGATAAATGTAGACATTAATGTGGCTGTCGATATTCTGTTTTGCTCTCAATTGTCTGTGTGGAGTGAATAGATAGCTTACTGGATGAGTTGTTTCCAATTAGTTCTGAAATGTCTGCTAACTCGAATCACTTGACCGTTTTCAAGCGTTGCGTCATAATCGCCATTACTTCTTGATTTTAGTTCCTTAACATGTGTGGCATTTATAATAGTGGAGCGATGCACTCTTAAAAAGATAGTTGGGTCGAGTTCAGTTTCAAATTCCTTTAAACTTTTAGTATCTAAAATTCTTCGGTCGTGTGTATAAACTGCAGAATAGGGTTTATCGGTCGAAATAAGCTGAATTTTTGCTGCTGGAACAGATATAATTTTTGAACCAACTTTTAATTTAAGGATGTCTGAATAAAGATTGGTTGAATGAGTTGGTTTACGTTTTGCAATATAAATGGCAGGAAAAATGGTATACCATAATAAAGCGATAAAGAATTGATTTGATAATGCAGCATTAAAAATAGTTGTAAACCGATGCGGAGGCGTAAAAATTAAACTGCTCACCAACACAAACAAAGAAGCAAACATTAATAGATGTAAAAAACTAAAAAAGATTCCAATTCCTAAATTTAGAGGAAGTCTGCTTAATTTATTTTTGGGATTAATAATTTTTATTAGTCGGTTTGAAATAATGGTAAAGGGAATGAAAAATATCCAAAACGTATTGTAAAGTGAAGATTCCGATAGATAAAAACCTGTTTGTTGTATTCTGCTGTGAATGTAATCTTGAAGCACTGCGAATAGAAAAACAAAAACTACAATTATTAGGTAAAATGGTAACTTACCAATTTTCGGAATTTTGAATTTTTCGCTTATGTAAATTGATTGTTTCAATGTTTTAGCTTGCGTGCAACGGTCTTGTGTATGAAACGTAGCGTATAAATAAACGCTAACTTTTCGGATTTAGCACAAGCCGAATTTTTAATTTTTATGTTTAATTTTCTTTTCTAAATATACAAAATTAAAAATTTGGCGTACTTTGTAAATATGCAAAAACCTCTCGGAAAACCTGTAATAGCTATGTTTTATACACGTTGTTACCCACAGGCTTTACCACGTTCTGTTTTTTAGGTTGTCCTCTTTCAGGTTAGTTCGGATATGTGAGTTGGCAAGTCATACTCTTTTGCAATTTTTGGCTTTATCATTGACTGGTGCGAATTGCGAAAGTGTATGGCTTTGAGCGTTGGCGTTGTTCAGGCAAATCTTTCAGTTATCTCAAGTATTATATGTGCGGATGCGAGAAATGTTAATTCCGAAGCGAAAATATTAGGGTGGATAGAGACATTGAAATCTAAATAATAGTCTGTGTTATAATGCAAACCTGTAAAATTATTTTCATTTAGCTAAATATAATTTTGATAGCTACGTTCGATAGACCCAAAAATATTATCATACCACTATAATTATTTCACTTCAATGGATATTTATGCGTGAGATTTATTGATTGGGATTGTATTTCTGCCCATTAATGTAGATATCTCCGCCAAGTTCCTCTACATCATATCCTATCCATCCGTTTTTTTTGTTTTTCCACAACTCCTTATGTAATTGCGTTGTTAATATGGTGTCTTTACTTACACCATCAGGTCTGTACATAATTCGTTGCCATTTTTGTGAAGTATAAACGAATATACTATCTCTCGATAAAAAATTTATACTATCAATTTTCATTTCGTTAGTTAATGTTTTTTCGATGATTGACCAATCCCTTAATGTGTATTCCATTTGTTTTTTACGTGTGATAATTTCTCCGCTATTGTCGTATATAATAAAATCTTCAGGCATTTTTTTCATATAGGTATCTATATCCTTATTGCTTACCGATTGAATCATAATATTGATTTCATTTTGGATTGAATCTTGAATAGCCTGTTTTTCTTGTTCCGTTATATCTGTTTGACTTTTATTTGAATTACATTGAATAAATAGTAATAAAACGGCTATTAACGATATAGTTTTTGTTTTGAACATTTTAAAGAAAGTTATTAATTAATTATTTTTTGAATTGAGATATATTATAATTGAGAGAAGTATCATACTTCTTGTCCCATTAGCGCAGAATATATTGTGGAAATTTTTGTAAATCATTGTTTATATAAATTTAATAATTCTTGATAAAAGTGAATGTATCCTGTATCAATTGTTTGTTGTTAAGGTCAATGTCAAATTCCTTTAGTAATTCTTTTGGGGATTTGGTATATCCATTTTTCAATAAATTATTATATCTGTGTAAAAACTTTTCCTTATCAGATTTATATTGCTTAAAATAATTTACTGCAAGAATCGACGCAAGCATATCATTTATGTTGTGTAACGGGGCAATAAAATTGGTTTGGAGAAGCATCCAAAACCCTTTTAAATATTTTCTATCTTCAAATCTTTTGTTGTCAAATTCTACCCCCAATTCATAAGTTCTGTTGTCTAAATCTTCTGGAGTTTTCAAAGTGGAATTTATAATGCCTTCTATTAAATTATATTCGATTAGAGCTTCCAACGTACTTCCATAAATTACATTCATTCTATCAACAAGTTGATAATTGTATAATTTCTTTAGTTGTTGGTCTTTTTCATTTTTTGACAAGTAATCAAACAAAATTAATTCATTGAATTTACCAAACGATTCGGTAAAATATGCTGGACCGGTAGCGTTGGTCATTAAAACATTATTTTTGAACATAAGAGAAGCTTGAACGGAGTGTCCAATTTCGTGGGCTAACAATGTCAGGTCTATTAAATAGCCTTCATAATTTTGTGCATAGAAAATACTTGTTTTTATAGGATAAACACTTGCCGTGCCTCTTATAGCAATACG
>JBGTCT010000025.1:0-2631 GCA_041748695.1 Aquaticitalea sp. | reverse complement strand
GGCGGCAAAAAAAGCTGATTCTTTGTTAAATCGACTATTTATTGAGCCATCATTAGGCTTGGGTTATCCCACAGAACATATTCCTGCATTAAAACGCATTGAAGCTTATATACAACCGGGAGACTTAAAAAACGCTGCTTTTGATTTTGATTTTATCGGCATACAGAATTACACCAGGGAAATGGTGAGGCATAGTTTCTATATACCGTATTTACGAGCCAAATTAGTAAAGGCCTCTAAACGTCATGTAAAAACGACATTCATGAATTGGGAAGTATATCCGCCTAGTATTTATCAAATGATCAGACAATTCAACCAATATGAAGGCATTAAAAAAATTATAATCACGGAAAATGGTGCTGCTTTCCCAGATACGATGGTCAACGGTGTTATTGATGATACAGAAAGACTTGAGTATTTACAAGCATATCTACAACAAGTTTATAAAGCCAAGAAAGATGGCCTTAATGTGGAAGGCTATTTCGTGTGGACTTTTACGGATAATTTTGAATGGGCTGAAGGATACCATCCTCGATTTGGTCTGGTTTATACCGATTTTGAATCCCAAAAACGACTTGTTAAAACTTCAGGAAAATGGTACAGCTCATTTTTAGAATTATAATATGGCTTTACTAATTTAATAGCGTTAGGGGACCCTAAGCAGGAATCGCTCTTATTTCATATGTTCAATGAACAAATCAAAAACATTCCATAACTTCCATAAGAGGGACGTCCGTTTTGAAAATATATCTTAACTTTATACTACCATACCGTTTTGAATGTTAAACCCTATACATCAGATACCATGCACACAATTACTCATACATTATTATTGTTTTTGGGAGGACTTTTTGGTACCATTCCTTATGCCTATTCGCAAGATCCTGTAAGTTCCCAAACCCGATAGCGCGGATTTGCTATCCGTGCCTTTTACACTCTAAAACACATCACACCCGATAGCGCGGATTTGCAATCCGTGCCTTTTACACTCTAAAACACATCACATCAAAAAAATAAGTATCTTTAAGTTATATATTTATGACTATTTAAGATGTCAACAAAGTACAAGGCCAAAGAAATTGACAAGGCCTATTTTATAACCATCACAACTGTTGGGTGGATAGATGTTTTTACTCGCCTCAACCAAAAATATGTAATCATCAATTCATTGAAACATTGCCAAAGGACAAAAGGACTTACAGTGTTTGCGTATTGTTTGATGCATAGCCATTTACATCTGTTCTGTAGAGCCGATGGAGAGTTGACAGTGGCTGAAGTAATGAGAGACTTCAAGAAATATACTTCAAAAAAGAATGTACAGACTCTATGCGATGACCCCGAGAGCAGAAGGGAGTGGATGTTGCATTTATTCAGTAAATCTTGTGAACATTTGAAGCGACCACAAACATACAAAGTATGGCAAGATGGCTACCATGCGGAAGAGGTCTATTCAAACAAATGAATAAAGGAAAAAATTGAGTATATCCATCAAAACCCTGTAGTGGAAAAACTGGTAGGCAAACCTGAAGATTATTGGTTCAGTTCTGCAAGAAATTATGCGTGTTTGGACAATGACCTCGATGTGGAAGTGGTTTTTATGGGGTAGTTGGGTTTTGGGATTTAGGATTTAGTGGCATTTCTCGTTCTAAATGTTTTGTGGGCACGGATTGCAAATCCGCGCTATCGGGTATTTCTCGGTTGCTGGGCACTGATTGCAAATCCGCGCTATCGGTCATGACATCATAGGACTTGTGCACATGGTCTCCCAATTGTCCGGGAGTCCAGCTGCCTTCAAAGGGAATGGTATTCAATTGGTCTTCGGAACATAAGAACAATTGTAGCAGCAATGGATTTGTTGCCGCATCAAAACGGGTTAACAGGTCTTTATCCATCGTGTTCATTTTTAATATAGGGTAAAGTTAATGCGCCTTGATGAAACTGCAAAGGTCGTATTATGCCGATTTCATGGGGCGATGGCGACATTTGCAATCCTTTGTAGAGGAATTTTGGCCATACGTATCAATTGGGCGAAGTTTTTGTACTTTAGTGACAGCAAATAGCCCCATACTTTTTATGCCAACATCACGTTTATTTACATAGGCTTCATTTAATTGTGTTGCCTTTCACCAATCCTTATCATATCATATGAAATATGTTGTTCCTATTCTCATTGTTTCCGCCACCATTCTGCTATCGGTGGTGTTGTTGACCAATGGTTATAAACATCGCAACCGCGCGGACGACCTCATCAATGTCACGGGGTTGGGCACGGTGGATTTTAAGTCGGACCTCATCGTATGGACCGGTTCGTTTTCAAAGAAAAGTTTCGAATTGAAGTCCGCATACGACTTATTAAAAACGGATAAGGAAAACATCAGAGCGTACCTGACTTCTAAAGGAGTTGCCGACGTGGAGATTGTGTTCTCTTCTGTGACCATCAATAAGGAGTATGACACGAGTTATGATAACAACGGGAATCAAATCTCTACCTTCTCGGGATACAATTTGACGCAACAGGTGACCATCGAATCCAAAGAAGTGGAGAAGATTGAAAGCATTGCAAGGGAAGTTACTGAATTGATTAATTTAGGCGTGGAATTTTATTCGAGCAACCCTCAATATTACTACACC
>JBGTCT010000024.1:0-13774 GCA_041748695.1 Aquaticitalea sp. | reverse complement strand
TGGGAGCCAATCCCTATTCATGTCAAACCAATAATGGTTGGTTCGCGCTCCAGGCCACACCTCGTTGTATTCTCTATCATTCGGGTCTGGATTTAAATTGTTGTTCTTGTTCGAGTTAGCCCAATATGAAAAACGCTGCAGCCCATCTGGATTAAAGGAAGGGTCAAATAGGATAACAACGGTATCGAGCAAATTTTCAACTTCGGCACTTTCTGCAGCAGCCAAATAATAAGCGACCAAAAGTGCCGCGTTGGAACCACTTGCTTCGTTGCCATGTATTGAAAATCCTTGATAGACCACAATGGGCATTAAAGAGGTATCGACAGTGGCATCATTATCAGTTGAAGCGATATGAGCTGTTCGTATCGTTGATATATTTTGATGGTTTTTGGGAGATGTAATAGTAAGCAATAGCAAAGGTCTGTCTTCAAATGTGTTACCTCTATTCTCGATTGTGATTCTATCGGAAGCTGCGGCTAAGGCATACATATATTGCACCAACTTATCATGGGTAACATGCCACTGCCCAACTTCATGACCAATTACCGATGAAGGCGTTGGGATCTTTTGGTCGTAATTTGTGTTTTGAGGTAAGTAATAGCTAAGTTCATTTTGGTTTTGCGCAAAAAGAGCCGTTGTGGTTAAAAAAATAAGGGATTTTAATAAATTCATTTAGTTTCAGTTAGGTTATAAATATAAAAAAACCGTCACAAAAAGGTAACGGTTTGATATGCTTTTAACATTTGAAAACATTTAAATGTCTTCAAAATTGATGTCCGTAAAACTTTCAGTTGATTTTGGGATATCGGTTGTTGTATTGTCTGCAATACCATCTATATCATCAGCATCTTCTTTCTTGAAATCTTTTTGATGACGTTCACTGATAACTTCGTCGCCTTTTTCATTAACGATATAATCAGTCATTTCCTTTAAAATCACATTAAATTCGGCAAAGTCTTCTTTGTATAAATAAATTTTATGTTTTTTGTAATGAAAGGATCCATCATCATTGGTGAATTTCTTGCTTTCGGTGATGGTCAAATAATAATCATCTGCCTTGGTAGATCTAACATCAAAAAAATAGGTTCGTCGCCCTGCTCTCAATACTTTGGAGTAAATTTCCTCTTTCTCCATCATTCCGTTATGGTCACTCATAATTTTTAATTTAATGGGATTATTCGTCTCAAAAATCTAAAAAAAAAGGTTAGTAACCAACAAAATCAACCATTTCTTTTTTATTGAAGTGTATTAAGAGGATTCAATTAGTGAATTACTACCTATTTGAGGCTCATAAGTGTTTAATTTGAAGCAGATTCAGTTAATTGTTTTAGATACAATTTTTTGTAATAACCATCGGCATCGATTAGCGAGTCGTGGGTGCCATTTTGGATAATACGTCCCTCGTCTAACACGATGATCTTATCAGCGTTTTTGGCTGAAGAAACCCTGTGGCTAACGATAATTGTGGTTTTACCTACTGTAATATTGATAAGATTTTTAAGGATTTTTTCTTCCGTTTCGGTATCTACAGCCGATAAACAATCATCGAACAATAAAATTTGAGGCGCCTTGATGATCGCCCTTGCAATGGAAATACGTTGTTTTTGACCACCCGAAAGCGTGATGCCACGTTCGCCCAAAATAGTATCGTAGCCATTTGTAAAGCCTTTGATGTTTTTATGAACATCGGCATTTTTAGCAGCAGCAATGACTTCATCGTCGGTGGCATCTTCCTTACCGAACATTATATTATTCTTGATAGAATCCGAAAACAAAAAGGCATCTTGCGGCACATAACCGATGCTATGACGTAGATCGTTGAGGTTCAATTGGTCTATTTGTATGCCGTCGATGTTGATTTGTCCTTGTTGTACATCATAAAGTCTCCCAATTAAATCGAGAATGGTTGACTTTCCTGAACCTGTTTTGCCTAAAACAGCCAAAGTTTCGCCGGTTTTGAGCTCGAAACTTATATTTTTAAGCGCTTGTATATTTGTGTCAGGGTAGGTAAACGACACATTTTTAAAAGCTATTGTACCCTCAATAATGGAAGGCGTGTCCACTTGGTTTTTGACTTCTGGTTCTTGCTTTAAGAATTCGTTGATGCGTTTTTGGGATGCTTCAGCACGTTGAACCACGGAGGTTACCCAACCAACTGTGGCCACAGGCCAGGTCAATAAATTGACATAAACAATAAATTTCGCAATAACACCGAGACTTTCAATCTCGCCATTGATATATTGAACGCCACCAATATAAATGACTATAATGTTGCTCAAGCCAATAAGGAAAATCATCAATGGAAAGAACAATGCCTGCACTTTGACCAAGTCAAGATTCTTATGTCTGTTCTCAAGAGATAAGGTTTCGAAATCCGAATTTATTAGAGGTTCAATTCCGTATGATTTAATAACTGAAACGCCACTAAAAGTTTCTTGGGAAAAAGTTGAAAGTTTTGACAACCACACTTGAACGATGGTACTTTTTTTATGTATTTTTTTGCTCAATACATAAATAAAATAAGATAAAACTGGTAGTGGAATAATGGTGTAAAGTGTTAATATTGGGGCTTCCCTAAACATTAAAAATAAGGCGATGACAAATAATGTGAGTGTATTGATGCTATACATTATTGCTGGACCAACATATTCCCTCACCTTACCAACATCTTCACTAATACGGTTCATCAAATCGCCTGTTCGGTTCGACTTGTAAAAATTTAATGAAAGGCGCTGATACTGTTGATATACTTCATTTTTTAAATCAAATTCCACATAACGTGATACGTTGATGATTGTTTGGCGCATCAAAAATGTAAAAACTCCTCCAATAATGGCAGCTCCAACAATATACAGGATGTTTTTTAGAAGTTCTGTCTTTACAACACCAAGATCCGTTACTGTGCCTTTCCGGTATTCATCAATGATATCTACCGAAGAACCCACCAATTCGGGTGTGAATAACAAAAATATTCTTGCAACAATGGTTATTAATATTCCAGAAAGGAGCCTATATCGGTACTTGTAAAAATATTTATTAATGTGTTTTAATTCTTTCATTGAAATAAATTGGGGTCACTTAAGTTTTTAACAATATCGCATTTTAATAATAATATTTTTGCTAATACTTGAATATTGAGTTATTTTTGCACGCTGTTTTTAGATAATCTATAAAAGCATATTCTTAAAATATATTTATGACTTCAGAAATCATACTTACAAAAGAGCTACATAAAGTTGATCCAGTATTTGGTCAAACATCTTTTGATGACCATGAACAAATCGTTTTTTGCAACGACAAAGATACTGGTTTAAAAGCAATAATTGGTATTCATAATACAGTTTTGGGCCCTGCCCTTGGCGGCACAAGAATGTGGAATTACGCCAATGAATGGGAAGCCTTAAACGATGTTTTGCGTTTGTCAAGAGGAATGACCTTTAAATCGGCCATAACAGGATTAAATTTAGGTGGTGGTAAAGCAGTAATTATAGGCGATGCTAAAACCCAAAAAACTCCTGAACTGATGCGCAAATTTGGTGAATTTGTACATTCCTTAAGCGGAAGATATATCACTGCCGAAGACGTAGGAATGACCACCGAAGACATGGATACAGTAAGGGAAGTTACTCCATATGTTACAGGGATTTCCGAGAGCAAAGGCGGAGCGGGTAATCCGTCGCCGATAACAGCTTATGGTGTATTTATGGGAATGAAAGCAGCAGCCAAGTTTCGATTTGGTTCTGATGTGCTGGAAGACAAAACTGTATTTGTTCAAGGTATTGGGCACGTGGGTGAAGCGTTGGTAGAGCATCTTGTCAATGAGGGCGCTAAAGTAACGATAGCAGACATAAGCCAAGAACGTTTGGAGAGCGTACGCTCAAGATACGACGTTACCATTTATGGAGGTAGAGATCTTTATAGTGAAGACATGGATATTTATGCACCTTGCGCACTTGGGGCAACAATAAACGACGATACAATCTATAGGTTAAAAGCAAAAATCATTGCTGGAGCGGCAAACAATCAATTGGCTGAAGATAAGCACGGAAAAATTCTTCAGGATATGGGAATCGTTTATGCACCGGACTTTTTAATCAATGCAGGTGGAATTATCAATGTCTATGCTGAACTGGAAAATTATGGCAGACAGGAAATAATCCGCAAAACCGAAAACATCTACAATACTACATTAGAAATTTTACAACGCGCCAAAGATAGTGGGATAACCACCAATGCGGCAGCCGTTAATGTTGCAAAAGAGCGTATTGAAGAACGAAGGAGAGAAAATTCAAAATAAATAACTTTCGAGAAGTTTAGGTTTCTCGAATCATAAAATAACACTATTTTTGCAAGGCGAAAGTTTAAAAAAACCTTCGCCTTTTTTAATGAACTCGTTTATGCTTTTTTGATTGAAGCGAAAATTAGCCATTTTGTAACCGATTGAAGGCTTTTTTGAGTTACATAGCAGGGCTACGGAAGGAAAAAATGACAGGTTCAAACGTTAAGAAAACAGCCGGTGGCTGTTTTTAGTGAAGAAGCCAGAAGGCGTGGTGGCAAAAAAAAGGGCAATTTTTTAGCCAATTATAAAAAGTTTAAACGAGTTCAATAATAAAAGTTCTTTGTAGATGCTAAATAGAAGACATATCCGTATCAAAGTCATGCAAACCCTTTATGCATTTGATGGATCGGAAAGTGATGATTTAAAGAAAGATGAAAAATTCCTCATCCAAAGCTTGGAGAATATGTACGATCTTTTTTTGATGCAGTTGTCTTTGCTCATCGAAATCCAAAAGCGTGCAGAGGATTATCAGGGTAAAACCCAAAAAAAGCATCTTGCCACTAAAGAAGAAAAAAATCCCAACAAGAAATTTGTAAATAATCAAGTGCTTATAATGCTGAAGGGCAATGAAGTACTAAAAAAAGAACTTGAAAAACGTAAGATTGATTTTTGGTATCTCGATTTTGAGTATGTGGATATTATTTTTAAGGCCATTATTGAAAGTACACTTTACAAAGGCTATATGATGTCTGATGCTTCAAATTTTAAAGCTGATCGTAATTTTATATTGGAAATGTTTTCGGAAATTATTGCACCTAATGAAAAACTATACGAATATATAGAAGATAAAAAACTCACTTGGATTGACGATTTGCCAGTTATTAACACCATTCTTCAAAAGTTATTGAGGAAGGTCAAACCCGACACCATCGAACATTTTTTTGTGCCATCATTATATAAAGACATTGAAGATAGGGAGTATGCGGTTGCACTATTTAAAAAGACCATTCTTAACCGTTCAAAGTTTAACGCCGAGATAGCCGCCAAAACGGTCAACTGGGATTCAGATCGTATCGCAAATATTGATGCCATTTTATTGCAAATGGCGATTTGTGAATTTCAAAAATTCCCTTCAATTCCTGTTAAAGTTAGTATAAATGAGTATTTGGAAATAGCCAAAGATTATTCCACACCCAAGAGTAGTTTCTTTATTAACGGCATTCTTGATAAAATTGTGAAGGAGTACACAGAAGATGGAAAGCTAAATAAAATGGGCAGAGGATTGATGTAATAAGAAAAATTCACTACTTTTATACCCTCAAATTTTAATAATCATTAAATATTTATACTATGAAAAAAATAATTTTAGGCTTAAGCGCTCTATGTATGATCGCTTTTACTTCATGTAAAGACAATGCCGAAAGTAAAATACAATCAGACAACGTAGCGGAAGCTGCAGCTAGAGATGCAAATTCTGGAAAGCTGCCATCTATTGAATTCAATGAAACCGTTCACGATTTTGGAACCATTCCAAACGGAACGCCAGTATCTACAGTTTTTACCTATAAAAATACAGGAGAGTCTCCTTTGGTTGTAAGCGATATCAAAAGTACTTGTGGATGTACAGTGCCTTCAGACTGGACCAAAGAAGTCATGCCTGGCCAAACAGGTGAATTTAAGGTGAATTTTGATGGTAAAGGTAACGGTAACCAAGTTACCAAAACAATTACGCTTACCACAAATACTGAAAAAGGTTCTGAAACTGTAAGTATCAAAGCTTTTGTAGAAGCTGATCCAAATGCTCCTAATAAAGCAGCCAATGGTGCTTCGATCTTACAACAACCATCAGCTGTTCCTGGAGCTGCTCCAGTAAAAAGTAGCACCCAACCAGGTCACGAAGGTCATAACCACGATTAATACATAGATGGGAGATTTAGGTTCTTTTTTACCAATTATAGCAATGTTTGCTGTAGTGTATTTCTTTATGATTGCACCACAAATGAAACGAGCTAAACAAGAAAAAAAGTTTGCAAGCGAATTAAAAGTAGGCGATAGAATTGTCACTAAAAGCGGAATGTACGGTAAAGTCAATAGTCTTAACGATAAAGACAACACCTGCGTCATCGAAACTATGTCGGGAAAAATCAAATTTGACAAATCTGCCATTTCAATGGAAATGAGCAAAAAGCTCAATACTACCGCAGAGGCCTAATCTGAAACGTTGCAACTATTGACATAGAAAGCCACTTTAAAAAGGTGGCTTTTTTATTGCTAATTTTTATAGGTATCGTTGAGTCCAATACCCTTTTTTATCATTAGGCTTATTTTCCTTAATCTACTTTGCTTGGTTTCAGGACGTTTCGCCGATGCAATGTATTCGGCATATTCTCTTTGTTTATATGGCGTTAGTTGCTCAAAGCAACTTTTTAATTCTTTATCTTCAGCAAAACATTTCTGTAATTCCAAGGGCATCGAAACAGTATCACCTTTTTTTTCTGGTTTTAGTTCTTTACCAAGTTTCTGGTTTTCGATAGCTTCTTTGACATAACTTAAAACAGCCTTTTCGTTGATATCATCAATGGATTCAAAACGCATTTGTCGCAGTCCCTTAGTAGATTCACTTGATGCAACCAGAAGATTTAGCTCGTCTATTAGAAAAACGCCATTAAAAAACCATATGCCAAAATGTTCTTTGAATGCTCCAATGCCTAGAACGTTTTTTCCGTGAATTTCATAAACAGGTGAATTCCATTTTAAGGTTTCCTCCAATTCAGTGGAATTGATTATCGTTCTCAACAAGGTCAAGGCTTCCCCAAAATGAGAATTGGCTTCAATATATTCTTCAACAGAATTTACTTTCTTCATCGTAAAAGATTTAATTCTTGAATAAAAACGACTTTTCCTTATTTCAACTTACCTGCTTTTGTGGCCGTCAATTCGGCAATTTTACAAATAACTTCAACCGCTTTTATGATGCTCTCAACCGGAACGTATTCATAACGGCCATGAAAATTATGACCACCAGCAAAAATATTAGGACATGGCAGACCCATAAAACTCAATTGTGCACCATCAGTACCTCCTCTAATGGCTTTGATGATAGGTTCTACATTTACTTGCTTCATGGCTTCTTCTGCAATGTCAACAATATGCATTACAGGTTCTACCATTTCTTTCATATTAAAATACTGATCTTTCATTTCCAGCAAGACAACTTCCCGTTCATATTGTGAATTGATCTCATTGCAAAGGTTTTGCATCATTTCCTTACGAGCTTCAAAATGGCCTTTGTCATGATCGCGAATGATATAGTTTAAAATCGTTTCTTCAACTTTGCCTTCCATGCTTGACAAATGAAAAAAGCCTTGATAATCTTCAGTATGTTCAGGTGTTTCAAGTTGTGGTAGCGAGGTGATGAATTCCGTTGCGATATACATCGAATTTACCATTTTTCCTTTGGCATAACCAGGATGCACTATTTTACCTTTTACTTTTACAACAGCACTTGCAGCGTTAAAATTCTCGTACTCCAATTCGCCAATTTGGCTTCCATCCATAGTATAAGCCCAATCGGCACCAAATTTTTCAAC
Organism: Aquaticitalea sp.; assembly: GCA_041748695.1. Classification (GTDB taxonomy): domain Bacteria; phylum Bacteroidota; class Bacteroidia; order Flavobacteriales; family Flavobacteriaceae; genus JBPOFM01. The sequence continues at coordinate 5,905 of JBGTCT010000024.1, read as the reverse complement.
ATCAAACTTGTGCGCTCCACGACCGATTTCCTCATCAGGCGTAAATCCTACGCGAATGGTTCCGTGTTTTATTTCTGGATGCTGAATGAGATATTCCATCGCTGTGACAATTTCAGTAATTCCAGCTTTGTCATCGGCTCCTAAAAGAGTTGTGCCGTCCGTTGTAATTAATGTTTGACCTTTATATTGCAACAAGTCATCAAACAAATCAGGAGAAAGGACAATATCCTCTTCAGCATTTAAAATGATGTCTTTTCCATTGTAATTTTCTATAATGCGAGGCTTTACGTTAGCACCAGTGAAATCTGGAGACGTATCAAAATGCGAAATAAATCCAATGGTTGGCACTTCATGATCCACATTACTTGGCAAGGTCGCCATGATATATGCATTTTCATCAATGGAAACATCCTTCATGCCAATGGAAATCAATTCTTTAGACAAAGCATTTGCTAAATCCCATTGTTTCATGGTACTGGGAGTGGTATCTGATTTTGGATCCGATTCAGTATCGACGGTTACATAACTAATAAATCGATTTATAATGTGTTGTTTATCGAGCATTTTATAAAATTTATCAACTCAAAAGTACTATTATTTTCAGTATTCAAATAAGAATTTGGGTCAAATTTTAAACTCAAAAAATTTTGGTGAGAAGTGATTTTAAATCCTATAATTCCATATAATTATTGAATAATTTATAATTATTTTCTAAAAAATAATGAATATATTTATATTTACAATAACTATAAAACCAAAATTATGTTGAAAAATTATCTTTTATTCGCATTGATATTCTTCGGATTATCAATTATTTGTGAGGCACAAGTCTCGGGAGTTGTCTTAGACGATTCAAATCAACCTCTCCCTGGAGTATCTATCGTAATCAAAAATACCACTACAGGAGTTACTTCAGATTTTGATGGAAAATACGCTATTAACGCAAGCATCGGTGATGTCTTGGTTTTTTCGTATGTAGGTTTTGATAACCTGGAAGTTACGGTTAAGGGGACCACATTAAATGTAACAATGAAATCTGGTGTGGCCTTGGACGAAGTCGTCCTTTTAGGTTCTAGAGCACCTGGTAGAGCTGCAATCGATAGTTCAGTACCTATAGATGTGATTGATATAAATGAATTAACAACCTCTGGACCACAGGTCAATCTAAATCAAATTTTAAATTATGTCGCACCTTCTTTTACATCAAATACTCAAACTATTTCCGATGGAACTGACCATATTGATCCAGCATCTCTGCGTGGATTGGGCCCTGATCAAGTTTTAGTTTTAATTAACGGTAAAAGGCGTCACAATTCTTCTTTGGTTAATGTCAATGGAACGTTTGGTAGAGGAAGTGTCGGTACCGATTTAAATGCGATTCCTGCTGCATCTATCAAAAGGATTGAAGTGTTACGAGATGGTGCCGCTGCTCAATATGGTAGTGACGCAATTGCAGGTGTTATTAACATAATTTTAAATGACAATGTAAATCAGTTGAATGTAAATATGACCACGGGTGCAAATTTTACAAAAAACGCAAATGACCAAACAGGTGGTGTTGATGGAGCAACGACCAATATCAGTGCTAATTATGGAATACCACTGGGAGAAAGAGGAGGTTATGTGAATTTTACAGGAGATTTTGATTATAGAGATGACTACAGCAGAATGAATGAATGGGAAGGAACAATTTTTAACCTTTACAATACAGTTGAGAGATTTGCTCAAAACGATGGCTATAACCTGTCTAATTTGTTGGATGATGATGTGGACGATGTCAACTTTTATGCTGGTCAAGCTGGAATTATTCCAGGAGGCAGCAATCTCTCTAAATCAGAATTGCGGACGATATTAAGTGCAGATAATACTCCAGCGGAATTAGCCTCAAGAGGTCAAGAACGGAGTGATTTTAACATGAGGGTTGGTCAATCTGCCTTAAGAGGAGGTCGATTTTTTGCGAATTTTTCTATACCATTGGATGAAAGTGGTACAGAATTGTATTCTTTCGCAGGGATGAGTTCTCGAACAGGAAATTCAGCGGGATTCTATAGGCTTCCAAATCAAAGTAGAACTTATACACCTGCTTATATTAATGGATTCTTGCCAGAAATAAATTCTAATATCAAAGACAAATCCCTATCTGTTGGGATTAGAGGGAAAATATCGGATTGGAATGTCGATTTGAGCAATACCTATGGTATTAACGCCTTTTTATATACAATTGGTAATACGTTTAATGCATCGCTCCAAAATGCTTCTCCAACGACATTTGATGCTGGCGGATTTAACTTTTCTCAAAATACTACAAATTTGGATGTTTCTAAATTTTACGAGAATGTCTTTAGTGGCTTAAACATTGCTTTTGGTGCCGAATACCGACTTGAAAACTATGAAATTGAAGCTGGTGAAGAAGCCTCCTATGCACAATATACCGCTGCAGGACAAGCGATTACTTTAGCGAGTCAAAGTCCTTCACGAGACTTTTTTGGAGCTGCAAGACCTGGTGGTTCTCAAGTGTTTCCAGGATTTAGCCCAAAAAACGAATTGTCAAGAGGTCGAAACAGTATAGCGGGCTATGCAGATTTTGAAGCAGATTTATCCGAATCCTTTTTGATGAGCTTTGCAACTAGGTTTGAAAATTATTCTGATTTTGGTTCCACAATCAATTTCAAGTTAGCGAGTTTGTATAAGGTCACTGATAATTTGAATATTAGAGGAGCAGTAAATACGGGATTTAGAGCGCCATCATTACATCAATTGAATTTTAATTCTACGTCAACAATTTTTGATCAACAAGGGAATCCGCAAGAGGTAGGTACCTTTGCAAACGATAGCAGGGCTGCCCAACTGTTAGGAATTCCTCAACTCAAAGAAGAAACGTCTCGTAGTGTTAGTCTAGGTGTTACTGCCAAAATACCATCCGCGAATATTAGTCTTACTGTAGATGGTTACTTCGTAGGGATTGATGATAGAGTAGTATATACGGGTCAATTTGCTCCAAAAACCTCTAATGGCGTTCCTGTAGATGCGGCAAATGCTGAATTAGCAAACTTGTTAAGACAGGCAAATGCAACAGCAGCCTCCTTCTTTGCAAATGCAATAGATACAGAATCAAAAGGGATCGACCTTGTAGTAACTCATAGGGCAAATCTAACGAATGAAATGCGTTTAAAATCAGATTTGGCAGCAACATTTTCTCAAACGCGTCAGGTTGGAGACATTAATGCTTCTCAAATCTTACAAGATGCTGGACAGGTAGGAGTATATTTTCCTGAAGATTCTAGAGTTTATCTTGAAGAAGCTGTACCTCGAACAAAAATTAATTTATCAAATTCCTTAAGTATTAATAAATGGAATGTATTTTTAAGAAATGTCTATTTTGGAGAAGTTACCGAGGCAACAAATAGTATTCAGTTACAGCAAGAGTTCTCAAGTAAAATCGTTACAGATTTGTCTGTGGGATATAAAGCTTCTGAAAGTTTAACAGTAACCATAGGAGCAAATAATTTATTGGATATATATCCAGATAGAGCTGATCAAGATTTAGATCCTAATGCAGATGGTGATCAAAATAATAGAAGTGAAGGTCGATTTGACTGGTCAAGAAGAGCACAACAGTTTGGTATAGGAGGTCGTTTCTTATTTGCTAGATTAAGTTTTAGTATCAAATAATTCCCATTTAAATTCACAAAAATTGAGGCTGCCTTTTTTGGCAGCTTTTTTTTTTTATGCTTAATTTTGTACTCGACCAATCACTGTTATGTATAAACAATTCTTACGCCCGCTGTTATTTTATTTTGATCCAGAAAAAGTACATCATTTTACATTCGCGACCATTCGTTTTTTATGCAAGATTCCCGGAATTCCCTATGTGTTCAGAAGCTTATATCTTGTTGAAGACATTCGGTTGGAAAGACAACTTTTAGGGCTCACTTTCAAGAATCCTGTCGGATTGGCTGCAGGTTTTGACAAGGATGCCAAGCTGTATAACGAATTGGGTCATTTTGGCTTTGGCTTTATCGAAATTGGTACGTTGACCCCAAAGCCACAAGAAGGCAACCCAAAAAAGCGGTTATTTCGATTAAAGAATGATTCGGCGATTATTAACCGAATGGGATTTAATAATGGTGGTGTTGAGGAAGCTGTATTACGTTTGAAAAAAAATAAAGGTGTTTTAATCGGAGGAAACATTGGAAAGAACAAAATGACTCCAAATGAAAGCGCTGTCGAAGATTATAAAATATGTTTCGATGCACTATTCGATTATGTCGATTATTTTGTGGTGAATGTTAGTTCGCCCAATACACCAAATTTACGCGCACTTCAGGATAAGGAACCGTTAACGCGATTGCTACATGAATTGCAAGTTGAAAATTCAAAAAAACATAGTAAGAAGCCGATTCTTTTAAAAATCGCCCCCGATCTTACCAACGAGCAGCTTTTGGATATCATCGATATTGTCGCCGACACAAAGATTGATGGCGTCATCGCTACCAATACGACTATTTCACGTGAGAATTTGCAAGATGAAAATAAAACCGAAGCTGGTGGCTTGAGTGGAAAACCGCTCACCAATCGTTCTACGGAAGTGATTCGTTTTTTATCTGAAAGAAGCCATAAAGCATTTCCAATTATAGGTGTTGGGGGAATTCATTCCGCGAAGGACGCAATCGATAAATTGGAAGCTGGAGCCGATTTAATCCAGTTGTATACTGGCTTTATTTATGAAGGACCAAAATTGATCAAACAAATCAACAAGGCCATCCTGAAACAAGCCAATGGATTTTGAAGTACTGATATCGTTTATAATTGCCACAGCTGTATTGGCAATTTCGCCAGGTCCTGACAATATTTATGTGTTGATGCAAAGTTTGGTGCATGGCAAAAAATTCGGACTTGCAACTGTCGGCGGATTGATGACGGGATGTTTGGTGCACACGTCGTTGGTGGCTTTTGGTGTTTCGGCACTGATAAAGGCGAATGAATCTTTGTATTTTATCATCAAATTGTTTGGTGGTATATACTTGTTATATTTGGCTTACAAGGTGTTGAGAAGTGATGATGAATTGAGCATCGAAAATACATCCACCCCCAAAAAAAGTCTCGGCCAATTGTTCAAGCAAGGGTTTATCATGAATGTGCTTAACCCGAAAGTTTCTATTTTTTTCTTGGCGTTCTTCCCAGGGTTTTTATTCAGTGAATCGATGAACCCTATCTTTCAATTTTATGTTTTGGGCCTGTTGTTTATTCTTGTGTCTTTTATAATTTTTGCCTCCATCGCGATTCTTTCCGGAGTGATTTCAGAATATATAAAGCAACATAAAAATATTGGTGTATATCTCAAATGGATGCAAATTGTTGTGTTTGTTGGTATTGCGATTTTCATTTTGTTTTCTTAAATATCATAGCATTTTAATCTAGTGTGTATTGGCGCGATGAGCATCGTTTTTATTTGTGTCGTGCGATGGGCTTCAAAATAATTATGGTATTTTTATCACCTAATAAAACCTGAATGTCTTCACCTGTCAAAATCATTGAATGTCCACGCGATGCCATGCAAGGCATTAAAATGTTTATTCCGACAGATAAGAAAGTACAATATATTCAGTCATTATTGAGAGTTGGCTATGACACCATTGACTTTGGAAGTTTTGTGTCGCCAAAAGCCATTCCGCAAATGTCTGATACTGCTGAAGTATTGGCGCGACTAGACCTGTCAAAAACCAAAAGCAAGTTATTGGCCATCATAGCCAATACGAGAGGAGCAGAAGAAGCGTCAGTTCATTCGGAAATTGATTATCTCGGTTATCCGTTTTCAATTTCGGAGAATTTTCAAATGCGAAATACGCACAAAACAATAGCGCAATCGGTTGTTGCATTGGATGAAATTTTAGAATTGGCAAAT
>JBGTCT010000023.1:0-5574 GCA_041748695.1 Aquaticitalea sp. | reverse complement strand
GCTTCGGCTTCAATTTATAATGATTATATTGATAATAAAATTGTACTTTTAAATAATACAGCTGACGGCTATGTATTAGGACAAATTTCAAAACAACTTCAAGTTCTGGAAGAGCACACAGGACAAGAAGCAGTTAATTGGTCAGAAAGAGAAAAATTATTAACTTTAATAAATTAAAGGCATACAATTCGGATACCCATTAAATTGGAAATAAGCCAAAAGTCTGGAAATCAACTATACCCTGTCCTTGGTTCGAGCCCAAGAGGAGGAGCAAACGAAGAGTTACATGAAAGTGTAGCTCTTTTTTGTTTATAAGGGTTTTGAGTCTATTGCAGCGATAAACACACTTATCTTCAAAAAGCCAACTCGCCAAGTTTTTATTAAAAACGGTATACTATTAGGTATACCATTGTAAAATTCTAGGTATCCCTATTTAGATGTGCAAATTAATAGTACATTTATAAAAAAACAATTAATATCACATTTGAAAAGACCATCCTTATTCTTCTTTTCCCTTCTCCTTTTGGTAAGTTGCCGTAATAATAGCCCTAGTGAAGAAAAGTCTGTTTCTAAAAAAGACAGCATTCCTGAAACTATAAAGACGAATGATGTCTCACAGGAACTGGAATCCAAGTCCATGTTAGCCCTAACTTCCAATGCCTTGCAAGTAGTAGACAGTACAACGGGTTCCACTAGGGAAATAACTTTTGGTATACCTGAAGGACAAATGGTAGAAATACTAACGGGTATTTTAGGAGACGCGCCCAACAGTATACAAATCAATCAAGAATGTGGAGCTGGACCTTTAAAAATGGCCACCTGGAATAATGGACTGACTGTCATTTTTCAGGATGCAAAACAAAAGGGGGAATGGATTTTTAGCGGGTGGTTTGTAACAATGACTTCCGATATGTCTCAAAAAATTACCACTATGGCTGGAATTGGAATTGGTTCTACTCGCCAAGAAATGGAAGACGCCTATGTAATCGAGGTGTTCGAATCTACATTGGGTCAGGAGTTTTCCACGACTTCAGGACTATACGGTATTTTTGATGGGGCGTCTAAAAATGCCAAGATCATCAATATGTGGAGCGGATTAAGTTGTAATTTTAGATAGTTTAATTAAAATCGTCCTGTTGTTTGATTGTAGTAAGACTTAAACTTTTCATTCAGAAACTATTAAATGTATATTCAAATACCCATTGAATGCTGATGTCATAGGTATATTTAGTTGGGGATTAAAAACATATATAAATTTGCATTAAGTACTACCATTTTTTTTGTTACAAAGATGTCAATCGCATGTTTTTCATGGCAAGAAAGCTATATTGTACCAAAAACAAACCCTATAGAAGATCTATAGGGTTTATAACTACTTATTATATAAAATCAAAACTTTTAGGCTGTGATATCCTCAAGTCGTTTCACCTTATTGAGCGTACCTTGAATATCGCTCATTTGTGATTGCAAAACATCAGTAACATGTGGTACTAATGTATGTTTTTCAATTGCCTCTTGATATTCGTCTACACTGGCCTTTTCGCCACGGATGACTTCTTCCAAAACAGCTTCGTCGTCATTGCCAGCCAACGAACTTTTGATGTCTATCCAAGTGCGATGGATAGCGCCTGCAACACTACCACTTTCTTTTGGGGTTTCTCCCAATTGGCGCAATTCTTGGTCGATGGCGGTGGCAAATCTACTGCGCTGTGCTGCTTGTTGCTGTAGAAATCCTTTTAATACTGGATTTTTTGCATCTTGCATCGCTTTTGCATAGCCTTTTTCGGCATCATAATTCTTTTCAATAATGTCCTGTAAAACATTTACAGTGTCTTTATGTGTTTTCTCTTTTGCTGCTTCTAATGTCGTTTTCATGATTTTTATTTTTTAAATTATACCCTAAAATACAATGTGCCAATCTTTAGAACTCTTAAAGAATTCTTATTTGTGAATGGTTTAACATGACTTCTTAATGAATGTTAAAGTCCTTGTGGTAAAGGGGTTAGTCAATTCACGATCTTGGAAAGAGTGTCATGATTTGTGCTAAATCAACTGGCTCCAATCGATTGATTGGAGCCAGTGGTTGAAATAGGTTAAATTCCATAAATTATTTTGGGTTATATATTAGGCTGATACAGCTAACTTATTTTTTTTGTAATCCATAGGAGAGCAGTTGAAGCGTTCTTTGAATATTTTCGAAAAATAACTTCTACTCGAAAATCCAAGACTGTACACGATTTCGGAAATATTCAAATCGGTGTTGACAATCAACTCTTCTGATATGGATAACCTTACAAAGCGAATATACTCGCATACTGTTAATCCATGTTTCAGTTTGAACCCTTCCTGAATTTTTGCGGCAGAAAGACCTACCTTACTAGCGAGCTTATCAACCCTATGTTCAAGATCTGGGTTGTTAGTGATGAATTCAGTTAGTTCTTCAATCGCCATGATATCCGTTTTTGTTAACGAAGTTGAATTCAGGCCCGCATTTTCTATATCCATTTGATGCTGTTCGATTTCCAAGGCCAAAATGACATTTACAATTCCTTTGATCAATAACGCACGCACCAACCCTTGTTGTTTGATGGCCTGCAATTGCTTGATATTCTCAATGATTTTAAGATTATAAGACCCGATATATAAAAAGTCATCCGTTTTTCCCTCAATAAATGTCTGCCTCAAACTGTTGGTCCAATGTGATTTGTTGCTAACATCACTGCTCGTGTTTACAGAAATGATGGTAGCGACTGTTGGGACTCCTTTTTCCAATAGAATGGTATTCCCAGAATTTGCAATGTTGGATAGGATACTTGTTTGAAAAGTTTCAATGGTATTGATGGTTTTACAAGCATCAAAAGAATGGGACAGTTTACCGTCGGAACAGTAAATAAAATTTACGTGGGTTCCTAAAAGTGTATCAATACATAGGTTAATATCTTCGCAAACGTCCAGATTCAACTCAAAAAATGATATACCTTCCTCCAAATTGATAAAGCGGATACTTCCGTTGCCCATACTATCGTCCAATTGGAAGTGGTATTCTTTGGAATCTGAAGTCCACGATCCACCAATCTCCTTTTTTAAAGTAGAAAAGAATTCATTAATATCATTTATTTTAGATTTTACTGAAATCATGGTTATTGTTGATTTAAGTTGAAGATTTTTCTGGATTAATTGGATTTGAACCCTAAACCGAAGGATTTTTTATTTTAAGTCTTATCCGGGCATTCAAACCAGTAGTTACCAATTTTGGAAAGGTTCTAACCACTCTTGCGTATTGTTTAGGTAAAAAGGTTGTTGATGTCTGCATTTCTTTTATAGAATTTTGTTTTACAAAGTTAAACTCCACACTGAAAAGCGGCGTTACAGAATTTATAGTAAATGTTTCAGAATTTTTAGGAAAACTGAAAATAATTTTGATTGAGTGTTTGAAAAAAAGAGTGGTATTATAAATTACCAAGGCGGAACTCTCTCAATAACTGCTCCCTCTTATCTCTTCATCTATCTATATTCTAATATATAGTTTGAATTGGATGAAATGACACGGTTCTCTGTCTTAATAAGCTACATGTCCTTTGTATAGAATATCTGCGATTGTTAAGACTTCAGGCTTGACTTTATTAAATTCAGTATGTCTCGGCGACACACTTACATAGCTTTTTTTGTTTGTGTCTAATTTTGAAGCGAGTATGTGAATCGGACAATAATCGCTAGTGTTCATGATTAGCAGATTCCTTTAGATTTGCCGATTATCCTCCTATGGGGCATCTTATAAAACTCAATTTATCCTAAACATAGCATACGAGGTTTTGTATCTAGAGCCTCAAGTATTTCATAATTGACTTTATTGCAAGTTGGGTAAAATCAAATTTTAAAAAAAGTTTTCATGTGTGTTATGTGCGCTACCAGTATAATCTATTATTTTGAATTTAAATTAACTAATAAGATAGAGATACAAATAATTGCTCCAATGAATATATTGCATATTGATATCCTACCAAAATTTATGTAAATACTTCGATTTTCTGTAATCTTTAAGTATACGAAGTGTGTGCCTGTCTATAATCATACCGAATGCTATGCTAATTCAAATTAATTGAAAATCGATTCACTTTCAATAATTTGCATGCGTGCAATTTGATTATAAATAGTCCTGAAAATGTTGCTCTAAAATTTTTGAGAGCATTTCTTTGGTCAATGGTTTTGTTTCAAAGCCCGTGACATCTTGTATTTCCTTGGCCTTTTCTATATGTTCGGGATTTGCTGAAGTGGTTAAAATGATAATCAGCACTTTTGGTTTTTGGGATGTGTCCAAGTTTTTATAGTGTTCTAAAAATTCCCAGCCATTCATTTTAGGCATGTTGAGGTCTAGAAATATGATATCAGGGGGCTTTTGATCTTCCTTTTTAAGATATGCCAATGCTTCAATACCGTTTTTTGCTATTTCGATAGTGTGTACTATGTTCATTTCATTGATAATAATTTGATGGAAAAAGTTATCATCCGGATCATCGTCAACCAATAAAATGCAGTCTAGTTTTTTTTTCATATTTAGATATTTATTGTTTTTAATCGGTCATATGCAATCGCGCTATTTTCATTGTGTCGGTATTTCAAAAATAATGGCGATTTCATAATATAATTGTTCAAATTTTTGGTATGGTGAAATAAAAGGTGCTTCCTTCTCCAAATTTAGATTCGACCCATATAGTTCCTCCATGCAATTCAATAATTTTTTGGCATAGCGACAATCCTATTCCTGTCCCTTCATATTCAGATCTTGTGTGCAGGCGTTGAAAAAGTACAAAAATCCGTTCGCTGTATTCTTTTTCAATGCCAATGCCATTATCTTTAATTGCGAATAAATATTCTTTTCCTGTGTCGGTTGCTGAAATATTTATAACAGGTGCAACACCTTCTCTTCTGAATTTGATGGCATTGGTGATAAGGTTTTGAAATACCACTTGTAAATCACTGCAATTTGCTATGGGTAATTTTTCCACATTGATGTCTGCTCCGCTTTCTGCAATCACTGCTGATATATCAATTAAGACATCTTTCAATAATGTATTACAATCTTTGTTTGACTTTATCATACCTTTTCCTATTCTAGAAAAGTCTAGTAAATCATTAATACGTTTAGACATGCGGGTTGCCCCTCCAGAAATCACCATCATATATTTCCTCATATCTTCATCCTGAAACTTCTCTATTTTTAGCGCCAATAATTTTGAAAAGTTGGAAATGGTTCTAAGGGGTTCTTGCAAGTCGTGTGATGCAGCGTAAGCGAATTGGGCCAGTTCTTTGTTTTTTATCTCTAATTCGATGTTGTATTTATTTAGTTTTTTTTCCGCTTGATCCTGTAGGGAAATATCCTGCACAGTACCAGCCATCTTAATGACCTCTCCCTTCGTGTTCAGTATTATTTTACCGATACCTTGCACAACTTTTTTACTGCCATCGGGTAAAGCAAGGGTGTATGTTGAAGGAGTATTTTCAAATTCCAAAGTACCATCCCTTTTAAAGGATTGCTTGGCATTTTCCATGTGTTGTTTCATTCTCGCTTTTGTT
>JBGTCT010000022.1:0-4847 GCA_041748695.1 Aquaticitalea sp. | reverse complement strand
TCCAAAGGTTCCTTTTTTACCAGTTGGATTAAACTCGGAATCCTTAACATGAAACATTTTTATGAATTCGTGATAATGGTCGATGTATTCAATATAATTTAATTGCTGAAGCACAAAATGGGAAGGGTCATATAATATATTTACTCGATTGTGGTTCCCCGTCGCAGCCAAAAAGCGTTCAAATGTATCCCCATCATGAATGTCTTCAACAGGATGTACTTCGTAACACACATCCACTCCATTCTCATCAAAAGCATTTAAAATGGGCAACCAACGGTTTGCCAATTCTTTAAAGCCCATCTCAACCAATCCTTTGGGTTGTTGGGGCCAAGGATGGACTGCCGGCCATAATAAAGACCCCGAAAATGTGGCATGTGCCTTGGTTTTTAATCTTCGGCTCGCGATGGCCGCATTTTTCATTTCCTGAATGGCCCAAGAGGTACGTTCTTTAGGCTTCCCTTTTAAATGGTCTGGTGCAAACACATCGAACATGATATCATGGGCGGAATGAACGGCGACCAACTGACCCTGGATATGTGTAGAGAGTTCAGTAAGTTCTAATCCGTACGAATTAATTTTGCCCAACAACTCATCACAATAGGTTTGGCTTTCGGCAGCTTTGGTTAGATCGATCAAACGGGGATCCAATGTTGGCATTTGAATGCCTTTGTACCCCAATTCACTTGCCCATTTGCACAAGCCTTCCAATGAATTAAAGGGGGCTGTGTCATCCATGAATTGTGCTAAAAAAATAGCTGGGCCTTTAATGGTTGTCATTCGTTTATAGATTCAATATTAATCCAAACATTTCCCTTTTTGTGAGACTCTACAGTTTTTTCTATAAAGTTCATGCCTCTAACACCATCTATAATGGTGGGATATTCGCCATGGTCATAGGGTTCTTTATTGACTGCTTTGGCTACTCCTTTGTAAATATTCCCCATGGCGTCAAAAATGCCCTCTGGATGTCCCGGTGGCAATTTAGTACCGTCCAAAGACAATTCACTGTTATAGGAATGGCCAGGTTTTAATACCCGAAGTGGTTTTCCATCTTCCATTAAATATAGATAATTGGGATTCTCTTGTTCCCATTTTAATCCTGCTCGTTCCCCGTAAATCTTGACTACAAAACTGTTTTCCTCACCAGTTGCAATCTGGCTTGTGCAAATCACCCCTTTTACATTGTGGGAGCAACGCAACAATACTGTACCGTCAATATCCATTTTATTATCTTCATAAATGTAATTCAAGTCGGCCAAAACAGATTCAATTTTTAAACCTGAAACATATTCCAACATATCGAAAGCGTGCGTTCCTATATCGCCAATACAACAACTGATTCCGGATTTTTCAGGATTCAATCGCCATGTGGTCGATCGTTTTTCCTTATCGTGAATGATAGGATTGATCCAGCCTTGATAATACTGTGCATCCAACTTTTGGATTTTCCCCAAAACTCCTTCTTTGACCATTTCCCGCATTTGTCGAATCATAGGATAGCCTGTATAAGTATAAGTTACGGCGAAAACCGTTTTTGCCATCTTAAGTGTCTCATGTAGTATTTTTGCCTCCTCATAAGTGGTTGTCATCGGTTTTTCGCAAATGACATTAAACCCGTTTTCCAATAACTTTTTGGCCATAGGAAAGTGAAGAAAATTTGGTGTTAGTATCGACACCACTTGTATTCTTTCATCAATGGGAAGTTTTAACTCTTCAACAATCATTGTGTCAAAGTCAATATAAACTCTATTTGTAGGCAAACCTATTTTTCTGGCAAAGCCAATATTTTCCTCCCAAACGGGATTGAAAACTCCACCAACCACTAAATATTTGTCGTACATCGCCGAAGCAATTCGATGTAATATTCCTATGAGTGAATCTCCTCCTCCTCCTACAATTCCCAATCTAATTTTAGCACCCATTAATCTAAATTTACGTTAAACTTTATATTCAACATTTTCTTTTTTAAACATTACGGCAAAAAACAGCAAAACTCCAATGGCAAAAAGTGCTGGAAATGCCCATACATCATGCCAACTATGTGTGTCATCTGCCAATACATTATTATCTGCTATCTTTCCTGCCACCCAAAAACCTATCAACATTCCTACGCCATAGGTTGCCAAGGTAATCAACCCTTGAGCAGCACTTTTTATTTTCTCCCCTGCTTTACTGTCGGTATAAATTTGTCCGGAAACAAAGAAAAAATCATAACAAATGCCATGTAGGCCAATCCCTATAACAAGCATAAAAAACAAATCTCCTGCATTTCCATAGGCAAATAATGCGTACCTTATTCCCCAAGCCAGCATTCCAAAAAGGATGGTTTTCTTAAATCCATATTTCCTGAAGAAAAAAGGCAATAACAACATAAATCCGACTTCTGAAATCTGTCCCAGCGATGCCCAAGCGGTGGAATTTTCAACTTTATATTCGGTTAAAAACAAACTTATATTCTGATAATAAAATGCTAATGGAATACAGATCAATACTGATGAAATGAAGAATACAAAAAAGTTTCTATCCTTTAATAATTTTAAAGCATCCAATCCAAGTATTTCTGAAATAGATACTTTTTCGCCTTTTACAGCTGTTGGTGGTGTTTTAGGTAGAGTAAAGCTAAATACCCCTAAAACCGCAGATGCAATGGCCACCATGGTAAAGGTATTGGATAACATACCCGAAGCTATATTGGATTCAGAATCCCATTTAAATACCAGACTTATGATCAAGCCAGCCACAATCCAGCCTATGGTTCCAAAAACTCTAACAATCGGAAAATCTTTAGCTGGATTTTTCATTTGATTAAATGAAATGGAGTTGACAAGTGCCAATGTTGGCATATAAGCTATCATATACCCCAAAACATATGGGTAAAAGGTAGCAAATTCTGTAGATTGTGACATTTGATACATCAAAATTGCACCAATAATATGCAACACACCTAGAATTTTTTCAGCATTAAAAAAGCGATCTGCAATCAATCCAATAATAAATGGCGCAATGATTGCACCCCAAGATTGTGTTGAAAACGCCATTCCTGTTTCTGCTCCCGTAGCATTTAAATTGTTCCCCAAAAACGACCCTAAAGTCACAAACCATCCTCCCCAAATAAAAAATTCGAGGAACATCATAAAGGATAATTTAAATTGAGTTGATTTTTTCATATGTAGATATTTATTGCTTTTATCGGTCATATGTTATCGCCTAACCTTCTTTGGTGTTTGTTTGCGAAGTTGTTAATTGCGATTTCATATTATTATTTGGTTGGTTATTATTACATGTGTTACTGTAAAACTTTCGCGGATTTCAACAATAGATTTTTGGTGGCTAGAATCCCTTCCTTTTCAGGTAATCGTTCTCCTTCGTACTCAACACCTATATAATTGGTATAACCAGCATCTTTTACCATTTGGATGATTCTAGGGTAATCCAAAGTGGTTTCATCACCATTCCCATCAAAATCATAGGATTTTGCACTCACCGCTTTCGCTGCGGTCAACATCATTTTGATGCCTTCATATTTATCTGGATATTCCTCAAGACACTCGCCCCATTGCGAACCTTCTTTTCGTTTTACGCACCAATTTCCAAAATCGGGCAGAGTACCGCAATTGGGCATATTTACTGCGTGGATTGCCTCCATTAGTTTGGGAACATCAGACGAGAGCCAACCATGATTTTCGCACAGTACATTAATGTTTTTTGTGGCTGCATATTCCGATAATTTTCTTAAACCATCAACTACCGTTACTTTCCAGATTTCAGGATCATTGGTCCCAAAGGTATTCACCCTAATGGAATGACATCCCAATTTTTTGGCGGCATCAACCCATTTTTTATGGTTTTCAACTGCCAGATTCCTTGCTTTCTCATTTGGATCGGCGAGATCTCCTTCGCCATCAATCATAATCAATACATTTTGCATGCCACTAAGCTCGCTCATTACTTTTAATGAGTCTATTGTCCTATCAAAACCCAAAGCTTCTACCTCCTTGGCGTATAACCCACTTACATATTCCACACCTTCAAATCCCATCTCTTTGGCCATTGCCGCAAACTGAAATGGATCACCGTTTTGTTCCAAAATATATTTATGAAGAGACCATTGAGCTAGAGACAACTTAAAAAAAGGAACCTCATTTACTTCATTTTCAACGACTTCTCTTTTGGCATCAGTTTTTTGGTCATTTTTACAGGATATAAATACCAAGAAAAGCCCTAATGCCAATAGTGTAATTATTCTAGATGTTTTTTGACTATTCATATATAAAAAATTAAAAATTAAATGAATTTTATGATAACAAAGTCTGAAAATTACGAATAAGATAATTACTTTTATTGATATTCTATAAAAAAATTTAATTCATTAATATCTAAAAACTAATAGGAATGATTAATATTAATAATTCTGTCAAACTTCTGGAAGAATACGATGCCATTGTGGTCGGAACTGGTATATCAGGAGGTTGGGCAGCTAAAGAACTCTGTGAAAATGGTTTGAAAACCCTAGTGCTCGAACGTGGGCCAATGATAAAACATGTCGTAGATTATCCTACGGCCAATTTAGATCCTTGGGATATGCCAAATGGAGGTGTGGCAACTCGGGAAACCAAGGAACGAAAGTACAAACAGGATAGAACCGGATACACTACCGATGAAGCACATCATCATTTTTTTGTAGATGATCTTGTGCACCCTTATAATGAAATTAGACGTTTTGACTGGATGCGAGGCTATCATGTTGGTGGGAGGTCTTTAACTTGGGGCAGGCAAAGCTACCGATTGAGTGATATTGATTTTGAAGCCAATAAAAAAGATGGCATTGCAGTGGATTGGCCTGTGCG
>JBGTCT010000021.1:0-3271 GCA_041748695.1 Aquaticitalea sp. | reverse complement strand
CGTAACGGATGACACCTCTCAACCATTACCAGGGGTTTCGGTAATAATTGAAGGAACTTCGACAGGAACCATTACCGATTTCGAAGGTAAATTTTCAATTAAGGCCAATAACGGAGACGTTTTAGTCTTCTCTTATGTTGGATATGAAACTCAAAAGATTACGGTTGATAGTCCTACTATTTCAGTAACTATGCAATCTGGTGTTGGTCTAGATGAGATTATTCTAGTTGGAAACCGATCCAAACCAAGAACTATTTTGGATTCTCCAGTGCCAATTGATAATATTAGCGCATCAGAATTAACGAATACAGGACAGCCAACAGTGGACAAGATGCTTACCTATAAAGTTCCATCATTCAACTCTACGAATCAAACGATATCTGATGCTACAGCGCATTTTGATCCAGCAGATTTAAGAGGTTTAGGACCTAGTAGAACCTTGGTTTTAGTGAATGGAAAACGTAAAAATCAAAGTGCTTTAGTATATATTAATGACACTCCAGGAAAGGGGGAAGTTGGTGTTGATTTAAAGAGTATTCCTGTAGCAGCTATCGAACGAATTGAAGTATTGAGAGATGGTGCATCTGCACAATATGGTTCTGATGCCATAGCCGGTGTAATTAATATGGTTTTAAAAAAAGGTGTTGAATATACTACGGTAAATGTAAAATCTGGAGTAACCACTGAAGGAGATGGATTTAATTTTGGAGCTGATTTAAACACCTCCATTAATCTCGGGGATAAAGGAGGCTATTTAAACTTTACGGTAGGTTATTACGAACAAGAAGAAACCAATAGGGCAGGAACCCCTGGAAGGGATGTATTGTTTGGTATTGAACCAGATGATCCCACGTTTGGATCGTATGTGACTAATAATCCAGATTTAGGTATGACTGTTGGTCAACCTGAATTAAAAAAAACAGATATATTTTTTAACGCCGGTGTTCCATTTAATTCAAACAATGGTGAATTTTATGCTTTTGGTGGGTTAACCTATAGACAAGGAAAAAGTTTCGCATTATACAGAACTCCTTATTTTGTTCCAGACCCATTTAATTTATTACACGAGGAAGGAACTGAATATCAAGGATTTCAACCAACCTTTGAAACTGATATTAGAGATAATAATATGACCGTTGGTACGAAATGGGAAATGCTTGGGTTTAATGTTGATTTAAGTGGTACTTATGGCAGAAGTGCCGTAGATTATGAAGTTAATAACACACTAAATAGAGATTTAGGAGCTAATAGTCCAACATCCTTTGACGTTGGCGGATATACATTTAGTAATACTCTGGCCAATTTAGATTTTTCAAAAAACTTTGGTATGGTTGGTATTGCTTTTGGGGCAGAATTAAAAGGAGAACGTTTTACCGCATTAGCAGGTGAGCCAGCTTCTTATTTTAATCCTACTGGTGCTGGAGGAGCACAATCCTTTCCTGGGTTACAACCAAGTAATGCAGTAATTGCAGATAGAGACAATTATGGTGTCTATGCTGATTTAGAATGGGAGTTAACAGAAGCATTACTTATTGGAGGAGCCATTAGGTACGAAGATTTTAGTGATTTTGGCGATAATACATCCTGGAAAATGACTGGTAGATATCTATTAGGAGGAGGTAAAGGTGCGATAAGGGCTTCATATAGTACAGGTTTTAGAGCACCAGCATTGCATCAAATCTATTTAAGTAACATACAAACATTAGTTTCTGGAGGAACCATTTCAAATCAGGGGACATTCAATAACGTAGACCCTATCATTAGAGAAGGATTAGGGGTGCCACAATTAACCGCAGAAACCTCTAAAAATATTTCAGCAGGTATAACTTATAAAGTAGGTAACAATTTATCATTATCTGCCGACTTTTACAACGTAAAAGTAGATGATCGTGTATTATTTACGGGAGAAATTGGTTTTGATGGAGACGAAAACACCACTAATCCTGTTGAACAAATTTTATTGGATAATTCGATAACGAGTTTAAAATTCTTTGTCAATGCTGTCAATACGAATACTAATGGAGTTGACCTGGTGGTCAATTACAGCAAAATCGATGTAGGTAATGGTGTTTTAGGGGCTACGTTAGCTGCGAATTTTAATGAAACGAAAATTGAAGGAAAAATAGGTACGCCACCTTTATTAGCTGCCAATGGATATGAGATTTTTAATCGTAAAGAGCAATCTAGAATCACTTCTTCAAGGCCAAAATCTAAAGTGTTACTTGGCTTTGATTATAATCTGAACAAGTGGAATTTCATATTAAATAACACTTATTTTGGTGAGGTAACTTGGCAACACTCTAATAATGGATTAAATGGAGCGCCATTGGGACCTGGAGGTAGTAATTTGCCAATTGATGATGCAGCCTACGACCAAACATTTGCTGGGAAAATAATTACTGATTTAATTATTGGGTATAAGTTCAATGATAAGTTTTCTGCAAATCTTTCAGCAAACAATCTATTGAATGTTTATCCTGATGAAATTGATACAAAAGGAGATTTTGTAACAGATTTAGGGGGACGTTTTAAATATCCCTGGGAAGTAAGCCAATTTGGTTTTAATGGTACTACAATTAGTGCTGCATTAAATTTTAAATTTTAAAAAATTGGCATGACATTACAAAGAGGCTGTCTGATAAGTCATGACAGCCTCTTTATAATTTGGATATTTTTCGGAGATATTTTTCAAATAATTGATGCTCAAAAACTAAAAAAAACTTTTTAAATCCCCTTCTTTTAATCTTTTAGGGATTAGTTCCGCGATGCTCGCATCGTTTTTTCCGTTTTTGGATTCGGGACT
This sequence comes from Aquaticitalea sp., assembly GCA_041748695.1. Lineage (GTDB taxonomy): Bacteria > Bacteroidota > Bacteroidia > Flavobacteriales > Flavobacteriaceae > JBPOFM01. The sequence continues at coordinate 468 of JBGTCT010000021.1, read as the reverse complement.
TTTTTTTTGGAATTTGAGACCTCGCTTGCTTGCAACGAAGTATTTCATTATTAATCAATGTCCAAACGAACGATTGGTTCATCATCCAGTTCTTCATTCACTGATTTTATTTTTCTGCGTAACCACATTTTAAATTTTACAGATAGGAAAAACAAAATAGGCACCACAATCAAGGTTAAGAAAGTTGCGACAAATAAACCATAAATTACGGTCCAAGCCAAAGGTCCCCAGAATATAACATTGTCTCCTCCCATATAAATATTCGGATTGAAATCCCTAAAAAGCGTGAAGAAATTAATGTTTAATCCTATAGCCAATGGAATCAATCCCAATATGGTTGTGATTGCCGTTAACAATACAGGCCGTAAACGTGCCTTTCCTGCTCTGACAATGCTTTCAAATAAATCTTCGGGCGAGAGATAATCATGCTCGTCTAGGTCCAATTCATTTTTCTTCCTATCAATTAAC
>JBGTCT010000020.1:0-5573 GCA_041748695.1 Aquaticitalea sp. | reverse complement strand
TCCGTACAAATCAAAATCGGCAGCTTCTGTAATCCTCACTGTTGTGAATTCACCTGTTTTTAAGTAACAAACAGACGCATCAATAAGAACTTCGTTGTCTACATCTGGCGAATCAAATTCTGTTCGGCCTACAAAATAGTTGCCTTCCTTCCTGTCAATCACTACTTTAAACTCCTGCCCTATTTTTGCTTGGTTCAATTCCCAAGAAATCTGTGATTGAATCTCCATAATCTCGTTGGCTCTTGCCTGTTTAACGTCTTCAGGCACATCATCTTCCAAATTGTAGGCATGTGTGTTTTCTTCGTGGCTGTAGGTAAAACATCCCAATCGCTCAAAACGCATCTCCTGAACCCAATCTTTCAAAGTTTGATAGTCTTCTTCCGTTTCGCCTGGATATCCCACAATAAGTGTAGTACGTATCGTCATATCAGGAACAATGGAACGAAATTCCTTGAGCAACTTGGTGGTTTTTTCTTTTGTTGTACCACGACGCATACTTTTTAAAATCGAATCGCTAATATGTTGTAACGGAATATCGAGATAATTGCAAATTTTAGCTTCGCGGTTCATCACGTCCAATACATCCATTGGGAAACCCGTTGGAAACGCATAATGCAAACGAATCCATTCAATGCCATCAACCTTTACAAGTGCTTCAAGCAATTCGGCAAGATTTCGTTTTTTATATAAATCAAGACCATAATAGGTCAAATCTTGTGCAATCAATATCAATTCCTTGACGCCTTTGGCAGCTAATTTTTCTGCTTCAATAACAATCGACTCAATGGGTGTAGACTTGTGCTTACCGCGCATCAATGGAATGGCACAAAAGCTGCAAGGTCGGTCGCAACCTTCGGCAATCTTTAAATAAGCATAGTTTTTGGGAGTTGTTGTCAATCGCTCACCAATCAATTCATGTTTGTAATCCGCGCCGAGTGCTTTTAACAATGCAGGTAATTCTGTTGTGCCAAAATACTGGTCAACATTCGGGATTTCCTTTTGTAAATCTGGTTTGTAACGTTCGCTCAAGCACCCTGTGACAAACACTTTGTCCACTTCACCATCTTCCTTCTTCTGCATGAACTCCAAAATCGTGTTGATGCTTTCCTCCTTTGCATTATTGATAAAGCCGCACGTATTTATCACCACAATGTTGCCTTCCTGCTCGTGAACAACATCCTTGCCGCTGGCTTTTAGTTGTCCCATCAGCACTTCACTGTCATAGACATTTTTGCTACAACCCAAAGTCACAACGTTGATTCGATTCTTTTTTAAAGATTTCGTACGCATTTCAAAAATTTTAGTGTGCAAAGATACGCAATGATTGTCGATTAACGTTTTATGAATATTATTATTAAACCATTCATATCTTTATAAGTCTTATGCTCAAACTATTAGCCATGAAGCCAACTATTTTTCGCCTACTTGTTTTTAGTATTTTGGCACTAATGAATTGTTCTTCCAGTAATACGGATGTTCCTATTGATACACCACAAGAAAATGAAATCTATTTCCCACCGAATGATTCACATACATGGGAAACGGTATCAATTTCAGAATTAGGCTGGAACGAAAGCCAGCTTCAACCGTTATTGGATTATCTTGAAGAAAAGAACACCAAAAGTTTTATCATCCTCCATAATGGGAAAATAGTCTTAGAACAGTATATGAATGGTCATTCTGAAACATCATTTTGGTATTGGGCAAGTGCCGGAAAAACCTTGACCACAGCCGTAGCTGGCATTGCCGAGGAAGCAGGGCTTATAAATATCAACAACAAAGTTTCCGATTATCTTGGAACAGGTTGGACAAGCGTTCCATTGGAAAAAGAAAACCTTATCACTTGCAAAAATCTATTGTCAATGAATTCTGGTTTGGATGATAGTTTGGGAGACGATGTGTCGCCTGCAAATCTTCAATATGTTGCCGATGCAGGAAATCGTTGGGCCTATCATAATGTCTATGTAAAGATGCAAGATGTCGTTGCGACCGCTAGCAACGACACTTGGAGCAACTATTTCAATACAAAATTAAAGAACAGAATAGGGATGAATGGCACATGGATACCTGTTGATCATTTGAGCGTGTATTGGAGCAATTCCAGAAGTATGGCACGTTTTGGACTATTGATTTATGCACAAGGAACTTGGGAAGGTTTCCAGATTATTCCAGAAAGCTTTTTGGAGCAAGCCACAAATACATCTCAAAACATTAATGAAGCTTATGGCTATCTTTGGTGGCTAAACGGAAAATCAACATATCGTCTACCTCAACTTCAGTTTGGGTTTAATGGTTCCTTGATTCCAAATGCACCTGCGGATATGTATGCGGCATTAGGGAAAAATGATCAAAAAATATATTTGGTTCCAAGCAAAAAATTGGTGGTCATTCGCATGGGCGAAGCAGGCGATGCCAGCACCTTTGCCTTATCAGATTTTGATGATGTGCTTTGGGAGAAAATCAATGCGTTGACCAATTAATTATAAGCCTAATTGTAATTCCTTGGTGCTTTTCGCATTTTTGATGCGCGTTCATAAATATATGCCCATTGCAATAAAAATTTTTCCTGAAGACGTTCAGCAATAAATGTCAGCCCTTTTGGTATTCCTTCTTCGTCGTAACCCATCGGCACAGTAATGGCGGGATATTCCGCAACTGCTGCAAAACCAGCATGAACGTTGTTCATTGATAAAATTCCATCCAAATCATGTTCTTTCATCGGTGTATCAAAGAATCGTATGCCATTGGTTTTAAGCGTACTTTTTATAGAATCAAATGCGGTTTCCGAAGCTGAATCCGCCGCAATTCCGTGAAAGAGGTTTTGACCATATGGCATCCTACTCGTGGAATCTGATCGGTTGAATTTGATAACATCCTGAACGGAGCTTACCTTGACCAAACTATCAGTTGTTGTTGATAAGTACTTTGGCAAATCCTGCTTCATATCGAGGTTCAATAATCTCAAAAAATTGGGTAAATCAATTTTTTCTTCTTCAATTTCAATAATTTCGGCACCTTGAGTTTTTAAAACCGATAGTGCGTTTATGTACAACGGATTTTCCATTAAGCGTTTAAATGCACCAAAACGTCTTCCCTCCAAGGATTTCGTCATCAACTCCTCGATATAAAAACCTGGCTCCCAAAGTGCATTAATCGATTTATTATCCGTAAGATCTTCTCCAAACATAGCGTCCAACAAAATTGCATTATCTGTTACGTTTTTTGTGATGGGTCCAGGCGTATCCAAAGTTGAGGAAATTGGTACAATGCCACTTCTGCTCAATAAGCCCACAGTTGGTTTTAATCCGACCACTGAATTTTGACTTGAAGGCGAAAGAATAGAGCCCGAAGTTTCACTTCCAATGGATGCTACACAAAAATTCGCCGAAACCGCAACGGCACTTCCTGAACTTGATCCTCCAGTATCAATGACTCTTCGTCCGTAAGGATTTAATGTCTGTCCGCCAATTGCGCTATAACCACTTGGGCAGTCACCACAGAAAAAGTAAGCCCATTCACTCAAATTGGCCTTTCCTAAAATCAACGCGCCATTTTCTTTTAATTTTTTTACTATAAACGCATCATCGGCATAATTATCTTGAAGTGCAACAGCTCCTGCAGTGGTAGCCATGCCTGAAGCATCAATGTTATCCTTCAATAGAATAGGCATTCCAAAAATGGAGTGCTTTAGCTTTTTATTCTTTAGTTCTATATCTTTTTGTTTGGCTTCGGCTATCACATTTGGATTTAAGGAAATCACGGAATTTAAGGACAAATCATTAGCTCTGTCGAACTCCCTGATTCGATATAAATAAAATTTTGTGAGATTTTCATAGGTCAAGTTGCCATTCAAAATCAATTTTTGAAGTGTAGGGATGTTTTGTTCTAATATTAGGGGCTTTAAAGTCTTATAGTCTGCTCTAGTAAAACTTGCCATGTCTTTATTGAAAGGCTCCCAAAGATCATCCACATTGATATGCTTTGAATCCAATATTTTTAATTCCCTAAAATCTTCAATGGGTGTGTCAACAACTAAAGGCGAAGAACTTTTTGGAGAATCGCCAGACGAATTTTTACAGGAATAAAAAAATACGGCCACAAGTAGCAAAACAAATAATCTCATAGTTAGTCTTTTAATAAAAATACTAAAGTAAAGATAGTTTTAAAACTTTTTGCAGAAATACTTTTAAGATTTATAGCAATGAATCTATTATTTGAAGAAAGAATCAACAAATTCAAATTTATTGAAGACCTGAAGATCGTCAACACCCTCTCCAACTCCAATATATTTGACAGGAATCTGGAATTGATCTGATATTCCAATGACCACACCACCTTTGGCGGTTCCATCTAATTTTGTTACAGCCAAGGACGTGACTTCTGTTGCTGCTGTAAACTGTTTAGCTTGCTCAAAGGCATTTTGACCTGTAGAGCCATCCAACACCAACAAAACATCATGAGGTGCATCATCAATCACTTTTTGCATTACACGTTTTACCTTGGTCAATTCGTTCATTAAATTGACTTTATTATGCAAACGTCCAGCCGTATCAATAATAACCACATCGGCTTGTTGATTGACAGCACTTTTTAATGTATCAAAGGCTACAGAGGCAGGATCGCTTCCCATATCTTGTCGCACCATTGGCACATCAACCCGATCGGCCCAAACTTGCAATTGCTCAATGGCAGCAGCCCTAAAGGTATCTCCAGCTCCAAGCACAACTTTCAATCCTTGTTTTTTGAGTTGTGAGGCTAGCTTTCCTATGGTTGTAGTTTTTCCAACACCATTAACGCCAACCACCATTATGACGTAAGGTTTTTTATCCTTTGGAATTGTAAACTCTGTGGCGTTGCCGCTATCCACTTCCGATAAAAGTCCGGCTATTTCTTCACGTAATATGCGATTGAGCTCCGAGGTACCAAGATATTTGTCTTTGGCAACGCGCTCTTCAATACGTTTGATGATTTTTAAGGTCGTATTCACACCAACATCACTAGATACCAAAATCTCTTCGAGATTATCTAGTACTTCATCATCTACTTTAGATTTCCCGGCAACGGCTTTGTTGAGCTTAGTGAAAAAAGTGGATTTGGATGCCTCCAAACCTTTATCTAAAGTTTCCTTTTTTTCTGAAGAGAATATTTTTTTAAAAAAGCTCATGATGTTACTTATTTGTGAAGGGAAGTCAACAATTAAGCCTAACTATTAAGACTGCTAATTTGTCACTTCTTCGGTTCAAATATAGACATAAAAAAACTGCTTTCGCAATGAAAGCAGTTGTAATACAAAAGGTATGTATGTTTAGTTTTTCTTTAAAAAGTCATCTACAAACTCTGGTGCCATGACCGATTCAACGAACATGTAAGCTCCTGTTTTGGGAGACTTCACCATTTTTATAGCTTTAGTCAACCTTTTAGATCCTGTTTGTAATGATGCTACTGATTTCTTTGCCATGACTCTTTATTATTTAATTTCTTTATGAACTGTCATACGCTTAAGGATTGGGTTGAATTTTTTCAACTCCATTCTATCTGGCGTATTCTTTTTATTTTTATTTGTAACGTAACGA
>JBGTCT010000019.1:0-23155 GCA_041748695.1 Aquaticitalea sp. | reverse complement strand
TTATCCATTGCCTATGGTGAAAGCCTTACCAATTTGTTACAACCCTTTTATTTATTGCTTGTATTCCCCATTATGGGAGCAGGCATTAAGATTCAAGCACGAGATGTGATGGGCTATTTAGTCATTCCGTTTATTGTGTTTTTTATCATTCAGTCCATTTTAGTGACCTGGATGCCATTATAAAATTAAAATAGTAACCAAACCAAACAAAATGAATCTAAAACAAACACTCATTATTGCTGTGACCTTAAGCGTCGTCAGCATTGTTGCATGGGAAGTCTATTGGAGATCCCAAGGCAAAATTCCGGATCTCGATGATGATAAAAATCTCTGGGCCGTTCAACGTGCAAAAGTAGAAAACGGATCTTCCGAGGATGTCGTGCTCCTTGGGTCTTCTCGCGTTCTATTTGATATCCAACTCAATGAATGGGAGAAAGAAACTGGGGTAAGACCAATTCAATTGGCATGTGCTGGTGCTTCGCCATTGCCTGTATTTAATGATATTGTAAATAATACAGATTTTACAGGCACAGTGCTTGTCGGCGTTACTCCTGGTCTCTTTTTTTCTACGACTTTTCCCGAAGCCAGTCCCTGGAAACGGCCCCAATCGCGTATTGATTATTATAAAAAGAGAACTTACGCTCAACGTCTCAATCATTGGTTATCGCTCCCACTTCAAAAAAACTTGGCTTTAGTGTCGACTAGCGAAGAAGGCTGGTCGGATGATATTGATTTAAAATCTTTGCTGAAAACAATAGATATAGCCAATAGAACAGGAAAACCCAAAGACCCACCATTCTACGCATTCCAATATACTGAGGAAGACCGGAACAATCCTATGAGCGAAAGAACAGTAACGGATACCGCTTTTGCAAATTCGATTAAAAGAGTGTGGAAATTTTTTATCATGAGTAATACAAATCCACCAGATAAGGAATCAACCACCAAATATTTTGTTGATGATGCAAAAAAATTTATGGAACGCGGTGGCAACCTCATTTTGTTGCAATGTCCTTCTAGTGGGTGGCTCAAGGCAGGGGAAGACAAGTTTCTGCCACGCTCGGAATTTTGGGAGCCTTTAGTGAAAGCAACAAACTCTAAAGCCTATCACTATGAGGATTATGAGCAGTTCAAAAATTTAGAATGCCCTGAAGAATCACATCTTTCAGCAAAAGACGCCAGATATTTCACTACCGAATTAGTAAAAATCATGAAAGCCGATGGCGCATTGTCTAACTCTAAAACCAACTAGTCATGCTATTCAATTCCTTAAGTTTTATCGTCTTTTTAGTCATTGTTTTGGCACTTTATTATGCAAAGCTCTTCAATTGGACCAATAAAAAAAGAATGCTTCTTTTTGCCAGTTATGTGTTTTATGGACTGTGGAATCCGCCATTGGTCATTTTGCTATGGATATCCACCATGGTAGATTGGGTGGCGGGCAAAAATTTGGCTATCGAAGAAAATCAACGCAAACGCAAGCTATGGCTGATGTTGAGCATGTTTGTTAATTTAGGATTTCTGGGGTTTTTCAAATACAGAGATTTCATGTTAGATAATTTCACCGCAGTTGTGAATAGTTATGGATATGGATATCAGGCACAACCTATGGATATAATTCTACCAATGGGTATTTCGTTCTACACCTTCCAGACTATGTCATATACTATTGACATGTATTTAAAACGAACCGAGCGGGCAAAAACCTTCCTTGATTTTGCGTTGTATGTAACGTTTTTTCCGCAATTAGTTGCAGGACCAATTGTGAGAGCAGAAGAATTAATTTCTCAATTTTATGAAGAGAAAAAAGCCACCATCAATCAATTTATTTGGGGCTTGTTTTTGTTGACCATCGGATTGTTCCAAAAAGTGGTGTTGGCAGACACCTTGTTATCCGATACTGCTGACACAGTTTTTGGGTCAAAATCCATTCTCCACGGTTTGGATGCTTGGGTGGGAACTTTGGCATTTTCAGGGCAAATATTTTTCGACTTCGCAGGTTATTCTACCTGCGCAATTGGAATAGCCATGATGCTTGGAATCATCTTACCGGATAACTTTAGATATCCGTATGCCGCCATTGGATTTTCCGATTTGTGGCGTCGTTGGCACATTTCATTATCCACCTGGTTAAGGGATTATTTATACATTCCACTAGGTGGCAACAAACATGGTATCGTAAGAATGTATGCGGCCTTGATGATTACGATGCTCCTTGGCGGATTATGGCATGGTGCAGCATGGACCTTTGTGATTTGGGGAGCTCTGCATGGTATTTATTTAGTGGTGGAACGTATGTTAAAAGGAAAAATTAATATTAAAATAAATACGTTTACTGGCATTCTCTTGGCGCTTTTGACCTATACCCTTGTCAATTTTACTTGGGTTTTCTTTAGGGCACGTGAGTTTTCAACCGCTAAAAACATGATCACATCCATGCTGTTTCTGAATGGTGAAGGCGAAAAAATTATCGAAACTTTTGACGTCATAAAAGTTCTCACGCTAATCACTATTCTATTCATATGTCATTGGATAATGCGAGATACCTCCATGAAAGCAGTTTCAGAAAGAACGTCACCATGGGTTTTAGGAATTGTTTGGGCAATAATGTTTTTCCTGATTGCCATTTCGCAAGGAAGCGGTGAGCAGTTTATTTATTTTCAGTTTTAAAAAAATGACCTAATCCAATAATCAACTGCAATGAAGTCCAATGAAGAAAATAATGACTGGATAAATAATATCGAAGATTTTTCGATCCATCTGTTTTATTGCTCCGTGTTGGCACTATCCCTTTTTCTATTTCTAACTAAAGGGATAAAAATTCTCAACTTTATATTTAATCTGATACAAAAAGAAATACATGATCTGATAATCCAAACCAATTTTTAACAAACTAAAACCAACCTATCCATATGACAACACAAGCAACATCACTCACCCCGTTAAAAGCAACCGACCGCATCCATTCTTTGGATGTGATGCGAGGCATTGTGCTTTTCGGTATTTTATTGATGAACATTAACGGGATGGGATTGGCTCGTGCATACAGCGACCCAACTGTTTCGGGCGGATCTACAGGCTGGGACTTATATACTTGGATAACTACCAATATGTTTTTTGAAGGCACCATGAGAGCACTTTTTTCACTTCTTTTTGGCGTTGGTATGTTCATTCTTTTAGACCGCTTAGAGAAAAAAGGAGCAGGTATAGAAGCCGCAAACATCTATTTTAGAAGACTTACATGGCTCTTGGTTTTTGGACTTATACATGGCTATCTTTTACTTTGGATGGGAGAGATATTATACAGCTATGCCTTGATGGGATTTTTAGTTTATACATTCCGAAATATGGCTCCCAAAAAATTGATTTTTGCAGCTATAATTCTTTTTGGATTAGGAACACTTTGGAATTATGCCGACTATAAAAAAGATGTGAAATTTATGGAAGATGTTACCATGGTCAATCAATATAAAACCGATGGCAAAGAACTGACCGACGACCTTAAAGAAGCTTCACAAAAATGGGAAAAGATGCAATCAGAACGCACTCCAGAATCCATCAAAGAATATAATGAAAATATGCGGAAAGGTTATACAGATGTAGTTACATTTTTGGCTCCTATTAACATGAAGACTGATACGTATTTTTCATATCGATATGATGTATGGGATATTTTGAGCATGATGCTTCTAGGTATTGCATTATTCAAATTAAACATACTTTCAGCTGAAAAATCCTATCGTTTTTATGCCCTCTTTTGCATCATTGGCTATGCCATAGGGTTTAGTGTGAACTACTATGAAACACAAATTATACTTGATGGAAACTTTTCTTTATTAAGAATTTCCAAGTCCCATATTACCTATGATTTAGGTCGTGTTCCGACTGCAATTGGTCATATCGGACTCATCATGATACTTTGCAAACTTCCCATTTTAAAATGGCTAAAAAGTGCTTTATCGGCCGTTGGTAAAATGGCATTAACCAATTATGTCATGCATTCTATATTTGCTATGTTCATTTTTACGGGTGTTGGTTTTGGTTTATTTGGTACCTTTAGACGGCACGAATTGTTATATATCGTTTTCTCTATTTGGCTTTTTCAATTGATAGCAAGTCCTATATGGCTTAAATATTTCCATTTTGGGCCGTTGGAATGGTTATGGCGTAATTTGAGTTACCGAAAAAGACATCCCATTAAGAAATAGTAGGACCATAAATCAAATTAAATAAATTTAAATACTCATGAAAATAGAAATGAACGTTCTCAAACACTCAAACACATTAAGGGTTACTTCGCTGATTCTTTTGATGCTTTTCGCCAAATTGAGCTTGGCCCAAAAATCAGACCATAGATCGGCAATAAATAAAGCTGCGGACAACATCGAGCAGAAAGTCATAGATTGGCGGCACGATATCCATCAAAATCCAGAATTGGGAAATCGGGAATTCCGAACCGCAGAACTTATTGCCAAACATCTCAAATCGCTGGGTATTGAGGTCCAAACAAAAGTTGGTGTCACTGGTGTTGTGGGCATTTTAAAAGGCGGAAAGCCTGGACCAATCGTAGCGCTGCGAGCCGATATGGACGCGCTACCCGTTGAAGAAAAAAATGATTTACCCTTTGCTTCTAAAGTTAAAACTATGTACAACGGACAGGAAACTTCTGTGATGCATGCTTGTGGACATGATGGTCATGTTGCCATATTGATGGGAGTTGCAGAGATTTTATCAGAAATGAAAAAGGAGCTGAAGGGAACGGTGAAATTCATTTTCCAACCCGCAGAAGAAGGACCACCTAAAGGCGAAGAAGGCGGTGCGGAATTGATGATAAAGGAAGGTGTTTTGGAAAATCCGAAAGTGGATGTCATTTTTGGCCTTCACTTGGACGCACAAACTGAAGTTGGAAAAATAACTTATCGTCCTGCTGGCATTATGGCGAGTGTTAACGATATGAAAATAACTGTTAAAGGAATTCCATCCCATGGCTCTGCACCTTGGGTAGGTATCGACCCAATTGTTGTCTCAGCTCAAATTATAAATAATTTGCAAACCATTGTGAGCAGGAATGTCAATTTAACCAACAATGCAGCTGTGGTAACCATTGGAGCCATCAATGGCGGCAATCGTAGCAATATTATACCAGAGCAAGTAGAAATGCTCGGAACCATTCGGACTTTCACCAATGAAGACGAAACCTTTGTCCTCAATCGAATTCGTGAAGTAGTTGACCATACTGCAAAAGCTGCTGGTACAACTGCCACGATTGAATTACCTCATTCCTATCGCTATCCAGTGACATTCAACCATGAAGCCTTGACAGCAAAAATGCTTCCAACATTGCAAAAATCTGCAGGAATAGACAATGTTATTCTAATTCCAGCCATAACAGGTGCCGAGGACTTTTCATTTTTTGCACAAAAAGTGCCAGGCTTGTATTTTTTCGTAGGAGGCCTAACCAAAGGGAAAGATCCAAAGACTGCTGGCGACCATCATACGCCACAATTTTTAATTGATGACAAGGCCTTTAAAACTGGCGTCAATGCTTTAACCAACTTGGTATTTGATTATATGGAAATGAATTCAAAATGACCATTTTCTGAAATGTTTTTGATTGATAGCAACTTAAATTAAGAACTGATGACAATTAAAACCAACCGAATAGAATCCATCGACCTTCTACGAGGCGTCGTCATGGTTATTATGGCATTGGACCATGTGCGCGATTATTTTCATTACGGGTCCTTTTTCAATGACCCAACGGACTTGGAAACCACAACGCCAATTTTATTTTTCACACGTTTTATCACCCATTACTGTGCGCCAGTTTTTGTGTTTTTGGCGGGGACGTCGGCCTTTCTTTACGGAAGTAAAAAAACAAAACCGGAACTTTTCAAGTTTCTTTTTTCAAGAGGCATTTGGTTGATCATTCTTGAAATGGTTGTAAATAATCTTATCTGGACGTTCGATGTCACCTATAGCCTTCAAATATTTCAGGTCATTTGGGCCATTGGATTTAGTATGGTCTGTTTATCATTTCTCATTTATTTACCCAAAAAAATTATTCTGTTTTTGGGAATTCTCCTAATAGCTGGGCACAATTTGTTGGATGGAAATGTAATGGAAGGTCAAAGTTTTCAATCGATTGTTTGGTATGCGCTGCACCAACAAACCTTTCTTTCACCGAATCCAAATCATCTTGTGTTCATACACTATCCAGTCATTCCTTGGATTGGCTTGATGGTTTTAGGATATCTATTTGGACAATTATACAGTCGAGATTTTAACGTAAAAACCCGACGGAATTGGTTGCTTAATCTCGGTTTTGCTGCTATTGGGTTGTTTTTATTTTTGAGAAGCATCAATCTATACGGCGATTTGGTTCCTTGGACTTTACAAGACAACACAACAAAGACCATATTATCCTTTTTAAATGTCACAAAATATCCGCCTTCGCTATTGTTTATTTGCATAACCATAGGTCCAGCAATGCTTTTCTTGCATGTTTTTGAAACGACAAAAAACAAACTAACTGATTTCTTTTTGGTCTTTGGACGTGTTCCGCTTTTCTATTATTTCCTGCATATGTTGGTGATTCACATTTTTGCTATTGTAGGCATCTTAATTTTTGGTGGAAATTGGCGTGATATGATCTTGGATGCCGAATCTTTCTCAAATGGAAATTTGGCAACCTATGGTTTTTCACTATTTGTGGTCTATCTTGTTTGGATTGGTGTTGTGTTATTCCTTTATCCTTTCTGTAAACGATATATGATTTATAAAGCGAATAATAAAAATAAATGGTGGTTGAGCTATCTTTAGAAAAAAAACTCAATGAAAAAACAAGAAGAAGGGTTAATTAGAACCGTTGGTGTATTGGGCTTGTCTGCCAACATTACAAACAGTATTATTGGTGCTGGCATTTTTGCCCTGCCAGCCATAATCGCGGCCAATATGGGTTCTTCCAGTATCATTGCTTATGTGGTCTGTGGCATTTTGCTCGCCTTAATAATGCTTTGCTTTGCCGAAGCTGGTAGTAAAGTCACCAATACTGGTGGCTCATACACCTATATAGAAACTGCCTTTGGCGACTATGCAGGGTTTCTGGGAGGTGTGTTTGCCATTGGCACTACATTATTATCAGACGCAGCCGTGTCCAATGCTCTGGTAAATGTACTGGCTTCCTCCTATCCTATTTTTGCCAACGAAATGGTTCGCTTGGTATTCTTGTTCGTGGTTTTTTTCGGGCTGGCGACTATTAATGTCATTGGGATTAAACAAGGCATAGGGTTGGTAAAGTTTTTTGTCATTGCAAAGCTCATTCCACTATTGCTGTTGATACTTTTTGGATGGACTGCTGTAACTATGAGTAATCTTTCCATTGAAGCCATGCCAAGCATTGAACTCGTAGGAAAGACATCGCTCATCTTATTTTTCGCCTTTGTTGGTGGTGAAAGCGGGCTCATTGTAGGCGGTGAAGTCAAAAACCCAAACCGCACAATTCCAAGAGGTATTTTTATAGGCATTACAGCTGTGGTAGTTATCTATATTTTAATTCAAATGGTGTCACAGGGAGTTCTAGGTAGTGAGTTACCCAATTATACAGGTGCTCCACTTGCTCAAACCGCTAAAGTGGCTTTCGGGCCCATCGGCTTTATACTATTGATTGTTGGCTCTGCGATTTCCATGTTCGGATATTTAAGTGGTGAAATATTGAATGCACCAAGAGTTCCGTATGCGTTGGCTAGGGACAAGGTTATCCCATTAGCTTACTTGTCAAAAATCCATCCAAGATTTAAAACGCCTTATATGGCGATTATCTCATACACAACTGTGGCATTTATCATTGCAGCGACGGCAAGTTTTGAACAGTTGCTAGTGATTGCCACAAGCTCAATATTACTGGTTTATTTGGGCGTGGTGTTATCGGTGATTAAACTACGTTATAGTCAAAAGTCAAAACCAGATGAATTTAAAATCCCTGGTGGACTGACGGTTCCAATTCTTTCCATTTTAATCATTATCTATTTTTTATCATCGCTGACCTACAAAGAAGTATTGGGAACGGCTATTTTTATTGGGATCTTAACTGTTTTATTTTTTATTAATAAAGGATTTAAAAATCTTAAAACATGATCAAAATTTTCCGAAACCTGCTTCGTCGGCAGGCAGGCATCTGCAAAAAAACTCCTTCAAGAAGGCAAGATTAGCAGTAACCTAAATTTCGCAATAGGAAATACTCATTTAATTGTTATAGCCATTTTGAGTAGGTTCAACATTAATCATAGGCGAAACAATCACAACCAGAATAAAAGAGACAAATTAAACTTGAAAAATCTTAAAACATATATTCAGGAACAATGGAGATTAATTGATATACAATTTTTCTATGAAAATCAAATAATATGAAATGGAACCCGCTATATGAAGTGATAACAAAATAATTTTTTTATCACCAAAAATAGCAATGTGCAGTTGTAAGATTATTAGTATCTTACAATATAATTTGAGTTTTCGATGGATCCTAATATCAGGGCAATATTGAAAAATAAGGCAACACGATCAACCGTGTAATTCTTGAAAAAATTATTAAAGACCAACCTTATGAAACAAAAACCAAAAACCGGATCCGTCGGAACGTTAAAAAGTACCGAAAACCCCTTGAATCCTGTCACCTCAAACAATGAAATTCCCGAAGCAAACAGGGATACCCTACTGCTACTCAAACAGAGAGAAGCCGAGCTCACATTAATTACCAGTGTTCAGCAAGCCATTGGTAAAGGGAAAGAGATGGGTGCTATTTATGAGTTAGTAGGCGAACGCATCAGGCAACTTTTTGACGCCCAAGTGACTATTATTGTTAGCATTAATCAAAAACAAGAAAGAGAATATTTTGAATATGCTTATGAAGATGGTCAACGACTCTTTCTTCCGGATCGGAAATATGATGAACTGCGAAAAAAAATCATCCGCGAAAAAACCCCGCTTCATATCAACGAGAATGCGGCCGAAGTAATGTCTCAAATAAATGGCAAACCGTTAAAACCCGTTGTTGGCACAAGAATGGCAAAATCTGCAGTGTATGTATCCATGATAAACGGTGACTTTGTTATAGGCTATGTCAGCATTCAAAATAACGACCGTGAGCATGCCTTTAGCAATTCAGACGTCCAGTTGTTAAGCACACTTGCCAACAGCATGAGCGTAGCCCTTGAAAATGCCCGACTATTTAACGAAGCAGAGCAGCGCAATGCAGAGTTGGCAGTAATAAACAGTGTTCAGGAAGGCCTAGCTGCCGAAATGGACATGCAAGGGATTTACGACTTGGTAGGTGACCAAATACGTCAACTATTTGATGCACAGGTGGCAGTGGTAGCGACGTTCAATTTTGAGAATCAAACCGAAGAATTTCAATACATCTTTGAAGATGGTGAGAGATTTAATATGGAACCCAGACCCATCGATAAAGTTAGGCAACGTCTCATTGATACCCAAGATTTACTCTGCATCAATGAAAATGCCGATGAAGTATGGACAGAAATTACGGGCGAAGCACCAACAGTTGTACCAGGAACAAAACTTACTAAATCTGCACTTTATGTACCGATGAAAGTTGGCAATGAAGTTCGTGGCTATGTAAGTTTACAAAATCTAGATCGCGAAAATGCCTTTAGCAAATCAGACATTCAGCTATTAACTACATTGACCAACAGTATGAGTTTGGCTTTGGAAAACGCCCGTTTGTTCAATGAGGCCGAACAGCGCAATGCGGAACTCGCTGTCATAAACAGTGTGCAAGATGGTTTGGCAAAAGAATTAGATATTCAAGGCATTTATGACTTGGTAGGCGATACAGTGCAAACCTTATTTAACGCACAAGCGGTCATCATTTCTATTTTTGACAGTACTTATGACACCGAATTTTTTAACTATATATTTGAAAATGGAGAAAAAGTTAAATTAATGCCTAGACCTATCAGCAAACTCCGAAAAATATTGATTGATAGGATGCATACCATATATATAGCTACACAAGAGCAGGCAAAAAGAGATTTTGGGGTAACTGCATTAGGTGAAACAAAAATGCCTAAATCGTTATTGTTTGTGCCTCTTCTCACAGGCACGGTCATAAGAGGGTATGTAAGCCTGCAGAATATAGATGTTGAAAACGCCTTTTCAAAAGCGGATATCCGTTTGCTTGAAACACTTGCCAACAGCATGAGTGTGGCATTGGAAAACGCAAGACTTTTTAGTGAAACCGAACAGCGCAATGCGGAGTTAGCAGTTATCAACAGTGTACAACAGGGTTTGGTGGCCGAAATGGACATGCAAGGAATTTACGACTTGGTGGGTAATAAAACCCGGGAACTTTTCGACTCTCAAGTTACGGTCATAGCCACTTTTGACCATGAAAACCAAAAAGAACTTTTTAATTATGTTTTTGAAGATGGCAAGCGTTTTTACCCCGAAGCGCGCGTTTTTGACAATATTAGAACACAACTAATTAAAAAAAACAAACTCATTTCCATTAGTGAAAACGCCCTTGAAGCTGTAAAAAAATTAGGCGTAAGCCTAGAAGCCGCTCCTGGCACCAAGTTTCCCAAGACTATGGTTTACGTGCCCCTTGCAGTTGGCGATACAGTACGCGGTTATGTAAGCTTACAAAATTTAGATCGTGAACATGCTTTTAGTGATTCAGATATCCGTTTATTGAGCACATTGGCCAACAGCATGAGTGTTGCTTTGGAAAACGCACGCTTGTTTAATGAGGCAGAACAACGCAATGCAGAGTTGGCGGTTATCAATAGTGTTCAACAAGGTCTAGTCGCCGAAATGGACATGCAAGGGATTTATGATTTGGTAGGTGATAAAACAAGGGAACTTTTTGATTCACAAGTCACTGTAATTGCCACTTTTGATCATGAACATCATAACGAGTTATTTAATTACGCTTTTGAAGACGGGAAACGTTTTCATCTTAAACCTAGACCTTTAGATAAAATTCGGGAGCGCCTTATTAAAACCAAAAAACTCATTGATATCCGTGAAAATGCTGAAGAAGCTTATACAACGATCACTGGGAAAAGTCCTGAATCAGCCCCTGGAACAACGTTCGCTAAATCCATGGTTTTTATTCCCCTTGTGGTTGGCGATACCGTTCGTGGTTATGTAAGCTTACAAAACATAGATCGCGAACACGCCTTTAGTAATGCAGACATACGCTTATTGAGCACCCTTGCCAATAGCATGAGTGTTGCTTTGGAAAATGCACGCTTGTACAACGAGGCAGAGCAGCGCAATGCGGAGCTTGCAGTTATTAATAGTGTGCAACAAGGTTTGGTGGCCGAAATGGACATGCAGGGCATTTATGACCTTGTAGGCGATCGCGTCCGGGATTTGTTTGATGCTCAAGTAACTGGAATCGTCACTTTTAACCATGAGGACAAAACCGAAGAGTTTAGATATTTGTTTGAAGATGGTGATCGACTTTTTCCAAGCGCTCGACTTTATGATAAAGTAAGAATAAAAATTATTGAGGACCGCAAGACACTTTTGATTAATGAGAGGGCCTCTTTTGTCTTATCCGAGATCCTTGGTCAAACGCACAAACCTGTTCCGGGCACAAGAGCAGCAAAATCTGCAGTTTATGTCCCGATGGTTGTAGGTGAAACAGTATATGGTTATGTGACTCTACAAAATCTCGATAAAGAAAATGCCTATAGCGATTCCGATGTAAGTATTTTGGAAACACTTGTAAATAGTATGACCGTAGCTTTGGAAAACGCGCGCTTGTTTAACGAAACCGAACAACGCAATGCGGAGCTAGCAGTTATTAACAGTGTACAACAAGGCTTGGTGGCAGAGATGGACATGCAAGGCATCTATGATTTGGTAGGTAATAAAATTAGAGATCTTTTTGATGCGCAGGTGACTGTAATTCGAACTTTCAACCATAAAGACAAACTTGAAAGTTATGAATATGCTTTTGAAAAAGGCAATAGGTTAAAGGTTGCTCCAAGACCAATAATTTGGGCAAACAAACTCCTTATTGATAAAAAAGAATCGCTTTTGATTTCTGAAAATTACCTAGAAACCGCAAAAATTCATGGCGATAAAGGTGTCACGGAAGGCGAACCTCCCAAATCAGCAGTTTTTGTACCAATGACAGTCGGCGACCAAATTGTGGGTTCGGTGAGTCTTCAAAATGTTGATAAGGAAAATGCCTATAGCGAGTCTGACGTCAGTCTTTTGGAAACCCTTGTTAACAGTATGACCGTAGCCTTGGAAAATGCACGCTTATTTAATGAAACTACAAGGCTTTTGGCAGAAACCGAGCAACGCAATGCAGAACTTGCAGTGATCAATAGCGTGCAAGAAGGCTTGGTGCGCGAAATGGACATGGAGTCCATTTACAGTTTGGTGGGTAAGATCATTTGTGATGTATTAAATACACAAACTCTTATTATACGAACTTTTGATCATAAAAAAGGGAATGAAAATTGGGAATTTGCGATCGAAAATGGCGAGCGTATGTATGTTGAGGCAAGACCCTTTATTTGGGCAAACAAACACCTTATAAAATCAAAAGAATCGCTACTTATTAATAAAAATTATATTGAAACTGCTAAAGAATATGGAGACACTCTTGGAGGTGTTACCAAAGGGTTAGCACCAAAATCAGCCATATTTGTGCCAATGATGTTAGGTGGCAACGTTATAGGGTCGGTAAGTTTGCAAAATGTGCTGGAAGAAGACGCCTTTACCGAATCTGATTTACGGTTATTAAATACCTTAACCAATAGTATGAGCGTCGCCTTGGAAAATGCACGCCTGTTTAATGAAACTACACGTCTATTGGCCGAAACCGAGCAACGTGCGAGCGAAATGCAAACCGTTAATAACATCAGTCGCGCCTTGGTGTCACAACTCGAATTTGATGCTCTAATAAATCTTGTTGGCGAGCAAATGCGTGAAACCTTTAAAGCAGATATCGTGTATTTAGCCCTACATGACATTGAGAGCAATATGCTGGATTTCCCTTATTACTATGGCGATCACGCCAAATCAAAACCATTTGGAAATGGCATTACTGAAAAAATCATTCTCAGCAAAGAACCAATTTTAATCAATCATAATTTAGACGAAGTCTATGATAAAATAAAAGCTGATAAAATAGGGAAAATTGTGGAGTCCTATTTAGGCGTTCCCATCATTTCTGGTGATAAATCAATAGGCGTGATCAGTGTTCAAAGTACCGAACAAGAAAACAGGTTTACAGACAATGACTTAAGATTGTTAAATACGATTGCAGCAAATATAGGTGTGGCAATGCAAAATGCAGAAGCCTACCGAAAATTACAGGCGGCATTGACCGATCTCAAATCGGCACAAGAACAATTGGTGCAACAAGAGAAACTCGCTTCATTGGGTCAGCTGGCTGCCGGTATCGCCCATGAAATTAAGAACCCACTCAACTTTGTCAATAATTTTTCTGAACTCAATGTTGAATTGATAGATGAGGTGTTTGCAGAATTAAAACATCTGGAACAAAACAAAGCCACAGAACAAATTGATGATATTCTTACAGACGTGCGATCGAACCTTAAAAAAATTCACCAGCATGGCACACGTGCAGACAGTATTGTAAAATCTATGCTTCAGCACAGCCGAGGTGGCAGCGGAAAAATAGAGCCTACCAACCTCAATGAGCTTATTCGAGAATATGTCAACTTATCCTTTCATGGAATGCGAGCCAGTAAAAAAGCTATAAATGTATCGATAGATCTTAAATTGGATGATGGTGTTACCAATGTACCACTTATCAAAGAAGATTTTAGCAGGGTAATTCTCAATCTCTGCAATAATGCTTTTGATGCCATGCGCGAAAAAAACAATTCTGTAAACGAAAAGGAAAACTTCTTACCAAAACTGACCGTGAGAACCTATTCTAAAAATAAACAAGTGTATCTGGAAATTGAAGATAATGGCCCCGGAATTCCTGAAAGTTTAAAAGATAAGATTTTACAGCCATTTTTTACTACCAAAAAAGGAACAGACGGCACAGGACTAGGGCTCTCAATTACCAATGATATCATAAAGGCCCATGGCGGAATATTAACCATCGATTCTAAATCTGGAAACGACTCATTCACCAAAATTAATGTACAATTACCAAGCTAATAAAAACCATACAATTATGAAAATTCTCATTGTCGACGACGAAAAGGACGTTGAAACACTTTTTAGGCAGAAATTTAGAAATGAAGTCAAAAGCAAAAGCCTAGAATTGGTCTTTGCCTTTTCGGGACAAGAGGCATTAAATTTACTTGAAAAAAGTGAACCGCCCGATGTCGTTTATATTTTTTCTGATATCAATATGCCAGGAATGACTGGGCTAGAACTTCTTGAAAGAGTAAAACTGCGTTTTCCACAAATAAAGGTAAGCATGATTTCTGCCTATGGCGATCCTGAAAATTATAGAAAGGCTATTCGCTCTGGGGCAAAAGAATTTTTTATAAAACCTATTGATTTTGTGTCCTTAAAAAACGAGATCAGTAGCATGATGACCTAATAATTCCAACTATATGAAGACAAAAATACTGGTAGTTGACGATGAAGAAGATTTAAAGGCGCTCATTAAACAACGGTTTAGAAAACAAATCCGGGAGGATGCTTACGACTTTATCTTTGCCGAAAATGGAAGGTCTGCATTGGATCAGCTAAAGATACATCCCGATGTGGACTTGGTGTTGAGTGATATCAACATGCCCGAAATGGACGGGCTTACATTGTTGACTAAACTAAATGAACAAAATCACTTATTAAAATCAGTCATTGTTTCGGCCTATGGCGATATGGAAAACATACGTACTGCTATGAATCGCGGTGCATTCGACTTTATCACCAAACCTATTGATTTTAAAGACCTTGAGCTTACCATAGAAAAAACCATTGCCCATGTAGCGATTCTAAAAAAAACCATGCAAGCTGTTAAGGAAAACAATATTTTACGAATGTATGTCGATGAAACCGTGCTCAATTTTATGGGAAGTCGGGAATACGAAACCAGCTTGATGGCCAACGAAACCATCGAAGGTACCGTCATGTTTATCGATGTATGTGGATTTACAAAAATAAGTGAGACCGCTCCTGCAGATGTGGTAGTGCAAATGATCAATACTTATTTTGATTGCATGGTGAAGGAAATTTTGGACCAAGAAGGATTTATTGACAAATTTATCGGAGATGCCATTATGGCTGTATTTAGGGGCGAATACCATCTAGATCGTGCTATAGATGCGGCGTTGGCAGTTCGCAATTCCATTAATGCCCTACCCGTTTTGGATGGTAAAACAGATTATCATCCCAAAGTATCTATCGGCATCAAAAGTGGCGAAATGATATCTGGAAACATAGGTTCGGCCAATTTAAAACGATTGGACTACACGGTAATTGGCGATACAGTAAATACGTCGGCCCGCATTCAGGCTGCTGCGGCCCAAAATCAGATTCTAATTTCTGAAACCTGCTATGAGCAAGTAAAGGAATCCTTTCAATGTAATAAACTAGAGCCCATCATAATGAAAAACAAGGCAGAATCCCTAATTGTATATGAAGTATTAGAGTAACAACCGAAAATTTTAAAAATCATATTATGGAAACCGGAAAAAAAAACATAAACCCAAACGACGACACGCCAGTTGAAAGCTCAAAAATCAAAATGCCTCGCAGTCCGCATACCGAAGATATGGTGGATCATTATTGGGGCAGTATCAACTATATTTTTAGTCTCATCAAAGCATCCGAAATTAAGGCTGGTCTTATACTTTCGTTTTATGGTATTTTATTGAACTTCATTTATCAAAAAATTGAAATCACACTCGACGGTTTTCAGGATAATATCCCGTTGTACCTTTTATTGATGCTGTGGTTTGCTTGTACGTCCTATTCCATTTATTGTTGTGTGCGTTGTTTTATGCCAAAAATTGAAGCGACATACGATAAGAATATTTTCTTTTTTAGAGATGTCATTACCAAGTTTGGCAGCATTAACGAATTCTCAAAGACATTTTTTAAAATTAGTTTAGATGAAGAAGAACTATTTGACCATATGGGGCAACAAATTTTTATCATTTCAAAAATTGCCACTGTAAAATTCAAGTTTGTCAATCGTGCCCTGCGCTTTCTGGGATTTGGACTTGCTGTTTTACTGGCAATAGTGGTTTACCATCTCATTTCTACAATGGTTTAAATAAAATTTAAAGGTGATGCTAAAACTCTTCCGAAATATACCTCGCCTACAGGAAGTCATATAGAAAAAATATCTCTTTAAATATATTTATGTTGATTGAAAAATAGTATAAACTCTAGAAAAATAAATAAAATTATAAAATAAAACGAAAGAAAATGAAAGCAAACAAATGGACCAAAACAGAATTGCAAATCTATATTTTGCTACTCTGTGCAAATGCCGATTCGGTAGAAACTGAAGAAGAAATCAGCTTGATAAAATCAAAAGTTGACGAAGAAA
This sequence comes from Aquaticitalea sp., assembly GCA_041748695.1. Classification (GTDB taxonomy): domain Bacteria; phylum Bacteroidota; class Bacteroidia; order Flavobacteriales; family Flavobacteriaceae; genus JBPOFM01. Next base: position 6,624 of record JBGTCT010000019.1, on the reverse strand, counting down.
CCTTTAAAAACATTCACGAAGAATTTAGCCAGGATTCTGAAGAAGAACGTTTTGAAAAAATTGACGATAACATTCATTCACATGAATACACCAATATGGAGCTAGCACAGCTCCGAAAGGAAATGTATGAAGTTTTCTTTTCCGATTGTGACTTTAAACTTATGGAAAGAAACCTCGATAAAATCATGGACAATATGCTTTATTAAATTTGATAAAACTCTTTAGAAATATTCGTAAAAAACTCCTTAAAGAAGGCAAAACCTCGAGCTATCGTAAATTCGTCATTGGGGAGAAATAAAAAGCATTGACTAACGGCACCAATTAGGAATTGAATGAAGACTTGTCGTTTTTACAAATCTTTCCAATCTCAATCAATTCCGCAAATTAATGTTCAATAATAAAAGTTTCTTCTATTGCAACTTTATCAAGGAAATATGCATAAATCCTTCCAGACTATCTCCAACTTTAACATGATACCAGCTATCTGATGCTCCAACAATTTTCAAGGGTTGTTTCGAAGTTAATGTCGCTACCTTATCATAATTTGTATCGGGACCAATGCGCAATTGATTTTGTCGTTGTGTTGTTTGTGCGTTTTCAACAACGGTCGTGTTTTTAGAATCAGGAATATCGGAGGTTTTTATAAAAGGTAACGGATCGATGGCGCCTCCTCGGGTGTAAATTCCAAAATGCAAATGCGGACTTGTAGTTCTGGCATTTCCAGAGTTGCCAACGAAACCTAATGTATCCCCAATTTTTACAAGACTGCTGGACTTTACCGCGATACTATCTAAATGGGCATAATAGAGCGACTTTCCTATAAGTCCTGATCGCTGCCAGACTTGCTTACCGCCCAGACCACGTTCTCCAGCATAGGACACAAAACCATCGGTAACGGCAACAACAGGAGTTCCACGCTTTGCGAAAATGTCAACACCTTCATGATTTCTTTTTCCTGCATCTCTCGATGCTCCCCAAAAACTTTGTATGTCTTTATTAACATAACCACTCACAGGAAAGGAAAACGTAGGCTGCGTATATATTTTGATGTTGAAAGCTGCAGAATTTGCAATTTCGGGTTGTACGACAATTTTATAAAGTGTATTTTTTTCTATTTCCAATGAGACTTTTGTTTTATCCGTTTCTGAAGAAACTACTGGAGCCTCAATCAAGGTGGAATCATTTCTATATTCGAATACATCGATAAATACTTTAAAGGAATCTACCACTTGATTGACTTCCACAAACAACTTCTCACCTTCCTGTAACTTTATCTTATAACCATAAGAAGCTAATTCATTTGGACTGAAATTTCCGTGTAATATAAATGGAGTTGTTACCTGCAAAGAGTTGGTTTTAGCTGTGACCATAGCGTTTGTCCACCTGACAAATAAAGAATCTTTCTCTTTAAAATCCCTTGCGTAGACTTCCCGTGCCGTTGGCTGAACTACAATATCAGTAACTTTCTGAATTTGTGAGCAGAATGTAATAAGAAAAAGTAAAAGGGTAAGACCTAAATATTTGAGGTATTTCATAGCACTCATTCTTTAACAGATATTATACCAAATGAATAAATATTTAAGCTTTACCAATTATTTAACACCATAAGCATCCACCAAATAAATCAGTGCAGCCATTGTTGCTGCCCCCAATTCCAACTCACGTTTGTTGATGGCGTCAAAAGTGTCATTTGCAGCATGATGATAATCAAAATAACGTTGGGAATCTGGGCGAAGTCCAGCCAAAACAACAGTTCCATCTTTCAAAGGACCAATATCAGCTCCTCCATATCCTTTCTCAAAATAATGCACCAAATAAGGCTCAAACAAAGGTTTCCATTGCTGCACTTTAGCAACAAATGCTCCATCAGTATCAAACGAAAAGCCTCTTGGTGTAAATCCGCCGGAATCACTTTCAAGGGCAAAAATATGTTTCTCACCTTTTGTTTTAGCAACTTTTGCATATTCTGTCCCACCTCGAAGACCATTTTCTTCGTTCATAAACAAAACAACCCTTATGGTCCGCTTCGGTTTATATCCAATTTCCTTTAAAATTCTCAAAACCTCCATCGATTGCACACAGCCTGCGCCATCATCATGCGAACCATCACCTAAATCCCATGAATCGAGATGGCCACCAACGACTATATATTCATTAGGAAACGAGCTGCCTGTTATTTCACCAATCACATTATAAGATTGGACATCCTTTAACTGTTGGCAGTTTTGCCTGAAGAAAAATTTAAGATCTTTATTAAGCGATAACATGCCACTCAGCACTTCTGCATCATTAGTGCTAATGGCAGCTGCAGGAATGTATTGGGATGTAGGCAAATCGCCATAACTCATACCACCAGCATGTGGGAAATCATCCAAACGTAAATTCATGGATCTTACAATTGTTCCGACAGCTCCATACTTGGCAGCCTCCATGGCTCCAGAGCCACGCTGATCGACACAACCCCCATAAGCTTCAAAGGTGTGGATTAAATCGGCCTCCATGGGACGATTGAAAAACACAATTTTACCTTCTATTTGTTCCCTGCCTAAAGTGGCCAATTCTTCAATACTCTTAACTTCTATGACATTGGCCTTAACTCCTGCATTTGGTGTGGCGATTGAGCCTCCAAGTGCACAGATATTCACTTTGATAGTGTTCCCTGGCGAACTTTCAATATAGGCAAATTCTGGCAGTCCTCTCACCCATTTTGGAACCATCACAGGTTGTAACCACACTTTGTCCCAGCCCAATTTATCCAATTCCTCCTTGGTATACTCTACCGCACGTTCAGCACCCAAAGAACCTGAAAGGCGTGAACCTATCTGATTGGACAAATGATCTAACCAAGAATAGCTTTTGCCATTGGTCAAGGATGTTGAATAAATTTTTCTAATGGTTTCGGCATCGGTTTGAGCAGATACCTGATAGGAGATAAAAAGACTGATAAATAGAATAAAGTGTTTCATTAAAAGATATTTCAATTTAATTAAGCACTAAATATACTACATAAATGAATGATCCGTTTACAAGGAAATCATAAAAACCCCATGTTAGAGATCGAAAAAAATCATTCACTCTTTAACTGCTGCTTGTACATTTCCAAATTGGCTTTTATTTTATCATCCAATTCTGGCTCTTGAATATCCTCGTAACTTTTCATAGTGTCGTTAAGAATTTTCGCAACAATATAGCGAGCTGTTACTTTATCATCAGCAGGGATAACATACCATGGTGCATGGTCTTTTGACGTTCGATTAAGGGCATCTTCGTAATATTCCTGATATTTGTCCCAAAGTAATCGCTCTTTTAAATCGCCTGGAGAAAATTTCCAGTTATGGTCTTGTTCTTCCAATCGACGCAGTAACCGCTCACGCTGTTCATTTTTCGAAAGATTCAAGAAAAATTTGAAAATTATGGTGCCATTTGCAGCAAGGTGCTTTTCAAAATTATTGATTTGCTCAAATCGTTGGTCCCAAAAAGCATCATCAATATCTTCTACTGAATTGACGTCTGGTATGTGTTCCCCTAAAATATATTCCGGATGAACCCTAGTAACCAATACATTTTCATAATGGGTTCGGTTAAAAATGCCAAACTTTCCCTTTTCGGGCAAAGCAATATAATGACGCCATAAATAATCATGGCCCAATTCTTTTTCGGTAGGAACTTTAAAACTGTGAACGATAATTCCTCGCGTATTGAAACTTTTGAAAACTTCCCGAATCAAACTGTCCTTACCCGCTGTATCCATTCCCTGAAGACAAACCAACACAGAATATTTATCATGCGCATACATGGTATCCTGAATGTTCGCTAAATCTTTCCTGACTTCTTTTAGGGCTTTTTTTATGTCTTTTTCAGAAGCCTCTAAATCGCAGGTGGTGCTGACATTTTTTAACTTTATGGAGGATGTGACTTTGAAGTCTTGTATGTGGATGTTTTTCATTGGTTTTGGTTTTATTGTCTCCTAATTAGGTAGTCTATTCTCCTTTTGTTTTCTTGCTGTAATAATGAAGGATACAAATTCATTACAATATTCACAACCATGATTGTTGATCCGTATAAATAGTTCTCTGAAATAGTTTTAAATAATGCAAAAACGGTCACAAAAATAAATCCGATTAAATGGCTTATTTCTGCAAGTGTCATTTCTTTCCGTATGTCAATCAATTCCACTTTATTATTTTCCAATTTAATTTTTTGATTAAAATACTTGAAAAATGTATTTTTCACAAACCACTTAAAGTGTTCAATCCCTAAAATTTTATTTAAAGTTTTACTTCTGATAAAATTTAGATTGGATAGTTTTTCATAATAGTCCGTTTTCACAAGAATACTATTTAATATCATTCCAACTATCCAAGATATAAATGATATCGAAACTCCGAATGTCAAATATTTAAACATAAGTTGGATTCTAATCGAAATTAACTTTAGGTTTCTCTTTAATCTTTTACTCTTTATTTTGAGGCAAACAACTTCACATCTGTTTCGCACACTTCTTTTTCCCCTAAAATAATCAATCGCTCCACAACGTTTCGAAGCTCGCGTATGTTTCCAGTCCAGTCGTATTCTTGCAATAATTTGATTGCTTTGGCCGAAAATGATTTTCTAGCAGTTCCTTGTTCTTCCGCAATTTTAGCTGCAAAATAATCTACCAACATCGGAATGTCCTCGCGCCTATCATTCAGTGGAGGTACTTGAACCAGAATCACTGCCAATCTATGGTATAAGTCTTCCCTGAATCGGCCTTCATCAATTTCCTTTTTGAGGTTTTTGTTGGTAGCTGCAAGCACCCGAACATCAACTTTAATGTCTTTATCACTTCCTACGCGTTGCACTTTACTTTCTTGAAGAGCGCGGAGTACTTTGGCTTGTGCCGACAGGCTCATATCGCCAATTTCATCAAGAAAAATGGTGCCTCCATTGGCAGATTCAAATTTTCCTTCTCTGTCTTTTATGGCACTCGTAAAAGCACCTTTTACATGACCAAATAATTCACTTTCAATCAATTCAGAAGGAATGGCTGCACAATTGACCTCTATTAAAGGGCCGTTGGAGCGCTCACTTTTTTGGTGTAACCAATGGGCGACAAGTTCTTTTCCTGTTCCGTTGGGTCCTGTTATAAGGACTCTTGCATCGGTTGCCGCTACTTTTTCAATCATGTCTTTGATATGGGCAATTGCCTTGCTCTCGCCTATCATTTCATAATTTTTGCTCACTTTCTTTTTGAGCATTTTATTTTCCACAACGAGTTCCTTGCGGTCAAGTGCAATTCTTACGGTGTTCAACAAGCGGTTTAAATCTGGTGGTTTTGAGATATAATCAAACGCTCCAAGACGCATGGTATTAACGGCAGTATCTAAATCGCCATGACCAGAAATCATCACAATGGGAATCTCGGGTTTTATTTTTTTGGCAGCTTCTAGAACTTCGACACCATCCATTTTTGGCATTTTAATGTCACAAAGCACCAGATCGTAATCTTCCTTTTTTATTTTTTCGATACCTGCCAATCCATCAACTGCTTCCTCAACTTGATAATTGCTATTTTCTTCAGTGAGGATTTTAACTAAAACCCTTCGGATGGAGGCTTCGTCTTCAATGACTAATATTTTTGACATATGTTAATACTTAAATTTTATTCCTGTTCTAAAGTACATTGTGTTTTTATCATCTATGGTGTAAACATCATCCCTTTCATTCGTTCGTAAACGATAATCATTTGAAATACTGTAGGCGGCATACCCATAATACATTAAATGTTTTGTAAAATAGTGCTCATATCCCAAACCACCTAATATTATGGTCATAGAAATATTTTCTGCCACTTGGTTATTGATCACTTTATTACCCTGAATGTTGGCAAAGAAGTTGTCAAGAGTCACAAAAGCCTGAACGTGGTTTTTGTCGTCAAACTTGTAACGAATATTGGTTTTAGGCACACCAAGCGTGTAGGTCCATTTTGGTGCAAATTCCCTGTAATAATTAACAATTGGTAACGGAAAATTACGTCCTGGGGTTGTAGTATATTCCAAACCTAGCACCAATCGATTTGGTTTATCGGCCTGTCCTTCTTTGGTTCTGTCTCTTATTGCAAATCCCGTGGCGATATAAATCCAATCATCAGATGTTAGTGTCGTTTCAAAATTAGAGGAAATCCTTGCGCCTACTTTTCCTGCGTAAATCCATGCTTTTCCTTCCTTTCTGTGCAAAAAACCTACGGTCCCTTCTATTCTCTGAACAGAGCCTAGGTCATCGGTAGAAAATGGGACCTCCTTTAAATCTAAATCGGTATAGCGATATTCGCCACCGATAATAAAATAATTACTTTCACTCACTTTTAAAGGCAATTGGATAATTGTTCGAAATCTACTAATCGAATTGCTAGCACTGGAATTTGGAATATTTGTATACTCCACACGAAACAAATCACTTGATTGGGCAATACTAAAATAACAAAAGTTTAAGGTTAAGCTCAAAATTAGAAATAGGTTTCTGCTTGTCATATATTTGGAGGTTTGGATCTACTTTTCTCAATAATATGAATATCCCTTTGGGGAAAAGGAATGATTATGTCATGTTCTCTAAATAATCGATCGATCTCAAAACGAATCGCACTTT
>JBGTCT010000018.1:0-31322 GCA_041748695.1 Aquaticitalea sp. | reverse complement strand
CAGGTGCTGTAATTATGGGGAAATTCATGATTCACTGCCAAAAAACAAATCAAATGGCCCGTTCGTCTATCGGTTAGGACGCCAGGTTTTCATCCTGGTAAGAGGGGTTCGATTCCCCTACGGGCTACATTATTAAAAAATCAGAAAGACAAGACCAATGGCAAATCATAAGTCAGCATTAAAGAGAATTAGAAGTAACGAAGCAAAACGTTTAACTAACAGGTATCAGCATAAAACAACAAGAAATGCTATCAAAAAGTTACGCGAAACTGAAGATGCTAAAGAAGCAAAAGAATTGTATGTGAACGTTTCTTCAATGATCGACAAATTAGCAAAGAAAAATATCATTCATGCTAACAAAGCAGCGAATCTAAAATCTGGCTTGTCCAAATTTGTAGCTTCCCTTTAATAAGCAGAATATATTACAATCTATAGAAGAGCCTTTTCATTGGAAAGGCTTTTTTTGTTTTCTAAATAGAGATTCTAAACATTAAAAAACCCCTTGAACTTTTAAATCCAAGGGGTTTCATTATATTTTTATTCTTTAGGGCTAGCCATTCATGGAAACTAAAAACTCTTCATTGTTTCTAGTCTTTTTGAATCTATCGTTGATAAATTCCATAGCTTCCACTGGGTTCATGTCCGCAAGGTATTTGCGCATTACCCACATTCTTTGAATCGTATTCTCATCAAGCAGTAGGTCGTCCCGACGTGTGCTTGAGGATGTCAAATCAATAGCGGGGAAAATTCTTCGATTGGATATTTTTCTATCCAACTGAAGTTCCATATTTCCAGTTCCTTTGAACTCCTCAAAAATAACCTCATCCATTTTAGATCCGGTTTCCGTCAATGCAGTGGCGATGATTGTAAGTGATCCACCATTCTCAATATTACGTGCTGCACCAAAGAATCGTTTTGGTTTATGAAGTGCATTGGCATCAACACCACCACTCAATATCTTTCCAGATGCAGGTTGCACTGTATTATAAGCTCTTGCCAAACGTGTAATGGAATCCAAAAGAATTACCACATCATGACCACATTCTACCAAACGCTTTGCTTTTTCAAGGACGATGTTGGCAATCTTAACATGTTCATGGGCTTCTTTATCAAATGTAGAAGCGATAACTTCCCCCCTTACGTTACGTTGCATATCTGTAACCTCCTCCGGACGCTCATCAATCAATAAAATCATTTGATATACTTCTGGATGGTTGGCTGCAATAGCATTGGCGACATCCTTTAAAAGCATAGTTTTACCGGTTTTTGGCTGTGATACAATCATACCACGTTGTCCTTTTCCTATTGGAGAGAACAAATCCATAATTCGTGTAGAAATTGTGCTTTGCTTTTCGGCAAGAATAAATTTTTCCTGGGGAAATAATGGCGTTAGATGTTCAAAAGACACACGGTCTCTAACGACATCAGGACTTTGGCCATTAATTTTACTGACCTTTATTAATGGGAAATATTTCTCACCTTCTTTTGGTGGTCTTACATGTCCTAGAACCGTATCTCCAGTTTTTAAACCAAAAAGGCGTATTTGAGATTGCGACACATAAATATCATCAGGGGAAGAGAGGTAATTATAATCAGAGGAACGCAAAAAGCCATAGCCATCTTGCATGATATCTAAGACACCTTCACTTTGTATAATGGCATCGAACTCAAAATCGGGTTCTCTATAACGATTCCTGGTGTCTTTATTACCATTACTTCCATGACTGCCATCAAGTCCTGTATGCACATTACCATCTTTTTCTTTTGATAGTGGATTTGGCTTGTTGGTATTTTCTTTTGGTCGCGGATTTGGTTTATTCTGTTGTTTCTCTTTTGGCTTGTGTTGAGGCCTAGGCTCATTTTTTCGCGGTTGAGCATCTGAAGATTGAGTATTTGCAACGGGTTCTGACGGCTTTTCTACAGCACTATCAGGTTTCTTCTCTTCGACGCTATCGTTTTTAGAATCTTTAAATTCCATTTGTTGCTGTTCTTTTTGTTGCGGAGCAGGTTTTGAGATACGCTCTCTTTTTTGCTTCGGGCGTGGATTGGGTTTAGAGGAGGTAGCTGCTTCCTTGGCAGGAACATCGTCTTTTAAAACTTCCTTTTTAACTACTTCTGGATTTGCTGCCTGTACGTCCAATATTTTGTAAACGAGTTCAAGTTTTTTTAATGCACGGTATTTGGGTACATTTAATTTTTGAGCTATATCCTGTAAGTCGGAAAGCTTTTTTTCTTTTAATTGCGAAATTTCTAACATGTATGTTAATCGAATAATTATTTTAAACTGAAATTGGCCTTTTCTGAACTTTTCAAATAAAACTGAAAGATGAGGGTAAAACCAAGAAAAAAATTGAAGATTTGATGGATTGTAACGGACTGATGTACAATTTATCTATGCAATAATACAATTTTATTTTAAAATTTGACATAACATTTAAAAAGAAACTGTTAATTTTGCCCATAAATTTGAAAAAATAGATGTTACAACGCATACAAACAGTGTATTTGTTATTGGCCGCCATAAGTTCAGGCGGTCTTATATTTGTGTTTCACTTATGGACCACAAGCACAGATGATTTCGTGTTTGCAAAAGATAATATGTATTATTTGGCTTTGTTTTTGGGTTCGGCCTCCTTATCTTTGATTTCAATATTTGGTTATAAAAATAGAAAGTCTCAATTTGTGTTGAACAGATTGAACATCATATTAAATTTTATTTTATTAGGATTATTTGTTTATCAATCCCTAAACATATCTGGAGAAGCTGATGTTTCGGAGAAAGGTATTGGGATTATTCTTCCTGCTTTATCTATCGTGTTGTTGGTTTTGGCCAACAAGGCCATAAAAAAGGATGAAGATCTCGTAAAATCTGTGGATCGATTACGATAAATCCTCTTAACTTAATATTGTTAGTGCGTAAGCCCAAGGTGGAGATCTTGGGCTTTTTTATTGGCCTCCCTTAATCCCTCCAAAGGAGGGAGACAATTCGTTCCAGATTATAACTTTGCGATAAAGAACCAAGATCGTTCCGACTTTTGAGAATATTTAAGATCACAAATTTTAGATAAATCTGAATATTTAGTCCTTCCCTCTAGGAAGAATTTAGGATGGGAACTCAATAACCTCTAAATTCTCAATTTTATTGCCATCAATAGTAAATCGCAGCATCGTCCTAACCTGCTGAAAACCATGCTTGCCAATTGCTCCCGGATTCATGTGGATGAGATTTAATTTTTTGTCTGGCATTACTTTGAGTATGTGTGAATGCCCACAAATGAAGATTCGTGGAGGATTTTCATAAAGTATATCTCTAATATTCGCATTGTACTTTCCGGGATAACCACCAATATGCGTAATAAGTACATCAACGTCTTCACACATAAATCTATTGAATTCTGGAAACTCAAGCCTTGCATTGGTATCATCAATATTGCCATAAACAGCTCTTAAAGGTTTTAATCTTTTAATGGTATCGGACACTTGTAAATTTCCAATATCGCCAGCATGCCAAACTTCATCTGCTTGTTTTACATACTTTAAGATATCGTCATCAAAATAGCTGTGTGTATCAGAGAGTAGAAGAATTTTTTTCAATTAATTTGTTTCAAGTTTATTGTTCAAAATAGGTAATCCAAAAATCATAATTCGTAATTCGCAATTCATCAATCACAAATACTATCTTTGCTTTTTGTAAAAATAAAGTAATTCTTTAAAATTTCAGGGCGAATAAATTATTAATTCCAATCAAGTCTTTATTCTTTATTCTAACAGCGAAGCGGTCCTGATTCAATTAGAACAATAACACATATAGCAAACTCAAATTGAGATATTTTATCGAATTGTCATATAACGGAAAGGCATATCACGGTTGGCAAAATCAGCCCAATGGCATTTCGGTGCAGCAGGTTTTGGAGGAAGCATTGTCTAAATTGTTGCGTACAAAAATCAGTATCATGGGCGCTGGACGAACAGATGCTGGCGTTCATGCCTCACAAATGTTTGCACATTTTGATGTAGACACAGATTTTGACAGTGAGGTAATAATTTTCAAATTGAATTGTTTTTTACCAAGGGATATTGTAGTTTTTCAGATATTTAAAGTGCAGGACAAAGCACATGCGCGCTTCAATGCTTTGAGCCGAACGTATAATTATAGAATTGCCATCACAAAAAATGTTTTTACAAGTGATTTTGCCTACCACGTTTTTTTTCCTTTGGACATGCAGAAGATGAACGAGGCGTGTAAAATTTTATTACAGTATAAGAATTTTCAATGCTTTTCTAAAAGCAATACGGAGGTAAAAACCTATCATTGCGATATTAAAGAAGCCTATTGGAAACAGGAAAATGATGAATTGATCTTTATCATTACGGCAGATCGGTTTTTAAGAAACATGGTCAGGGCAATAGTTGGCACAATGATCAATATAGGAATGGGCAAAACAAAAGTTGAAACATTGCACGACATAATTAACTCTCAAGATAGGAGCGAAGCCGGATTTTCTGTGCCTCCCAATGGTTTATATTTAACAAAAATTGTATACCCTGAAAAGATAAAACTGAATGACTGATGGTAAAAAAGATTAAAAATATCTATGATGTATCGTTGTTTAGACGATTGATGCAACATATTCGGCCATACAAACTGGTGTTTTATGGGACATTGGCTTTTGTGCTTGGCTTGGCTATTTTTGGAGTGTTACGCCCAAAGGTTTTACAGGTTGCAATTGACACTAAAATAGCGCTTAAAGAGTACGACGGTTTTATGTACTTCATTATCCTAATGGTTGTCTTGCTCATACTGGAAGTGGTTTGCAACCTCTTTTTCATTTACTATGCGACTTGGTTGGGACAAACGGTTGTGAAGGATATTCGAATCAAATTGTTCAAGCATATCATGTCCTTTAAGATGAAGTATTTCGATAATTCTTCAGTTGGGGTTTTGGTTACTCGAACGGTTACGGACATGGAACGTATAGCCGATGTTTTTGGCGATGGCTTGTTCATGATTTTTAGTGATTTGCTCAAAATGGTAGCCATTGGTGGTATGATGGCATACATGAACTGGAAATTGGCATTGATTGTTTTCATTACCATGCCAGTGATTATTTATGCTACCAATATTTTTCAGAAGTATATGAAAATGGCTTTTGAAGATGTTCGAAATGAAGTTTCCAATCTCAATTCGTTTGTTCAGGAGCGGGTCACAGGAATGAAAATCCTTCAGTTGTTTACGCGTGAGGAAACAGAGTATAAAAAATTTATGGAGATCAACGAACGCCATAAAAAAGGCTGGCTAAAGACGGTTTGGTATAATTCCATTTTCTTCCCAATTGCCGAATTTTTATCCTCAATCACATTGGGTCTTGTGGTTTGGTATGGTGGATTGAATGTCGTATTGGACAACACTGCGTCCTTGGGAGAGCTCACAGCTTTTATCATGATGATTCCGATGCTGTTTAGACCTTTGAACCAAATTGCCAACAAATTCAACACACTTCAAATGGGAATGGTCGCTGCCAACAGAGTGTTTGATGTTTTGGACACCAATTCGCACATCGATGACATTGGATCCATAGAAGCACCGCAATTTAAAGGCGATATCACGTTTGAAAACGTCCATTTTTCCTATATTCCTGATGAAGAGGTATTAAAAGGTATTTCGTTTGAGGTTTATTCGGGTCAGACTATTGCCATTGTTGGAGCAACAGGAGCAGGAAAATCCACAATTATCAATTTGTTGAATCGATTTTATGACATTCAAAAGGGTGCCATTAAAATTGATACTATCAATATAAAAGACATTGGGTTGAAATCGTTACGGGCACAAATTGCCGTTGTATTGCAGGATGTATTTCTATTTGCCGATACCATCTTGAATAATATCACGCTCAACAATAAGGATATTACTGATGAAGAAGTTTTTCAAGCAGCAAAAGATATTGGCATTCATGAATTTATCATGAGTTTGCCTAATGGTTATAATTATAATGTAAAAGAACGTGGTGCCATGTTGTCTTCAGGTCAGCGACAACTGATTTCCTTTTTGAGAGCCTATGTAACCAATCCGAGTATTTTAATATTGGATGAAGCCACTTCTTCTGTTGATTCGTATTCCGAACAATTGATTCAGGATGCAACCGATAAAATCACAAAGGGACGAACATCCATTGTCATTGCTCACCGTTTGGCCACCATTAAAAAGGCGGATAGTATCATCGTCATGGATTCTGGTCATATTGTCGAACGAGGCACGCACAAAGAATTGTTGAAGAAAAAGGATGGATATTACCGCAACTTATATGAGGTTCAGTTTATGAAGGTGGAGCAAAATCTTGTAGATTAATGTTTCCAGTAACAAGAGCAATTATAACCAAGAGTATTGAAAATCCAAAATAGAAAAACAAGAATAACGGAATAAAAATAAATATCTTCACCAATAACTGTTTGAAACTCAATTCAAATAATTGTTTCATTAAATAACAGTAGTAAATAAAGAAGACAATATACAACAGACCACTTATTGTCAGAAGCGATGTCGGAATAAAGGCAGCTATAAGTAAAGTAACAACCACAGAAAACATTGAAAACAAAGACATTGTATAAAAATTGACAACCAAATGCTCTGTATAATTATAGCGGTTATTGTAAAAAACAATTCTTGAAATCAATGCCAATGCCGGAATGATGGCAAAGTTTAAAAGGGAGATATATTCTGTGGTAAAATCAGTAATTTTATTGGCGAATTCTTTTTGTGCATCATTTGTGTAAAGCTCACTAAACTCAAATAATTCAGGAAAAACTTTTCTTACTACAAAAATGTAAACCCCAGAAAGTGTCAACGAAATAGCAAAGAAAGCCAAAGGTTCAATATACCTTTTTCGCGTGCCATGGACATAAGTATCAACGACATCTTTTGGATAGACAATCAAGTTAATTATGGTTTGTAGAAACTTATTGTCGTAATTAAAAAATGTTTCCACAAAATAATTGAACAGGTTTTTTAAAGTCAACCTATTTTTTATCACTTTTCCGCCGCAAGAATAACAGTAATCACTGATTTCTGTTAGTTCTGCCTGGCAATTTTTGCAAATCATATTATGCCAAATTTTTCGCAATGAGTTCTAATAGTTGTTCTGTGTCTTCAAACATAATAAATTCCCCATTCATTACAAATGATATTTGGCCTGTTTCTTCGCTCACAACCAACGCAATAGCATCTGTTTTCTCTGAAATACCTATGGCTGCCCTATGCCGCAATCCGAAGCGTTGAGGAATGTTTTTGTCGTTGTTTACAGGAAGAACAACACGAGTGGCTTTTACCGTATTGTTGGCTATAAGTATTGCGCCATCGTGCAAGGGACTGTTTTTAAAAAAAATACTCTCTATGATGGGCTGCGTGACGGTAATGGTCATTTCGTCGCCAGTAACTTTTAAGAAATCGAGGTTGTTGTTGCGTTCTAGTACAATTAAGGCACCGGTTTTAGATTCACTCATATTTTCACAAGCAGAAACGATGGCAGCAATATCAGTTTCGGTATTATTTTCGGTTTTTAGGAATTTCATATTACTGAAAAATTTTCTCTGACCACCTAAATTTGTAGACCCTACCATCAATAAAAACTTCCGGATTTCTGGCTGAAATACAACAATCAGGGCAATAATTCCGACCTTCATAAAACCATCAAAAATGTTGTGAAGCATAAACATGTTCAACACATCGGTAAGTTTCCAAATGACATATATGATGATGATGCCAATAAATATATTAATGGCAACGGTTCCTTTCACAAGTTTATAGATGTAATATAAAAGAATGGCTACCAGAAAAACATCAATAAAATCGATGACGCCGAAATCCCAAAATTTAAGCTTATCCAAGGTTGAGTGGTTTGTGTAAATTTAACAAAATATAGTTAGAACTCATCTTGAGTTTTTGATTCAAGCGAAAAATAGGGATTTTTGTTCCAGATTATACTTTGTTTAGTTAAAAATGTACTCATCATTCGAGATTGTGGCATTCTGTAATTTCACCTCAGATAGAATTGATTTGTAGGTAATATATTGCTGAAAAGTCAGGCTTTCATGGAATTTTAAATACACTAGACCCACAATTTTATTTTGAATCGAATCCATATATTTCAGTCGATTTACAAATTCTGATTTTGTCGTGTGGGACGTATTGATGCTGATTGAATCATTTGCTTTAAAAAGGATGCTCAAAATATGATTGGTCTGATCCAGAGGTGGTAAGTTGTATAGATTTGGACTTTCAATAATGTTCTTATCAATATCATTGTGATAAATTGTTTCGGTGAAGTCAATAAAACCTAAATTTTTAATGGAGTTATCGTTACACGAATAATAGTTTTTTGCCGCCTCATTTTTATGCATTTGGGCATTTCGTTTTTTGTCCTGCAGTGTTTGGACCAACGGAATTACTTCTTTTAGAGTTAAGCGTTTGTCCACATTTACCAACCAATTGGTGGAAATGATGAGGTTTTTTCGGTTGAGTTCAGCACGTTGTGCTTCGTTTTCATTGTAAAAAATATAAGCTGCTGATACATCCTCGATGGTGTGAATATTGGAGTGGATGATTTCTGGCAACTGAACGGATTTTTCCTTTCCGCAGGAGAGACATAAAAATAAAACACTAATAAAAAGGTACTTCATAATAATATGCTTTTGTGCAAAACTCATTAAGCTAAAGTTAATTGTGATGTCAATTTAATGCATTCAAGTGCTTCTTTTACATCATGAACCCTCAATATAGAAGCACCTTTTTGCAAGGCAATGGTGTTTAAAATTGAAGTGCCATTAAGGGCCTCATCAGCTGATGCATTTAAAGGTTTATACACCATTGATTTTCTCGAAAGTCCAACCAAAATAGGTAATTTCAGTATTTTAAATAGCTCTAGATGATTCAAGATTTCATAATTCTGTGATTGGTTTTTTGCAAACCCAAAACCTGGGTCAACAATCAAATCGACGATACCCAAAGCTCTTGCAGCCGCAATGCGTTCAGAAAAATAGAATGCGATTTCTTTGATTAAATTATCGTATTGGTTGAGTTGCTGCATGGTTTGTGGTGTTCCTCTGATGTGCATCATGATATAAGGCACATTCAAACTAGCGACAGTCTCCATCATCTTATTATCTAATTTTCCAGCCGATATATCATTAACCATACAGGCTCCAGCTTCAATGCAGTGTTTTGCAACGGCACTTCTAAACGTGTCAATAGAAAGCAACGCTTCTGGAAATTCCTTCAGCAATAATTCAACAATAGAAACAATACGATCCAGTTCTTCTGATTCGCTAATATTTACAGCGTTTGGTCGTGAACTGTAACCCCCAACATCAATAAAAGTGGCGCCTTCTTGCAACATTCTTTGAACTTGTTTCAGGACAGAAGGTGCATCTTTAAATTTTCCACCATCATAAAATGAGTCGGGAGTTAGGTTGAGAATACCCATTACTTTTGGGGTGGAGAGGTCAATAAGTTGTCCTTTGCAGTTAATAGTCATAATATTATATCACGAATAGGGAAACTTTAAACACGAAACTTTGAACTTTAAACAATTTTATGCGAAATTTACGCAAAATAAATTTTTTAGATGCCAAATACTTCAAAACAATACGATGGCGTTATTGCCATTTGTAGAAGCCTTTTTGTAAAAAAAATGTCAGATTATGGGAGTGCTTGGCGCATTTTACGGTTGCCTTCCTTAACCGATCAGATCTTTATAAAAGCACAACGCATTAGAAGTTTACAGCAAAACAATGTTCGCAAAGTGGATGAGGATGAGGCAAGTGAATTTATCGGCATCATTAATTATAGCATCATGGCACTCATCCAACTCGAAAAAGGAGTAGTGGAGCAGCCTGATCTCAAGGTTGAAGAAGCTACCAAATTGTATGACGAAAAAGTAGCGCTCACCAAAGAATTGATGATGGATAAAAATCACGACTATGGCGAAGCGTGGCGTGATATGCGAGTAAGTTCACTGACCGATTTGATTTTGCAAAAATTACTTCGAGTGAAGCAAATAGAAGACAACCAAGGAAAAACCATTGTAAGTGAAGGTATTGATGCTAATTATCAAGACATGATTAATTATGCGGTATTTGCAATGATCCATTTAAACGAAAAGTAAAAAACATGAAGATAATAGTCCATATCAGTCGATTTTTTGTAGGCGTTTTATTCATTATTTCTGGGTTGATTAAACTGAATGATCCGCTTGGTTTTTCATACAAGCTACAGGAATATTTTGGAGCTGATGTTTTAAATATCCCGTTTTTGGAGCCTTACGCATTGGGAATATCCGTTTTTGTGGTGGTGTTTGAAGTGGTGTTGGGAGTCTTTCTGCTGATTGGCTATAAACCAAAATTTACTATTTGGAGCTTGTTGTTGATGATCGTGTTCTTTACATTTTTAACATTTTATTCAGCTTACTTTGATAAAGTGAAAGATTGCGGATGTTTTGGAGATGCTTTAAAGTTGACGCCGTGGGAAAGTTTCACTAAGGACATTATTCTTCTGGTGCTCGTACTGATCCTGTTTTTTGGAATGAGACATATCAAACCACTATTCGGCAAATTCGTGGTAACTCTGGTCGCATTATTTAGTTTTGTTTTTTGTCTTTGGTTTGGCTATCATGTGTTGATGCATTTACCAGTGGTCGATTTTAGGGCCTATAAAATTGGAAACAATATACAGGAGCAAATGAGCATACCTGAAGATGCTCAAAAACCAGTCATCGAATACAATTGGAAATTCAACGTGAATGGTGAAGAAAAAATCTTTACAACCAACGGAAGCTACCCAACAGTTGAGGGAGAGTATGTATCTGTCGAGTATAAAACCATAGAAGAAGGCTTTGTGCCGCCAATTCAAGATTTTTCAATAGAAAGTGATGATGAAGATTTAACAGGGCAATTTCTTGAAGAACCAAAATTGTTGATGATTGTGATGTATAATATTCGGAGTGCAGAATGGGCTGGAACCGAAAAGTTGAAAGCTTTGTCTGATGCGGCCCTTAAGAAAGGATACAAAGTCATTGGCTTGACCTCATCAGGGTCGGACGCGAAAGCGCAATTGAAAACCGACTATAATCTCAATTTTGAATTTTATCTATGTGACGAAAAAGTGCTGAAAACCATCGTTCGTGCCAATCCGGGAATTGTAATTCTCAACAAAGGAACCGTTAAGCAGAAAGTGCATTGGAACGATATTGATGATTTAAAACTTTAGTTTTTAATCGAAGTATACAGTCACTGTTTTCAGTGGCGCTTTAAAACCTAAATAATCATAAAGAAATTTAATAATCATTCGCTTGTGCTTTTGCCCAATGTGAGAAAACAAACAATCTGATAAGCTATCTTTTAAATAAAATATTTTATGCGATACTCACATTATTTGGAGTGGTCACGGTGATTTTTTTCTTATTCAATGTGTTGCCTGGCGATCCCGCACAAATGATGCTGGGGCAAAATGAAGATAGTGCACAATTGGCCGTCGTAAAGCAAAAATATGGTTTTGACAAACCCATCAGTACTCAATATCTATATTATTTAAATGATTTATCACCCATCTCATTTCATTCATCAAATACTGCGGATTATACCTATTTGAGAAACGGAAAGTATTCAGCCGTACAATTATTAACTGTTGGAAACACTACCACCGTTTTAAAATTCCCCTATTTACGGGAATCTTTTACCAAACAGGGCAAAAAAGTTTCACAAGTTATTGGTGAGACCTTACCAAACACCATTATTTTGGCGGTGTCAGCAATTTGTATCGCTATATGTGTTGGTATTTGTTTGGGAATAGTTTCAGCCTTGTTTAAAGATCATTGGCTAGATAAACTCATACAAGTAGTGAGTACCATTGGGATGAGTGTACCTTCTTTTTTTAGTGCAATTCTATTTGCGTGGTTTTTTGGTTATGTATTACATGAATACACACAACTGGAGATGACAGGAAGCCTCTATGAAATGGATGATTATGGCGAAGCTATGCACATTCAATGGAAAAATTTGATCCTGCCCGCCATCGTTTTGGGAATTCGTCCGTTGGCAGTGGTGATTCAGTTAATGCGCAATTCATTATTGGAAGTTTTTAATCAGGATTATATCCGGACAGCGAGGGCAAAGGGTTTGAGCGAATTTCAAATCGTTAAAAGGCACGCGGTTAAAAATGCATTAAATCCAGTAGTTACAGCTATTTCAGGATGGTTTGCGTCCATGTTGGCAGGCGCAGTATTTGTTGAATATATTTTTGGTTGGAATGGTTTGGGAAAGGAAATTGTCAACGCATTAAATACCTTGGATTTGCCAGTAATTATGGGCGCAGTGTTAATTATTGCCATGGTCTTCATAATTATCAATATTTTTGTAGATATCATCTATGTTTGGTTAGATCCGAAAGTTCGTCTGCAGTAAAGAGTTGCAGTTTTCAGTCACATTCAACAGTTTGAGATTAAACAAAATAAAAAATATTAACTATAAATAAAAAAATCCTTCACTTTGGGAAGGTTAAGATAGGATTATGAGAGCTAAAATAGTCGCAGGAAACTGGAAAATGAATAATGATTTGGCACAGACTGAAACATTGATCACCGAACTCAAAATGCAACAAACAACTTCTGATGTTGAGGTCATGATTGCCCCTTCATATACAAATTTATGGCAAGCGTACAACACCTTAAAAGATCACTCAATAGAGGTTATTGCACAGAATATGCATTTTGCCGAATCTGGTGCCTATACGGGCGAAGTAAGTGCAAGTATGTTAAAAAGTATCGGAATAAAAACCGTCATTTTAGGACATAGCGAGCGTCGTGCCTATTTTCATGAAACCGATGAGATCCTGGCTAAAAAAGTCGATTCCGCTTTGAAAAATGAATTAAGGGTAATATTTTGTTTTGGAGAGGAATTGAAAGATCGAAAATCCGAAAATCATGAATCTGTTGTAGAAGGTCAAATCAAGAATGCCTTGTTCCATTTGCAAGCATCCGCATTTGAAAGTATAGTATTGGCGTACGAACCTGTTTGGGCGATTGGCACCGGAGAAACAGCAAGCCCAGAACAGGCACAGGATATGCATGCTTTTATCCGAAAAACCCTTTCAGACAAATACGGCAAAGAGGTTTCTGACAGTGTCTCAATTATATATGGAGGCAGTGTAAAACCAAGCAATGCAGAGGAAATTTTTTCAAAACCAGACGTCGATGGCGGACTGATAGGAGGAGCCGCTTTAAATGCAGACGATTTTTTTGCAATCGTGAATGCATTTTAAATCCTAGGTTATTAGTTCGGCTGATTTAAAGGTGTATTTAAAGATGTGATGATATAACGAGTCATTTCATGGTTGCTAATCTGCAGTTTCAATAGATAATAGTTCCATTCTTCTGGAACTATAAGTTTTAAGTTTGGGCTATTATTAAGTTTTTTGATGCTTAAATAATCACCTGCTTCGTTGCATTTTATTAATGACCATTCAAATGATAAGTCATCAAGAGTTTCACCATAAACCCATTTTAAATTTTCGGTTAATATCATGGCTCTGTAGGTATACTGTTCATCAGAAAACAGTAGTTTTGCAGGCTTTAATATCTTAATTTCCGGTAAGACTGCTGTTGTAGTATCCTGCTTGGTGATACGTTTCAACTCAAAATAATCTGTTTTAGGCTTACCATTGAAATCTAATAATCCATCAAAAGTGATTTTGTTAAACTCCCAATTATCCTGCCAGGTGGTAAGAAAGAACGGAGTATTTAGGTCGTGGGTTTTATGAAGAGCCAAGGATGAGGTGTTAATTTGAGAGATTTGATATTTGATTTCTTGATTATTTATTCGTTTAAGTGCATCTTCTAAATAGCTGTCATCAACCACAATTAAACCAACAATATCAATATTTGAAATTTGGCTTAAAATCAATTCCAAATGATTGTGAAATTGACCTGATACATCAATATCTATAATAATTGGTTTTACTTTATCAATTGATTTTATATTTTTTAATAAATTTTCAAGCCAATTTAAATAGGCGTATTGTTGTTTTGTGACTTCTAATCTACTGTATTGATAGTTTAGTTGAGCTAGATTATCGCCTTCTAAATTCCAACTAACTATGTGCGGTTGGTTTTGCAATTTTTTTATTTTGTTTAAAATATAATTGCTGAGATTTTGCTTTTTATTGTCGTCTTCAATCCAATTGATATTGTTTGGAATTTCAAAGCCGAAAGACAATTGCAAGTCTGCTTCTTTTGATAGCTTTAAAACATTGTAATTGTAAGCTTTATTATCAGAAAAACGAATTGTATTGATGCCAATTTTTTTCATAGCATCGAAATCTTTAATTAGGGTTTTTCTATTTAATGTATAAAAGCTTTGATTCCAATTTTTCCCTTTTTTATAGTTTACTCCCATCAATTTTTTATGATTGATTGAAGCCCTTTGTACGCTTAACTTAGAAGTGGTAATATTTTGTTTATTATTTTGAAGATTTGCTTGAGTTTTTAGCGGTTCCAATTTAAAAGTCCAATCTAAAGTTTGGGTAGTTTGATTGTTTGCAAATGAAGGCAAATTCTTGTCTAAATCACTGTAAAATAAGACTACCGACTCAATTTCGGGGTATTGTGCGATGCTGTTAAAAGCTTCCTTGTTCCAGTCTAAGCGCTCTTTATTTGTTTTTCCTAAACTTCCTAATTCAGCGATAATGACAGGCAAAGCAGGTAATTTAGATAATTCTTTTTTGAAAGGTTGATATAAGTCTGAAAAAGAGACATCTTGTTTTTGTTGATTGAGTTGGGCGTAATTTAAAACATTCAATCCAATCTGGTCTACAAAATTGGTTCCAGGAAAAGATACCTTTACATTTTCTGATTTCCATGGATTCCATATCCATTGTACATTGTAAGCTTCTTCTTGTTGAAAAATTTTATGAATGTATTGCCATGCAATTCTAAATTTTTGAAATCCTTCAGTATCATTTACGAACCAGGGATAGAATGGATTGTCAAATTCGTGCGCAAATCTCAATAAAACTGGCTCTTTAAGATTTTTGAGTTCTAAAGCCATATTTGAAATATACGCGTCAAAAGTTCCTGAAGATATCAACTCAAAAACATGTAAATTTTCTGGGTTATCAATGGATTCGGGAATCCATGGCTCCCAAGTAATCATGGCAACATCATGACGTTGGTATATAGCTTTCATCTCCGTTTTTGGATAGTTTGAATTTTCTATGTCTATCCACGGTACATAAAGAGAAATGATATTAAACTTGGTAAAAAATTGGTTTTCTAATTCTCTTACATTCTCAATATTTGTTATGCCATTGTCTTCAGAAGGATAAAATATACCGAAATTCTTTAACGCATGAAGTCTATAAGATGCGGTACTTAAAGCTTCAAATCTACTTCTAACTATTTTGTATTGCCAAATGGCAAAAACTGCAATAAAAATGACCAATATATTGATGGCAAATCCTCTCCAAAATTCATACAGCTGGTGTTTTATAGGTGCTAGAAGTTTTCGGATGCTCTTTAAATCGGTTTCGGGGAACTTTTGTTTGATAATCTTTTCATTGTGAAACCAAAGCGTGTAGAGTAGCAAATAGACATTTAACAAAGCAAAGCCAGACATTATTATTGAAAACGGTGTAAAGTCTTTGTAGAGACCATAAATAACCGCAAATATAGAAAGCCCTGTCATTAACAAATTAGGAAATAGCAATTTTAAACTCGCTTTATCCAATCCATCTTTCGGGGTAGGTAGATAAGGTATTTTTTTTCTTAGAAAGGTATAGATGCAACCCACTATGAAAAACCACCAAGTGGTAATAAATAAAATGCCACCCATTAGGTGAATGCCAGATTCACTTTTTTGCATCACCCATTTTTGGGTATATATGCGTATTGTGAGGAGGCTTAAAATTACAGGTAAAAAAATGAAGGTTAAATTCACAATATTACCTTTCCAAGGAGTGGTGGCAAATAATAGCGAAATAATAGGAATTAATAAATTTATCAAAATAATAAACCCAGATAAATAGTGTAAGGGTATGATGCCATAATGAATTTTTTGGCGGGTTGTAAAGTGTTTGAAAAGTTTAGGATATACAGTAAATAATAATTCAAAAGTTCCTCTAGACCATTTAAGCTGTTGTTTGTAATATGCTCCTAAAGTATCAGGAGCCAAACCTGCAGTGAGTACTTGAGGCACATAAACCGATTTCCATTTTTTGGCATGAAGTTGCATGGCTGTATGTAAATCTTCAGACAGACCAGCAGCATGCCCGCCAATACTATCCAGTGCTTTTCTTCTAAACACACAATTGGCCCCTATGGCGTTTACGGTGCCGTAGGTATTCATAGTCATCATAACGGGGCCGTAAAATTGGTAGGTTTGTTCGGCTGCACCTCGAGCGACAAGTGAAGTTTTATAATTATAATACGACTGAACTGTTTGCACAAAACCTATAGATTCATCTTCAAAATAAGGTATTACTACATCAAGAAAATCTTCTGTAGGAATATGATCTGGATCTAAAATAACACAAACTTCACCGGAAGCCAATTTCAGGGCATTGTTGATATTACCAGCTTTGGCATCAATACGATTGTTGCGCGTTATATGTTTAATGTCATGTTTTAAACAAAAGTCTTTGAGGTATGGGTCGTTGGCTTCATCGCACAAATAGGCCGTATTAGGGTAGTTTAAATTTTTAATAGCCAGTAAGGTTTTGGTAACCATGTCATATGGCTCGCCTGGAAAATAGGTTGTTAGCACGTCAACCGTTGGCTTACTTTTCAACTTTGGAACTTCCGGAATGCTCATGGCCCAGTAATGGTACCAGATATAAAGTACTCTTAAACTATCAAAGGAGATGGAGATCAGAAGCAGCCCGTATAACCATTTATTGTCGATTAAATCTGTATCAAAAAACCAATAGAAAAAATTGGTAAAACTAATAATACCAAAGATTATTAGAATCCTAATAACTAAAATTTCTTTTTTGGTAGGTGCTATTATGGGAACAGTATAACTCACGGTTTTTCTAATACGTAAAAGGGTAAATTTGCAGTAGCAAAATAATTATCAGTATCATAAATGGTTACAAAGAGTCTGTAAGGTCCTTCTTTTTCCGGTATTTTAAAAATAATTTTATCACTTGAATCTTCAACAATAAAATGGTCAATTTTGTTTGGCTTCTTTTGAACATCCCAAAATTGGTATTGCCAGGATTCAGGGTACAACTCCCATTTAAAAGTTAGCTTATTGTATATTAAGCTATCTTTTTCATCATTAAAATTTATCCGAGCCTTAACAATACGGCTCGCATTGAATATTAAGCTATCTGCAATTGATGTATTATTGATTGTAATTGACTTTATGTTGAATAGTTTTTGGTTAAATGAATTCGAATCCCACAAGTTATGCAAGGTTTCAATTTGATGAGATTTGAGTCCATCCTCGTCAAATAAATTAAACCAGGTATGTGTAGATTCTTGCTTATTTCCCCAATAAAAAATTAAAGAACCCACGCTATTTTTTTCATTGTAACTTTTTACAAATGCGTAATTCCGTTCTATTTGTTTGGCCTTTTCAGAGCTAAAGGGTTCAAAGGGAACGCCCCAACTTGTACTTCCGTTTTCCCAAGGGCCGTTGCTGCCCCATTCGCTAAGGTAGAAAGGAAACTTGCCTTTTATCGGACCCAAAGTTTTCAATCTGTCTTCTAGCTCATATAGTGCTCCAAAAGTATTAAATCCGTATAAGTCTAGTTTAGGAGCATTTAAAAAAAGAGAAATAATATTTAACCTTCTTCCGGTGATGGATGTACTTATTGGATGATTAGGGTCTAATTCATGAATTAGATTTACAAGATCATTATAAGTGTGTGTAAATTCATTACCGAAAACTGAAAATGGAAACTCTACCTCATTGCCTAAATTCCACATTAATAATGCTGGATGATATTTATGAGTATTAACTAGGTTGTTAACACTTAGTTTGAGTTCTTTTTGGTAGTTTTTATCCGAATAATTAAAATGGTCTTTATCGTATCGGGGAAGAGGTATGTCTATAATAACCGCAATATTGAAGGCTTGGGCTTCGTTCAAAACGTGTTTTAAGTTTGTTGTATCATAAACTCTTAATGTGTTTCCTCCAATTTCTGAAAGTGTTTTAATATTAGATTTGCCAGCCGCACCTTTTATTTCAAAAGGCTGCCCGTTTCTTATTAGTGTGAATGATTCACTGTGTTGAACTATATGAACCGTTTTTTCATTAGACTTGTAATCTGGTCTTTGGGCATATTTATAAAAAATTAATGCAAAAAGCCCTACCAAGCAAATAGTAAGGATGCTAATAATTACTTTGACAAATGGTTTCAATGTCGCGATTTAGCATCAAATATAATCTTTTGAATAAATTAAAAAACATATATTCTGCAAAACGCATATAATTTAGATGACTTAAAGTATTATTTTTTAGAAATATTACGAAATACATCCTGAATCATTAAATTGGCCTTTACTGTTTAAAAAATAGCGATCTAAATTAAGGATTGGTAAATTTGCAGAAAAAATAGATGGCAGAAGTTTATATAGGTTACGAATTTAAGGTTCATCCGCTGCAACCTGTAACAGAAATTCTGATTGCTGAACTAGGTTACGCAGGATTTGAAAGTTTTGTTGAAACGGAAGAAGGTGTGTCAGCCTATATTCAGAAAGATCAGTGGAACGAAACTATTCTTGATGATATTCAGATAATAAATTCCGATGAATTTGAAATTACCTACACATTTGAAGAAATAGCTCCAACCAATTGGAATATTGAATGGGAAAAGAACTTCAATCCAATTATTGTGGATGATGTTTGTTCCGTTCGAGCGCCCTTTCATGAGAAACCCAATACAGAATATGACATCATCATAGAGCCAAAAATGAGTTTTGGTACAGGTCATCATGAAACGACCCACATGATGATTCAGCACATTCTAAAAAATGACTTTAAAGATAAATCGGTTTTGGATATGGGTTGTGGCACAGGAGTTTTGGCAATTCTTGCAGAAATGAAAGGTGCAAAACCCATCGACGCCATTGATTATGACAATTGGTGTTATCTCAATAGTTTGGAGAACGTTGAGCGCAATAACTGTAATCAAATTACTGTGATTGAAGGAGATGCAAGTGTTTTAATTGACCAGAAATACGACATTATCATAGCGAACATAAACCGAAATATTTTATTGAATGATTTGACGCTATATATAAAATGCCTCAATCCAACAGGACTTCTTTTTTTAAGCGGATTTTATAGTGATGACATCCCTAGTATTGAGGAAGAATGCAATAAACATGGCCTGACTATCGTTGAAAGTTTAGAAAAAAATAACTGGGTTGCCCTAAAATTTGTAAATTAGCTATAGGCAATAGGCTAGAACCAAAACCTAAATGGAAACGGCTAACTGCCCACTGAAGACTTAAAAAATGAGTACAAAAGAGAAAATTCAAGAAGACCTACTATTTGATACCTTGGAACAAAATCTCAACGAGATTGTTTTGTACAATGACGATGTCAATACCTTTGACTATGTCATTGATACACTTATCTATGCTTGTGACCATACACCCGAACAAGCGGAGCAATGTTCAATTTTGGTGCACTATAAAGGAAGATGTACCGTTAAGACGGGATCTTATGACGAATTGGAGCCACGTTGTTCCATGTTATTGGAAGCAGGTTTAAGTGCTGAAATTCTTTAAATTATTTCTTCACTTCACAGGTATTCACACCGAGTAGAGTGTATAACGGGCAAAAATTAATAAAACTTGTAATTAGCAAAACAATCGCTACAGCCATTAATATATAAGCCGCAGTGCCTCCAATCACATTAAAAATGTAGAGTAACGCAATGATTACAGCAATCAATACTCTTACAATTTTGTCGGTATTTCCCATGTTTTTTTTCATAATTTTGAATTTAGCTTTTTAAAGTCGAAGGACAGACATAGTCGGTAATTGGTAAATCGGTAGTTTTAATCGCAGCAAATCCACCATCAATATCTACCAAATTAATAAATCCGCGTGCTTTTAATATTGAAGCAGCGATGACCGATCTATAGCCACCTGCACAGTGAATGTGGTAGGTTTTATTTTTGTCAATTTCGTTCATGTTCTGGTTGATATCATCCAAAGCAAAATGTTGTGCATTTTCGAGGTGCGCTGATTTGAATTCACCGTCTTTCCTAACGTCGAGGATATTTACATTTTGATATGTTACACGTTTTTCAAATACTTCAGCCGAAATTGATTCTAATGTTTCAATGTCCTTTCCTGCAGCTTCCCAGGTTTTAATGCCACCATCCAAATATCCCAACGTATTGTCATAACCCACGCGCGATAAACGAGTCACAGCCTCTTCACTTTTGCCCTCAGGAACTACAAGGATAATGGGTTGTTTTAAATCTGTGATAAGTGCTCCAACCCATGGTGCGAATTGTCCATTTAAACCAATGAAAATGGAGTTTGGGATATGTGACTTTACAAAATCGTCCTGTGGCCTTACATCTAGGACCAATGCTTCTTCATGATTGGCCATCGCTTCAAATTCATCTGCTGTTAAAGGAACATTCCCTGTTTTTAGGACATTTTCAAATGTATCATAACCCGTTTTATTCAACATAGCATTTTTTGCAAAATACTGGGGTGGTGGAGGCATCCCTTCCAACACTTCCTTGACGAATTCCTCTTTGGTCATATCGGCACGCAAGGCATAATTGGTTTTCTTTTGGTCACCAATAGTGCCAACGGTTTCTTTACTTAAATTCTTACCACATGCCGAACCAGCGCCATGTGCAGGATATACTATAACTTCATCTGCCAAAGTCATGATTTTAGTACGGAGAGAATCATAAAGCATTGCTGCCAAATCCTCTTTGGTCAAATCAGACTTTATGGCTAAATCTGGCCGTCCAACATCACCCAAAAACAAGGTGTCACCAGAAAAAATAGCATGATTTTTACCGTTTTCATCAATCAATAAATACGTAGTTGATTCTAATGTATGACCTGGAGTATGAAGTGCTTTGATGGTAATGTTTCCCAGTTTAAACTCCTCTCCATCTTTTGCCGCATGCATCTCATAAGAAGTTTCGGCTCCAGGTCCATAAACGATAGTGGCACCAGTTTTGTTTGCCAAATCAACATGTCCAGAAACAAAATCGGCATGAAAATGGGTTTCAAAGACATATTTAATTTGTGAATTCTCATCATGTGCCTTGTCGATATACGATTTAATTTCGCGCAATGGATCGATGATGGCAACCTCTCCTTCCGATTCAATATAATAAGCACCTTGTGCCAAACAGCCTGTATAAATTTGTTCTACTTTCATAATGAGATTTAATTTTAATCGCTTAAGCGAGAGATTATTAATGTGCTTTGTCATTTCCAGTGAATGGAATTAAGGGGCAGAATTTTAATCTCTATCAAAGATACGAAATCTTCAAATTCGATGTGTGACTTCAGTCACAGAGTTATAGATTCAATTCCTTATAAATGATATAAAATGCCACTAACAATGTAAACCATCCAAACCCTCTTTTAAGTTTGGTGCCACCGATGAATTTTGAAGCATAAACACCAACGATGATTCCGACAATAGAGATTCCTGTGAAGATAAATAGAAATGGCCAATCAATGTCCATGTTTTGTAAATCGCCAATAAAACCAATTAAGGAATTTGCCGCGATGATAAATAAGGATGTGCCGATCGCTTTTTTCATTGGAAGTTTTGCCAATAAAACAAGCGCAGGAATGATCAGAAAACCACCACCTGCTCCAATGATGCCAGTAAGCAGACCAACAGCAATTCCGATTAACACCAACAAAATTATGTTGATATCCTTTTTAAATGCCAGATCAGGAACATCTTCTTTAGATCGTATCATTGAAAAGGAAGCAATAATCATGATGATTGCAAAAAACAACATAATGAAAATATCTTTTGTAAAGACAAAATAATTGACCGTAAAAACAATTTCGGGGATTGCGGGTACTAAGTATCGGCGCGTTAAGTAAACAAACGTAAATGCCGGAATAGCAAAAATGATGGCTGTTTTAACATCGACCAGCTGCTTTTTGAAATTTTGAAAGGCACCAATTGTTGAAGTACTGCCAACTACAAATAGTGAATAGGCAGTAGCCGTTATAGGATTGATTCCAATGAGATAGACCATAACAGGAACTGTGATGATGGATCCACCACCTCCAGAAAGACCTAAAACAAGGCCAACTACAAATGCTCCAAAATATCCTATAATTTCAATGACCTCCATTTAATGCGGTAATTTATCTTTTAAAATTCCATAAACATAAGTGCCTAAAATCGCTGCTGCTATGGCAATCAATATCGAGAACACTCCAGTTCCAATTAAGATGTACATCGGCCCTGGGCATGCGCCCGATAAAGCCCAACCCAATCCAAAAAGTGTTCCACCCAAAATGTAACGAGTAAATCCACTTTCTTTTGGAGGCACATTCATAAAAGAGCCTTCGGTATTTTTGAGTTTTAATTTGTTTGTGATTAAAAGAAGGATAATTCCGGTTGCAACCGCAGTTCCAATAATGCCATACATATGAAATGATTCAAAACGAAACATCTCATAAATCCGGTACCAAGACACGGCTTCCGATTTAACTAGGACGATTCCAAATACAATTCCTACAATTAAAAATTTTAGATAGTTCATAGCTTAAAAAATTAAAGGGAATATTAAATGAATCATTATAAGTCCTCCTATAAAGAAGCCAATTACCGCAATTAAAGAAGGTAATTGCAAACTGCTCAAGCCCGTAATGGCATGCCCAGAAGTACAGCCTCCAGCATAACGTGTTCCAAAGCCAACTAAAAATCCTCCTATAATTAATATGGCAAGACCTTTAATATTAAACACCGCGTCCCAACTATAAAGTTCTGCCGGCATTAATGATTTGCCAGCATTTTGAAAACCCAATTGTGATAAATTGTCAACTGTTTCAGGATTCAAATCGATATTGATTGGGTTTGACAACAAAAAATGTGCAACAAAGCCTCCGATGATAGCTCCTAAAACCACCACGAGGTTCCATTTCTGTGACTTCCAATCAAAATCAAAAAATTTGGTATTCTTTCCAGCACCTGCTATAGTACAGAAGGTTCTTAAATTGGATGACATGCCAAATGTTTTTCCAAAATAGATGAGTGTAAACATTATAAAAGCAATCAAAGGGCCAGAAATATACCAAGGCCAAGGTTGTAAAATATAATCCATGTTTTTAAATTTTGTGCAAATCTAGAATGAATTGCTGATTAGTTAAGTGATAAATGTTACTTAAAAGTCTATTACTTCTATCTTGTTACGACCTAGTTTTATTTTTTTGTCATTTTCAAGTTGTTTCAATAGTCTGGAAATGACGACTCTCGAGGTATTCAAATCTTCCGCAATATCTTGATGGGTTTTTTCAATCGTTTTTGAGGCATTTAATTTCACTTGGTCAATCAGATATTTAAAAAGGCGTTGGTCCATTTTCATAAAACCCAGTTTGTCAATCGTTTACAACATTTCGTTGAATCGCACCTGATAACTTTGTAGGATGAAGGTTCGCCAGCTTTCATTGTTATGAAACCATTGGGTCATTTTTTCGTTGGGTATCATAATCAATGTGGAATCTTTATCGGCAACAGCTCTAATCTTACTTTTGGATTTCGCCATACAGCAAGTCAAGGACATAGCGCAGGTGTCGCCAGCTTCCAATGTGTATATGAGCAATTCGCTCCCATCGCTGTCTTCACTGGATATTTTGATATTGCCATTCAATAACAGTGGTACGTGCTTGAGCTCTTGACCAATATCTAGGATGATGTCATTACTTTTGAAATGTTTTAAAGTTCCATATTTTGAAACGCTTTCAATAATAAATTCATCAAAGACATAATGAAATGGTTGTAGAAATTCCTTGTTTACCATAGTTCAAAAATAAACAATTACAATTTTGAAATAAATTGTTTGGTAGATTTTTAATTAAAGTACTATATTTGCATCCCAATTAAAAGGCCTCGTGGCGCAACTGAATAGCGCACTTGATTACGGCTCAAGAGGTTACTGGTTTGAATCCAGTCGAGGTCACGAATAACTATTTTAAATAAGAAAAAACGCCAAGCTTGCTTGAGCGTTTTTTTTATGATATTTTCAATCCCGACGCTTGGGTAGGAACTTTGCTGGAACACCTTAGGTAATCCATTCATCATTTAACATCACTATCCGAAGCTGGTTTGAGCATTTTTTTTATGATATTTTCAATCCCGACGCTACGGTAGGAGCTGCCGGAAAACTGGAGTTAATAAAACCTTAATTCATAGCGTTTTTAATTGACTTTTGTTCAAATAATTAAATGATATCATTTAAAGCATTTTGAATAACGAAAAATAAATCTTCGAATTTTTTTTTAATTTGATACATTTAGAATTATCGCATGTAAATTTTATAAATTTATACAAATTCTAGCCCTTAATATTATATCTAATAGAAAAACGAGAAATTGAACTTAAAAATAAAGAAATTCCTTTCCCAATATATCAAAAGAAAATAGCAAAAGCGGTAAATGCAAGTAGTGAGGCAAAAACGAATTTTTTTACAGGTTTATCGCATAAATTCAAAACTCCTATTACCTTTATACTATCTTCTATTGAATCTTTGACTGAAGAAACGGAAATAAAGGAACTAAAAACTTTGAACGAGCTGGCTTTGCTTTTCAATAATTCAAAACGGCTTTTAATTGTCATCAATCAGTGATTGGATTTTAGAAAATTGGAATACAGGAAATTTATATTTCCTGCTTCGCAAACCAATCTCTTTATTTTTTTAAATAATTTTTACAAAGATTTTGAACGTGAAGCCCAAAAACGGAACATCGAATTCAAAAAAATACGCATAACGAAGTGTAATCTATATTTAATTCAAAATGAGCAATAAAATTATAATCTGGTCTATCACAGCAGCTTTGGCAGGATTTTTATTCGGATTTGATGTTGTTGTCATATCGGGAGCAGACAAAAAACTTCAAGCTTTATGGCAATCTTCTGATGCGTTTCACGGAGGTGTTGTTATGGCAATGGCATTGTGGGGAACCGTTGTTGGGGCTTTATTTGGCGGTATACCAACAAATAAATATGGTAGGAAAAACACATTACTTATAATAGGATTACTTTTTACTATTTCAGCGGTAGGTTCAGCACTCGCTAACGATCCTTATACATTCGCTTTTTTTAGGTTTATTGGAGGTTTGGGCGTTGGCGCATCCACCATAGCGGCTCCTGCTTATATATCTGAAATCGCTCCAACTAAAGATCGAGGACGTTTGGTTGCCTTGTATCAATTTAATATAGTTTTAGGAATTCTAGTCGCGTTCCTTTCCAATTATCTTATAAGCGGTAGCGGTGATAACGATTGGAGATGGATGATTGGTGTTGAAGCTATTCCCGCTTTGTTATACACGCTTTTTGTGTTCACGTTACCTGAAAGTCCACGATGGTTAATATCAAAATTTAGACATGTCGAGGCAAAAAAGACGCTTGAATATATTAATCCAGGTGTCGATGTCGAAAAATTAATGCTTGAAATTGATGTTGATAATAGTCTGCCAAAAAATGAGAATATTTTTATGAAAAAATACAGATTTCCATTGACTTTGGCATTTTTGATAGCAATGTTCAATCAATTATCTGGTATCAATGCATTCCTTTATTATGCACCGAGAATTTTTGAAGAAGCAGGATTGGGAGAGAGCACAGCATTGTTGAGTAGCATTGGCATTGGTGTTACCAACATGATATTTACGCTATTGGGTGTTTTTCTTATCGATAGATTGGGCAGAAAAACACTAATGTATATAGGGTCTATTGGATATATCATATCCTTGAGTTTAGTTGCCTGTGCATTCTTTTTGGGTTGGACAGGGATGGCTGTTCCGATATTTCTGTTCATTTTTATTGCAGCTCATGCCATAGGACAAGGAGCGGTAATTTGGGTATTTATATCCGAAATTTTCCCAAACCATTTAAGAGCATCAGGTCAATCTTTTGGAAGTTCTACCCACTGGTTTCTGGCAGCATTGATTCCTGCCATGATTCCATATTTATTTTCTACCATTGGCGCGGGTGTGGTATTTCTGTTTTTTGCTATCATGATGGTTTTCCAATTGGTGTTCGTGGCGTTCATGATGCCTGAAACAAACGGAGTTCCTCTAGAAGAATTGAGCCATAAATTAATTAAAAACAAACAATCTTAATGAAAAACTTTGTAATCATATCGCTAATATATTTGTCACTCCTGGGATGCAAAAATGCAACAGAATCAAAAGACGTGACCCAGAAAATTTCTGACACGTCAAAGCAATTTGAAATGTACCGTCCAAAATTCCACTTTACCCCAAAAGAAAATTGGATGAATGACCCGAACGGATTGGTGTATTATAATGGTAGTTATCATTTGTTTTACCAATATTACCCTGACAGCACGGTTTGGGGACCGATGCATTGGGGACACGCAAAAAGTAAGGACCTTTTAAATTGGGAACACAGGCCTATTGCCTTATATCCTGACTCTTTGGGATATGTTTTTTCAGGCAGTGCAGTCATTGACAAAAATGATTCAGCAGGATTTGGGAAGAATGCCATGGTCGCTATGTTCACCTATCATGACCCTGTTAAAGAGAAAGCGGGTGGAAATGACTACCAAACACAAGGTATTGCATTCAGTAACGATGAGGGGGAAACCTGGACCAAGTTTAATGAAAATCCTGTAATAAAAAATCCAGGGATTACAGATTTTAGAGACCCTAAAGTGTTCTGGAATGAAGAAAAATCTATTTGGCAAATGGTCCTGGTAGCAAAAGACCATGTGTTATTCTACGAATCCACCAATTTAAAAGATTGGAAACAAATAAGTGAATTCAGGTTCAAAGATAATCCGGCACTTGGCGTTTGGGAATGTCCAGATTTGTTTAAATTAAATGTAGAAGGAACGCAAGAAGATAAATGGGTGTTGTTGATTAGCCACGGCGGGGAAAGTGCCCCAAATGGAGGCTCGGGAACACGCTATTTTGTTGGCGATTATGATGGAAAAACCTTCACGACAGAACAAACAAAAAGCCAATGGATAGATTACGGAACGGACAATTACGCAGGAGTTACATTTAACAATACACCTAATAACGAGCGTGTTTTTATAGGATGGATGAGCAATTGGAATTATGCCACCACAACTCCAACAGAGGCTTGGAGAAGCGCTATGACTCTGCCTAGAACTTTATCCTTAAAATCAACAGATGATGGTTTTATTCTAAAAAGCAAACTCATTGAAGGCTTTGACAAATTGACCCATAATATTTCTAAAGAGGAACTTTTGGGAGAGGTCCCTGGTAAATTTTCATATACCAAATTGCAAGAAAGTATCATTTCGTTTAACGTGGCGTTGAAGAGTGAGCTTGAACTCAAAATATCCAACTCAATTGGTGATGCATATGTTCTTAAATACAATGCTGAAAACGGAATTCTTACAGCTGACAGATCAAAATCTGGAAATGTTGAATTCAACAAAATGTTTTTAAAATCTTCAATTCAGACAGTCAATATTGGTAAACAAAAAAACATATCCATCACACTGGTTTTGGACGCATCCTCTATAGAAGTTTTTATAAACGATGGAGAATTTGTTCTTACAAGTCAGGTGTTTCCAAATGCGAACTACACAAATTTTGAAATTCTTCCAGACGATAATTTAGAAATTCAAAATTTTAATATTCAATCAATAAAAAGTACTTTATAATTTAAAATCATGAAAGCAATTCAGCATTTATTTCAATTTTATTTATGTCTATGATACAAGTGTCATGCGATAATGACGATGTGATGTTTATTAATGAAGGAGACAATTGACCTTTGAGATTAGCAGCTGAATTTGAATTCTATGAAGATTCAGGTTATATAACTACAGAAACAGTTTTAGGTACAAATTGTGAAATTATAGGAGCGGCATCAACAGAATGCCGGGGGCGGAAGGATGTTCTCTATTTCTTGATGGCATGTCAAATGAAGTACGGGGGGGGGGTAATTTATATTGTAATATATAATTTGAAAATGGAATGTTTACACCAGATTTCAACAAAATAAAAAGTTAGATGTCGTTAACGGCTAGCAAAAAAATGATGCACAAACTTAATATAGTATGTTTTGGAGAAGTGCTTTGGGACGTATTTCCAACCCGTAAAAAGATTGGTGGTGCACCATTAAATGTAGCCATTCGACTTCAATCACTTGGAAACAACGTAACAATGGCCAGTAGTATTGGAAATGATGAAAATGGCCACAACCTATTGGAATATATTAAGGTACACGGCATTAATACCGACCATATCTCAATCAATTCGCAATTCAAGACAGGAAAAGTTAAGGTAATGCTCAATTCAAAAGGATCTGCGTCTTATGACATCAGATTTCCAAGGGCTTGGGATAAGATCTCAATGACAGAACCCTTAAGGAATGCCGTTAAATCAGCTGATGCTTTTATCTATGGAAGTTTAGTAGCTCGCGATGAATTATCAAAGACGACACTTTATGAGCTATTAGATGTTTCAACATATAATATTTTTGACCTCAATCTTCGAGCACCCTACTATACCAAAAATGTTCTTGTCAAACTCATGGAAATGGCAGATTTCATAAAATTCAATGATGATGAATTGTATGAAGTCAGCAAATTCCTGGATTCAAAGTATAATTCTTTGGAGCAGAATATTCAATTTATATCTGAAAGAACAAATACCAAAAATATTTGTGTAACCAAAGGGTCTCATGGTGCGGTGTTATTTTATGAAGGAAACTATTATTACAATAGTGGTTATCTCATCAAGGTAATTGATACAGTGGGTGCAGGTGATTCCTTTCTGGCCTCATTAATAAGCCATTTACTCAATGGAAACCCTCCTCAAAAAAGTATCAACTTTGCTTGCGCTGTTGGCGCATTGGTAGCACAAAGCGAAGGTGCAAACCCGGATATTTCTAAAGAAGAAATAGAGAAATTTATTAATCCATATTTATAGAGTTTATAAAAGATGAAGATTAGACTTAAGGAATTGTCCGTGGGCATTTTTTTTTGTTATATTTTCAATCTGGAAGCTTCGGGAGGAGCGTTGTCTGCAAGTGCAACAGAATTAAATCCTATTTAAGCCTTTTTATAATTATTAATCACTTTTCTGCGCTTACCTGACGATAAAACCGGAATTTCACTAACATAAGTAATCCTAACATTTGAGTCTTCACCAAAATCAGCTTTTATATCTTCGATCATGGCGTTTTCAAACTCAAAATGATCGCCTTGTAGATTGAGTTTTACCTCATAGTCTTTTTCTCCTTGCTGAATGAATTGATATTGTTTTAATAGTGAATAATATTTATAGAATTTGGTATAAACCACAAAAGACGAGACAAGATTTCCTTTAGAATCGTAAATAGCATCCATTCTTCTTCCTTCAATCTGTTCTAGTTGTGAAACACCATCTTTATTAACAGCTAATTTTGCAATATCGCCAGTGTCGTATCTTATAATAGGCATGGCATAATTAAATAGATCTGTAACCACAATGCGACCATATTCTCCATGATTTACAGGGTGATCATTATCAAAATCCAAAATCTCAATACAATAACTCGCATGGTTAAGCACGAAATTATCAGGAGAATGCAATGTTTGCTGTGCGATAATACCGATCTCTTCACTAGAATATCTCGATAAAACAGTTGTATTGAGATGTTTTGCTAAAGTTGCTTTTGTATAGGAATTTAAGTATTCAGAGTTTGCAATAGCAGAAGTAATATTTAGATCGTATAGAAAAATATTGTTTTTTTCTAAATATTGACTTATGATCTCATAAGCTGAAGCAAAACCAAGTAGTGTTTTTTTTGCCTGTTTGTCAATTTTTAAAAGACCTAACAGTGTTTCAATGTTAGAATCTGGTAAACTAGAAATATCGAACTGCACAATATTTTGCAACCAAGATTTTAATTTGTTTTTTTTATTATGATCACGCCAAACCTCAAGTTCATATAACCTTTGGCCTATTTCAAAACCAGATTGATTTAAGAAATAAATGACGTCAGCATGATTTCTATGTCGTTTTTCCTTATTCTGGAATAAAATAAAAGGAACACCAGTAGATCCACTAGTAGAAACTTTAAAATTTTCTTTGTTTTTAAATTCACTCGACTGAAAGTTTTCAAAATTATTTTGAATGGTAGTTTTCTTAATAATTGGAAAATCTGAAAGTTGCTCTGCGTGCTTGTAAGAATAATAAAAAGGAGTCGATTCTGAAGCGTGCTTAAATAAGCGCTTCATATGGTATGTTTTTAATTGAGTTGCTCTATCTGAATTGGGATTATCTAGGGAAAATTCAATATCTTTTAATTGATCAGTAATTGCCCTTCCTTTCAAACTATCCAATAGCCAAAAGGATTTAAGTCGCATTTGGTTTAAAAGCATCACATTATTTATTATTTATAATATTTCGAAGCTACTTCCCTGTCCTTTATGGTTGTTATAGGGTGTCCATATGCAAGTTTACGGTTCCCTATAGGTTTTAAAACTAATGAACCAGCCCCTATAACGGTGTGGTCACCAATCGAAACGTTTTGAATAATCGTCGCCTTGAGACAAATAGCAGAATTCAAACCAATATGTACGTTTCCTCCAGTAGTAACACCAGAAGCTAAACTAGAAAAATTTGCCATTGTAGAATCATGACCTAAAGAGGACTTTGTGTTTAATATACAAAACTCACCAACTTTAGCATCGGCATTGACAACTGCGCCAGCCATAACTACTGTTCCACGTGGGATAATTACATGGTGTGCTAACACTGCTGAAGGATGAACGGCAGATACAAAGTCGATAGTTGGAGCAATGTCGCTAATAAGCTCATAGGCATTTTGCCTAGTATAATTGTCTCCAATACCTATTAGAATACCATCAATTGAATATCCATCTATCAAGTCAGGAAGAGAATCAAGATCACCTATAATGTCATAGCCATAAACCTTTTCATTAATTGGTTTAAATGAATCAATAAACCCAATAATGTTATGATCCTTATTTTTTAGAATAATGTCCACAATCATTTTGGAATGGCCAGATGCGCCGTAAATGAGAATGTTTTTCATTAATATGCCGATGTGATCTAATCATTTATAGTCAAATATATTCAAATTTTCT
>JBGTCT010000017.1:0-31556 GCA_041748695.1 Aquaticitalea sp. | reverse complement strand
TGATTCATCTGAAAGATTAAATAATCTTATTTTTGAAGCGCCAAAACATTCCATTTTGAAACATCTTATTTGTATCGTTTTATTGCTTTCATTTCTCAATTGTAAAGAGGATAACAAAAAGAATGAACCTTTACCAGCTAGCGATAGCGAGGAAATTGTGAATAGCTATGCCAAAGGTTTTTCGTTGGTAAAGCATCAAGACTTCAGTGTTTTGGAAATCAAAAATCCGTGGCCTAAATCTCAAAAAGTATATCGATACGCTTTGATACCACGGGAAAAAGCGCCGACAATAACTTTGAATGCGGATGAATTTGACGGCATGATCCTCACTCCAGTTGAAAAAATAGTAGTGACCTCCACCACGCACATTCCATCGTTGGAATTATTGGGAGTTGAAGAAACACTCATAGGTTTTCCAGGAACGGATTATATTTCCTCTGAAAAAACCCGCGCTTTAATCAAAAATAAATCTGTCAGGGAATTGGGCAAAAATGAAGGTATCAACACCGAAGTTTTGTTGGAATTAAAGCCCGATGTCGTCATTGGTTTTGGAATTGATGGCAACAATAAAACCTTTGAAACCATTCAAAAATCGGGCATTCCAGTGATTTATAATGGCGATTGGGTTGAAGCATCCCCTTTGGCAAAAGCCGAATGGATTAAGTTTTTTGGAGCACTATACGCTAAAGAAAAGGAAGCTGATTCCATTTTCAAACAGATAGAAACCGATTATTTGGAAGCTAAAAAATTGGCGTCCAAGATTGAAACACGACCTACAGTTTTAAGTGGCGCTATGCATAAAGATATTTGGTATTTACCAAGTGGCACGAGCTCTGAAGCGCAACTTTTAAAAGATGCCAATGCCAATTATCTATGGAGCGAAAGTACCGAAAAGGGAAGTCTTTCGCTCAATTTTGAAACGGTCCTTACAAAAGCCAAAGACGCCGAAATTTGGATTAGTCCGTCGTATTATGGCAGTTTGGAAGCGCTAGAAAACGCCAGTGAGCACTATACTAAATTTGAGGCTTTTAAAACCAAAAATATATTTTCATTTGTCAATAAAGCGGGTGAATCTGGAGGTGTCCTGTATTTTGAATTGGGCATGGCACGACCAGATTTGGTTTTAAAAGACTTAATCAAAATCTGCCATCCAGAGGTTTTGGAAGATTATGAACCCTTTTTCTTTAAACGGTTAGATTAATTGCCCAACGAAAAAACATATCGTCTTCCATTTTTGGCATTGAGTGTCATTCTTATCATATGCTTTTCTGTGAACATCAGTTTGGGTTCTGTGTCCATCCCCACTTTGGCGATATTTAAAGGTTTGGTTGGTACTTTCGAGAATGAATCATGGCAATATATCATCGAGAACTATAGACTTCCAAAGGCTTTTACCGCGATTTTGGTAGGTTCGGGTTTGGGGATTTCAGGTTTGCTTATGCAAACCTTGTTTAGAAACCCGTTGGCTGGGCCATTTGTACTTGGTATCAGTTCTGGCGCGAGTTTAGGAGTTGCCCTGGTTATTTTGGGTTCGGGGATTTTTGGAGGCGTATTTGCCACGCTCTTAATTTCGAAATGGAGTGTGGTGATTGCTGCAAGTTTAGGAAGTTTTTTGGTGTTAATGGCAGTTTTGGTTGTTTCTTCAAAAGTGAGGGACACCATGGCGATATTAATTATCGGACTGATGTTTGGAAGTATTACAGCCGCTGTAGTGAGTGTACTCTCTTACTTCAGTTCAGCAGAACTATTGCAACAATACATCTTTTGGGGATTTGGAAGTTTGGGTAATTTATCGTGGTACGAACTTCTTATTTTTTCCAGTATTTATTGCCTCGGACTCATATTGAGCATCGCTTCCATAAAAGGATTGAACACGCTTCTTCTTGGAGAGAATTATGCCAAAAGTTTGGGTCTGAATTTAAAACAAAGCCGCCTGATCATCATCATAGCAACCAGTTTGTTGGCAGGAACCATTACAGCATTTGCAGGTCCAATTGCCTTTATCGGATTGGCAATTCCGCATATGACACGACAAATGTTCAATACCTCCAATCACAAAACCCTGTTGCCAGCCGTTTTTTTGATGGGAGCCATCGTCATGCTAATTTGTGATAGCATTGCCCAAGTCCCGGCAAGTGATTACACATTGCCAATCAACGCCATTACTTCCCTGATTGGAGCACCTGTGGTGATTTGGTTGTTGGTGAGGAAACGTAAGATGATGTTTTAGTATTTGGTGGGTAGTGGGTAGTGGTTAAAAAATAGACGAAAATAAAACATAATTGATTAAATAAATAATCCAAAAAAAGGTCAATTAAGCATTCGTGAATTCGTGGCTTGAGCCTAGAGCCTAGAGCCTAGATAAAAATAAATTTAATATGAAAGAGGAAAATAAACATATCATATTAGAAACCATTGACCTATCCATTGGCTATGCGTCCAAAAAAGGAGACACTGTTGTGGCATCACGCATCAATATTGAATTGCATCAAGGAGAATTGATTGGCTTGGTTGGTGCCAACGGGATTGGAAAATCAACCTTGTTGCGGACCTTGACCAATGTTCAAAAACCATTGGAAGGCGATGTACTCATCAATTCTAAATTGGTTGCTGACTACGCGCCTGTTGAATTGGCCAAACAGATGAGTTTGGTTTTGACCGAGCAGATTGCTTCAAAAAATCTATCTGTTTTTGAACTGATTGCTTTAGGGCGTCAACCTTATACCAATTGGGTAGGGAATTTATCAGAAAATGATATTTTAAAGATCAATTATGCCATTTCGCAAACCAACCTTGAAGAATTAAAGCACAAAAAATGTTTTGAATTGAGCGATGGTCAACTTCAAAAAGTGATGATTGCGCGCGCTCTAGCCCAAGACACCGATTTGATCATTCTCGATGAGCCCACCACGCATCTAGATATGTATCACAAAGCCTATATTCTAAAATTGCTTCAAACCTTGGCAAAAGAGACTCAAAAAACCATATTATTTTCTTCCCATGAAATCGATTTGGCCATTCAATTATCTGATACCATGATTGTCATGAGCAAAGATTCTGTAGTTATGGACCAGCCGTGCAACCTTATTTCCAAAGGCACATTCAATGCGCTATTCCCGCAAGATTTAATTTCTTTTGATGATTCTACAGGTACATTTAGGATTAAAAAATAATTTTGACATTTATTGTAAATTTTATACTTTTAATAAATTAATAATCAAGCCCTTAATTTATTTTTTGAATTTCAAATCTTCAATTGTTTCGATTTTTATTTCCTAATTTCAGAAAACATGAGAACTAAATTAAGCCTGATATTATTTTCTATACTGACAGTCATTGTACTGTCAGTATTTTTCAATAACAAAACAGAGGATTTTGATTATCCAAAAAAAAGGGCAGGTATGTATGCTATCAAATGCATGCCACCAAAATTTCTTCTGCAAGATGTTGATACCACCAAACAACTTTCACCACTTTTTGAAAATCTTGGTACCCATTCCTACAAAGTCAGTACAACCAATGATTTGGCACAACGATTCTTTAATCAAGGTTTAAGATTAACCTATGGGTTTAACCACGCAGAAGCCCATCGCTCCTTTATGGAAGCTTCACGGTTAGATCCTAGTCTGGCAATGGCATTCTGGGGACAGGCGTTTGTTTTGGGGCCGAATATCAACGATCCCTTGCCAGATGATGAACGAAAAAACAAATCCAATGAATCTATTAAAAAAGCGAAACAATTGGCTACGAATGCCACAGCTAAAGAACAGGATTTAATAGAGGCTTTGACCTACAGGTATTCTACGGATTTAACCAAAGATATCGCAGAACTCAATGTTGATTATATGGAAGCGATGCTCAAAGTAGCTGCCAAATACCCTGAAGATTCGGATATTCAGACTTTGTTTGCCGATGCAGTAATGAATACTGTACCCTGGAATTATTGGGATAAAGATGGAAATCCATCACCCAATATTAAAGAAGCAAAAATAGCACTTGAAAAAGCCATGATTTCAGACCCTGATAATCCCGGAGCACACCATTATTATATCCATATGGTCGAATTACCACTACCAGATTTAGCCGTGCCCAGTGCAGAAAAACTAGGCTCCCTAATGCCAGCAGCTGGACACATTGTACATATGCCGTCCCATATTTACATTCGTGTGGGGCGATATAAAGATGCCGTAAGAGTTAACCAACAAGCTATTTTGGCTGATGAAGATTATATCTCCCAATGTTATGCACAAGGCATGTATCCATTAGGTTATTATCCACATAACATTCACTTTTTATGGTCGGCAGCCAGTTTGTTGGGAGAAAGTAAAACAGCAATCGACGCAGCCAAAAAAACAGCAGAGAAAGTTCCAGTTGGCGAAATGAAAGAGCTTCATTTTCTTCAAAATTTTGCAGCTACACCACTTTTAGCCTATACACGGTTTGGTAAATGGAATGATATTTTAACTTATCCAAAACCAAATGATCAAATCAAACATTTGAAACTCATTTGGCACTATGCCAGGGGAATCGCTTTTATCAGAAAACAAAACGCTAAAGAAGCAAAAGAAGAGCTTGATGCCATTGCAGAATTGATTAAAGATCCCGAAATGGAAACTATTATTGCGACAGGATTTGATACCGATACTACCATCGCCAAACTTGCATATGAAGTAGTAGCAGGTGAACTCGCTGCATTTGAGAAGAACTACAAATTAGCAATTGATCATTTAAAGCAAGCTGTAGTCATGGAGGATAATTTAATATACAATGAACCCGCTGCCTGGTACATACCTCCAAGACAGAATTTAGGCGCGGTTTTGATGAAAGCAAAACGTTATGAAGAAGCCGAAAAAATCTTTAAGGAAGATTTAAATAACTTAAGACAAAATGGATGGTCATTGATGGGCTTATACCAAAGTTTGAAAGCTCAAGGAAAGACCGCGGAAGCAGAAAAAATAAAAAAAGAGTTTGACAAAGCCTGGCAAGAATCAGATATTGAAATTCATACATCAATTTTATAAGGAATTTTATCATTTTAAGCCTTATTAAAGTTATGATTTCCTTCTAAAAATTTATCTTTGATAAAATTCAACTTTTAAAAAAGATTCCCTTCTTCACAGGATATACGTATGATGGACAACATAATTCTTATTCTAGCCATTCTAACCTCTGCAGGAATTGGAGCTTATATTGGCATCACCATTTCTAAATTAAAAAGCAAAAGTGAGCAAAGCACTTTGGAAGAACGGAATGCAAATCTGCAGCAACAATTGAATGATGCAAAATTGCAATCTGAATTGGACATTGAAAGAATTCAAAAGAATTATACAGAGCAATTTTCTGCCTTTAAAGAATCAATCAATAAAATTGAAATTGACCGTGAAGACATCCGTCGTGAAAAAGAAATGCTTCATTCTGAATTGACCCGAACCCAAACAGAATTCGAAAACCTATTTGAGAAAAATCAGGAACAAAAAGCCGAAGTTGAAAAGCTTCAGGAAAAATTCACCAAGGAATTTGAAAATCTTGCCAATAAGATTTTGGATGAAAAATCGAGTAAATTCACCCTTCAGAATAAAGAAAATATTGATGCCATCCTTAAACCGCTTCAAGATAAAATTCAAAATTTCGAAAAACGCGTTGAAGAAACCAATAAAGAAGACATCTCCCGAACTGCCGATTTGCGAAGAGAGATTATTGGATTAAAAGATTTGAATGAGCAGATGAGCAAAGAGACCAACAACCTCACAAAGGCTTTAAAAGGTGATACAAAAATGCAAGGTAACTGGGGCGAATTGATATTGGAACGTGTGTTGGAACGCAGTGGTCTTAAAAAAGATAGTGAGTATTTTGTTCAACAAAGTTTTACAAATGAGGATGGTAGACGTGTGATGCCAGACGTTATTATTCATTTACCTGGAGAGAAAAAGTTAGTTGTAGATTCAAAAGTGTCCTTGGTTGCTTATGAGCGCTATATCAACGAGACGGATGAAGCTGACAAACCAAATCATTTAAAAAATCATTTACTATCAATTCGCAAAAGAGTCAGCGAATT
Organism: Aquaticitalea sp.; assembly: GCA_041748695.1. Lineage (GTDB taxonomy): Bacteria > Bacteroidota > Bacteroidia > Flavobacteriales > Flavobacteriaceae > JBPOFM01. Next base: position 25,501 of record JBGTCT010000017.1, on the reverse strand, counting down.
AGGTGAAAAGAACTACCATCAACTTTATGAGATGGAAAGTCCAGACTTTGTATTACTATTTATTCCCATTGAATCGGCATTTGCCATTGCTTCAATGGAATACCCAGCTTTGTATTCGGATGCGTTTGAGAAAAACATTATCATTGTAACCCCTACAACCCTATTGGCTGTTATGAAAACCATTGACAGTATGTGGCAAAATGAAAAACAAAAAGCCAATGCCATTGAGATAGCCACGCAAGCCGGACGTTTGTATGATGCCTTTGTGAACTTAACTGAAGAATTGATTAAGGTCGGAAATCAATTAGGAACCGTTCAAAAATCGTATGAAAATGCGATGGTTAAACTCACAGGAAAAGGAAACCTCATCAAACGCGTTGAGAATTTAAAAGCATTGGGCGCCAAAGCCAGTAAAGAGCAAAACGAAAAGCTGTTGAAACGTGCCAATGATGACGATAATTGAATAACTAAATAATAATGATATGAATTTTATATGGAAAATCCTTGCCGGACTTTTAGTCATTGCTGTAGGAATATTTTGTCTTGCTTATTTTATGCATTACAGCGATGGCATTAGAGCTGGAGAATTAGTTAAGTTTAGCCGTAAAGGTGTGATTTTTAAAACCTGGGAAGGCGAAATAAGTCAAGGTGTTTCTGAAGCTCAATTGTTTGAATTTTCTGTAGAAGATGGTGAAGAGCAAGTCATAAAAGATCTAATGGAATTTCAAGGGAAATATGTCAAACTTCATTATTACGAACGTTTTGTTTCCCTATTCTGGCTTGGTGATACTGCGTATTTTATTACCAAAGTTGAAGAAGATGTCGAACGTAATAAGAGACGTTTTTAAATGAAAAGTTTTAAAACCATTGATGCATCCCGAATTTCAATTTCCGAATTGATGCAACCCTCCTACTCCAACTTTAACGGGAAAATCCATGGTGGCTATATCTTAAATTTAATGGACCAAATTGCCTTTGCCTGTGCTTCCAAACATTCAAAAGCCTATTGTGTCACGGCTTCTGTTGATACGGTTGATTTTCTGAATCCGATTGAGATTGGCGAATTGGTCACCATGAAAGCTTCAGTAAATTTTGTGGGCAATACCTCAATGGTCGTGGGCATACGTGTGGAGGCGGAAAATATTCGTACTGGTGTGGTTAAACATTGCAATTCATCTTTTTTTACCATGGTTGCCAAAAATGATAATGGTGAATCTGTCGCCGTTCCTGGCTTGATTTTAAAAAACACTTTGGATATTAAGCGATTTTTAAAAGCCATTCAGCGTGCTGAAACTAAAAAAGCAAGGCGTAAATCATTTGAAAACGATGCGCTGTTGCATGAAAATTACCTTCATATTTTGGAGGAGCACAAGGTTAAAATTGAGCTTTCTGAATAGTACCAATTCGGATATATGTGCTTATATCGCTTAATTACATGATATTTGTATTTATCACTTAAAAACGTGATATTTGTATTTATCACTTAAAAGTGTGATATTTGACAAAGCAACTTACTAATTACAACCTATGATTAGCATCATTACAGGAGATATCATCAAATCAAGAAACACCAAAAGCCCAGAACATTGGCTCAACGTTTTAAAGGATGCGCTCTCATATCTTGAAAGCGACACAGTATCCTGGGAAATTTACCGCGGCGACAGTTTTCAAATAGAACTAAAAAACAGTACTGAAAGTTTTATGGCAGCCGTCTACATTAAAGCATGCATCAAAATGATCAAAGGACTCGATGTACGCTTGGCAATTGGTGTTGGCAACAAAAGCTTTCAAGGCAAAACGGTAACGGAATCCAATGGCGAAGCTTTTTTATTTTCTGGAGAAACCTTGGAGACCCTAAAAAAGGAAAAACAAAATTTGCGTATTAAAACCTCAAATAATTCCATCAATGAGGAACTGAATCTGTATTTTAAATTGGCTTTGATTCCTATGGATCATTGGACTAGCAATTCTGCCGAAATCGTTAAATTGAGCATCGAAAATCCCGATGCTTTGCAGGAAACCTTGGGAAAAACTTTGGGCATCAATCAAAATGCGGTGAGCAGCCGACAGAAACGCGCCCATTTAGACGCTATTTTGGAATTGGACCAAATGTACCGACAAAAACTAAACCAACTGCCATGATCGTACTCATAAAACTACTATTGGCACATCTGATAGGCGATTTCTTTCTACAACCTGAAAAATGGGTTGATGAAAAGGAAGAGAAAAAAATAAAATCCCCCAAACTCTATATCCATGTTGCAATACATGTTGCTCTTCTATTCTTGCTGCTTTGGGATATCAGATTATGGCCTTTAATCTTGGCCATTGGAATAATGCATTTGATGATTGATGGGATTAAACTTGTTTTTCAAACCAAAAAAACCAAACGTGTATGGTTTTTTATCGATCAGATTTTACATTTGGTTTCTATCGTCGTTGCCTATATGTTTCTTGTTGAAAACGATTTAGATGTAGAAATCATTTTCACACAGCAAGCACTTCTTTTAGGTGTTTGTTTATTGTTCTTAACGCAGCCCGTTTCCATCATTATGAAAACCATTTTTAGCAAATGGAACATTTCAAAATTAACCGAAAGCAACGAATCCTTAAACGATGCCGGAAAATATATAGGAATTTTAGAACGGCTCTTGGTATTTGTGTTTGTGATTTTGGATCATTGGGAAGCGGTAGGGTTTTTGATTACCGCAAAATCCGTCTTTAGATTTGGAGACCTGAAGGAATCCAAACACAGAAAACTTACCGAGTATATTTTAATAGGCACTTTGATTAGCTTTGGAATTGCCATATTGATAGGCATCATATATATTTATGCAAATACATTGATGCCTACGACATAACCTATAAAAAACAACTCACTACTTACTCAAATACATTTTACGTCTAGAATACAAATTATAAAACTCATCATCCTTCAAGCTATCAATAAATAGAATACTTTCACCCGTACTTTTCATTTCTGGCCCCAATTTTTTATTCACATTAGGAAATTTATTGAATGAAAACACTGGTTGCTTTATGGCATAGCCTTCCAATTGCGGATTGAAATTAAAATCTGTTACCATCTTTTCACCCAACATTACTTTTGTCGCATAGTTGACGTAAGGTTCTTTATAGGCCTTTGCTATAAATGGCACAGTACGCGAAGCTCGTGGATTGGCTTCAATGATATACACCATATCATCTTTTATGGCAAATTGAATATTTATCAACCCAACAGTATTTAAAGCCAAAGCAATTTTTTTGGTGTGATCTTTTATCTGTTGCATTACAAATTCGCCCAAATTAAATGGAGGTAAAGTCGCATTACTATCACCAGAATGAATCCCACAAGGTTCTATGTGTTCCATGATTCCGATGATGTAGACATTTTCTCCATCACAAATGGCATCTGCTTCGGCTTCTATTGCGCCATCCAAATAATGATCTAACAACAACTTATTATTAGGCATGCCCCGCAATAAATCCACCACATGTTCTTCCAATTCTTTTTTGTTGATGACAATCTTCATGCCTTGTCCACCCAATACGTATGAAGGACGCACCAACAATGGGAAATCCAATTTATCGGCAACAGCCAATGCTTCATCTGCCGTTGTAGCCACGTCAAACTCTGGATACGGAATGTTGTTTTCCTGCAGTAATTTTGAAAAGCTACCTCTATCTTCAGCCAAATCTAGCGACTTGAACGTAGTTCCTATAATTTTGATACCATATCGGTCTAATTTTTCAGCTAGCTTTAAAGCTGTTTGTCCTCCCAATTGAACGATGACGCCTTCAGGTTTTTCATGACGAATGATGTCGTAGATGTGTTCCCAAAAAACAGGTTCAAAATAGAGTTTGTCCGCAATATCAAAATCGGTAGAAACCGTTTCTGGATTGCAATTGATCATGATGGTTTCGTAACCACATTCAGAAGCTGCCAAGACACCGTGGACACAACAATAATCGAACTCTATACCTTGACCAATCCGGTTGGGTCCTGAACCTAATACGATGACCTTCTTTTTATCGGTTACGACGCTTTCATTCACCGATTCACGCTTCCCATCGGTAGTTTCCACCTCATTTTCAAAGGTGGAATAATAATAAGGTGTTTGTGCTTTGAACTCTGCTGCACAGGTATCAACCAATTTATAAACTCTTTTAATGTTGAATTCATCGCGTTTCTTATAAACCTGACTTTCCAAACAACCTAACATATGGGCAATTTGCCTATCACCATAGCCTTTTTGTTTGGCTTCTAGCAGCAAATCGCGCTCAATGGTTTCTATTTTATATTTTGATATCTCCCTTTCGAGATAATGTAATTCTTCATACTGCTTTAAGAACCACATATCAATTTTTGTAATCTCATGAATACGGCTCAATGGAATTCCCATTTGAATAGCATCATAAATAACAAAAACCCGATCCCAACTGGCATATGTTAGCTTTTCTATTATTTGGTCATAATCCTTGTATCCTTTTCCATCGGCTCCCAAACCATTTCTTTTAATTTCCAAGGATTGGGTTGCTTTGTGAAGTGCTTCCTGAAATGAACGTCCAATGGCCATCACCTCTCCTACGGCTTTCATTTGCAGTCCCAACGTTCTATCTGACCCTTCAAATTTATCGAAATTCCATCGCGGTATTTTAACCACAACATAATCCAAAGTCGGTTCGAATAAAGCGGATGTTGATTTTGTGATTTGGTTGCTCAATTCATCCAAATTGTAACCTATTGCCAATTTTGCGGCGATTTTTGCAATCGGATAACCAGTCGCTTTACTTGCCAAGGCTGATGAGCGCGACACACGCGGATTGATTTCGATGGCTATGATATCTTCTTTTTCATCTGGGCTGACGGCAAATTGCACGTTACAACCTCCAGCAAAATCGCCAATGCTTCGCATCATATGAATCGCCATATCACGCATGCGTTGATAGGTAGTGTCAGACAATGTCATTGCAGGCGCAACGGTTATGGAGTCTCCAGTATGGATTCCCATTGGGTCGAAGTTTTCGATAGCACAGATGATAACAACATTGTCGTTTTTGTCCCTAAGCAATTCCAACTCATACTCCTTCCAGCCTATCAATGCTTTATCGATCATCACTTCATGGATAGGAGATACTTCCAGTCCGCGAGTAAGCAATTCGTCAAATTCTTCTTTATTGTGAACAAAAGAAGCGCCTTCCCCACCAAGAGTGTATGAAGCCCTAATAACCAATGGAAATCCAAATTCTTGGGCGATTTCCTTTCCTTTGAGGTACGAATTTGCTGTTGCTTGAGGTGCCATTCCCACACCTATCTTTTCCATTAATACCCTGAATTTTTCTCTGTCTTCGGTGATATTGATGGCATCGATATCCACTCCAATGAGCTTGACATCAAAATCGTCCCAAATTCCTTTTTCACTAGCTTGAATACAGAGATTTAGCGCTGTTTGCCCTCCCATGGTTGGTAACACCGCATCTATTTGTGGATTCTCCTGTAAAACTTTAATGATTGACTTTGTGGTCAATGGCAATAGATAGACATGATCTGCCATGGTTGGATCGGTCATTATGGTGGCAGGATTGGAATTGATAAGAATAGTTTCAATTCCATCTTCACGAAGCGATCGCAACGCTTGGGTTCCAGCATAATCAAATTCGCAGGCCTGTCCGATAATGATGGGCCCTGATCCAATAATAAGTACAGATTTGATGTTTTTGTTTTTCGGCATTTGATATCGTTTTTTTTAAAGTACAAAAATAGGTTTCGAATAGGTATAAAAAAAGGCGTTACACCGAAGTAACGCCTTTAAATATCAACAATTGTTAATCATTATTTTTTATGTCTTGATTCAGTTGATACAGACAGTTTTTTTCTTCCTTTTGCTCTTCTACGTGCAAGGACTTTTCTACCATTGGCAGAAGCCATTCGCTCTCTAAAACCGTGTTTGTTTCTTCTCTTTCTTTTTGATGGTTGAAACGTTCTTTTGCTCATTGTCTTGTATCTTTAAAATCGAATTGTAAATTCTTCAAATTTTAGCTTTGGAGCTTTCTCCAAAACTGCGGGCAAATATACAAAGACTTTTTACTTTCGCAAACCTAATTTTAAAAATATTTGATGGAATTTTTCAATTGATAGTATCGGACATAAAAACTTAAGCATTTTGCCCAAAATCAATCCATCCGAAAATTCAAAAATATTTAAGGACAGCTTAAAAAAAATTAGTTTCTTTGCACTGTCAAAATAACTACTAATTATTCTCTAAATGAAATACCTTTTTTTCTATTTTTTAATGCTGATTTCATCCATAGCAATAGCTCAAAAATCGCTTGAATACCGCTTGGCTGTTGGAGAAAATTTTAAAGTAGAGCAAATTGCAAATCAGCAAATCACACAAGATATCAATGGGGTTAAACAAATTATTGAGAATAATTTAATAGCCGAAATGGATTTTAAAGTTCTTGAAGCCAATTCAGAGACCTATACAATATCCATGTCGTTCAGTCGATTGAAAATGTTAATGACCTCACCGTCATTGGGCGAATTATCAAATTCTGATACCGCCTCTAATGATTCGACAGACGTCACAACGATGCTGTTTAAGGGCTTATTGAATGTTCCGGTAACCATCGTGATGGAGAAAACAGGAAAAATAAAATCTGTTGCTGGTGGCGAAAAATTGATCGCAGCCATGTTTGAATCTGCTGGAATTGACCAACCGGAAATTATTGAAGCTTCAAAAGGACAAATGGAAAAACAGTTCGGGAGTGATGCCCTTGCAAATAGTCTCGAGCAAATGACCTATTTCTACCCAATTGAAATAGTGGCAGTTGGCGATGAATGGACCAACAGTTACAATGGCAATTTGAGCGCAAAAAACATTTGGTCCCTTACCAATCAAAGCACAGAAACAACTACCATTACTGGAAACGCCACTGCTACCATGTCCACGATTGACGAAAATGTGATCATGACCTTATCAGGATCCCAAAAAACTACCGTAATTGCCAATACTAAAACTGGACTTTTTTCAAGTGTTACCGTGATAGGCGAAAACTCTGGGGACACCTTGTTTCAAGCTCAAAACATGACGATTCCGACAAGCATCAAGTCAACAATTACTTATAAAATATCTAAATAACCATGTACAATAAAAATATTAAATTAATAATAGCCTTCTTAATAAATGCCTATGCGGTTTATCAATTTATAGAAGGATACATTGGTGCCGGCATCATGTGGATTTTTTTGTCCTTAATTTTCATATTTCTTTATTTTAAGAATGAATTTATTCTCTTGGCCTTTTTGAAACTCCGAAAACAAGATTTTGAAGGCGCCAAGCGATGGTTAAATATGATTAAAAATCCTTCGAGTGCCTTGGTCAAAAAACAGGAAGGTTACTATAATTATCTTCATGGAATCATGGTGTCCCAAACCAATATGAACGAAGCTGAAAAATATTTCAAAAAAGCATTGTCTCTTGGGCTTTCCATGGATCATGATATGGCCATGGCAAAACTCAACCTTGCAGGAATAGCTTTTAGCAAACGTCGTCCACAAGAAGCAAAAATATTGATGAATGAGGCTCAAAAACTGGACAAACGCAACATGCTTGCTGATCAGATAAAGATGATGAAAGACAGTATGAAGAAAGCGCAAATGCCCAACCAGCATTTTGGTGGCAACCGCCAAGGCAGAAGACGATAATATTCATATTTAGTAATGTAAAATAGAGCGTGAACTTGTTGAGTTAACGCTTTTTTTGGTTAAAATACATCACTTATAGGATTATACCTGCATTTTAGGTTGTTAAACGAAAATTTTTGTTGAAAATTGCATTCATTACTAGTTTTAACCAACTGATACTCAAAATAGCTACATGAAAGCGATGTTTACCTTATTTCTTGGATGTGCGCTTTCAGTCTTCTCACAAGAACCTAAAGTATATTTTGATGATGCCATTTCTGAACATTTAAAAAGCTACAATAAAGAATGTGATGCTGCCATAAAAAACCAGAATCTCGATCAGGTAGAAGTGCTTTTTGATTCATTAAAACAAAACCACTTAAAAGGGACTTTAATTTCTAAATTAAAACTCAAAAAAGTTTCTGGTGGTTATATCGATACAGATGCTATTAAAACGCCTATCATTCTTATTACCAAGAAAACCTGTTTTATAACCAATAGGGAAGAAATTAAGGCCATAAATGAAATGGCTAATCAATACAAAGGAAAACTAGAATTTATTGTTTTATATTGGGACAATAAAAATGCCGTGAAAAAAGCGACAAAATCATTCAATACCAATGTGAATATTGTATTTGTCAATGAGAGGGATAATAACCTTGATAGCGCATTGAGCAGTATTAAAAATTCATTTGGCGTGCTTTCAAGCTTTTACATTACTGAATATAAAGAGCTTACGAATATCAATAGGAAATTTTATCTCAAAAATTTAAAACGTAGCACCAAGCAGGAGTTTTTTGAAAATACCTATAAAGATATCACTAAATTGCTATTTGAAAATGAGAGGAGTAAAAAAGAAACTACTATTTCAACCTCCCAGAATTAAACTATAAGGATGCTAGCATGCGAGGTATCAAATTCCAATCCCGATAGCTACCGAACAAATTTCAAAAAGAAAACACGATGCTAGCCTCTAAATTAAATTCTAAAAGATTAAAGTAAAGGCGCCCAAAGCCTTGAATAGGATTCATAAAATTTCTGGCCTTTAGATCGATTGATCCAACGTGCGTAATCAATTTCTTCGCTTTCCTCCAAATCTTCAAAGAAATGAGATTTCAATTCCTTGGACTTTTCTTCATCGTAAATAAAGGCATTGATTTCAAAATTAATATTGAAGCTCCTGTAATCCATATTCGTTGTTCCCACCGTAGAGAACATATCATCTACAATAATGGTTTTGGCATGGATAAAACCTTTGCAATATCTGTAGATTTTTATATTGGCATCCATTAAACTTTCCAAATAAGAGTTGGTGGCGTGCTGTGCCGTCCATGAATCTGATACTTTTGGTATCAATAACCTTACATCGACGCCGCTTTTGGAGGCAACCTGAAGCGCCGTTATTATTTGGTCATTCGGAATAAAATATGGTGTAGTTATGTAGACATATTTTTCGGAAGTTACAATGGCTGTAAAAATAACTTCCATAATATTTGCCCAATCCGTATCTGGTCCGCTAGCAGCAATTTGCATTGGTAACTTATTTTTATATTCATCTTCGGGAAAATAATCTTTAAAAATTTTTACCTGATTCCCAGATACAAACTCCCAATTCATCAAAAAGTGAATTTGAAGCGATTTTACCGCTTCACCAACAATTCGCAAATGGGTATCACGCCAAAATACGTCATCATCTCCATAGTTGACATAAGTGTCAGAAATATTGATTCCTCCTATAAAACCAATTTTACCATCGATAATAACTATTTTCCGGTGGTTTCGATAATTCATCTTGCCGGTAAATCCAGGGAACAAAACTGGCATAAAGGAATGCCATTCAACACCACTTTTAGTTAAGCGTTTTTTTGTTTTTCGGGAGATAATGCTTCCAACGTCATCAATGCTGACTTTCACTGCGACACCTTTCGATGCCTTATCACAAAGTATATCAATAATTTGCATTCCAATTTTATCATCTATTAAAATATAGTATTCTAAATGGATATGGTTTTTGGCACTTTTTAAATCCTCTAATAAGATTTTGAATTTATTCTCTCCATTTTTAATGATTTGCAAATCGTTATAGGTGGTAAGCGGCGTGCTTTTATCGCTTTGAAGTAATTTTACAAGCTTAATGCGCTCATCAAGTAAATCCTCTTCAAGAGCCTTTACATCTCTTTTTTCGGCTTCTAATTCGTGGTTGACCTTTTCAATAATTCTTTGATTCAGGATGTTCTTTCTATTGAATATTTTATCCTTTCGATATTCCTGACCAAATAGGTAATACACGATGAGTCCAAAAAACGGAAAAAAAACCAAAACGATGATATAGGACACTGTTTTGGTTGGATTGATATTTTTAAATAATATTATAAAAGCAACTACAAATACCAATATATAATTGACCACTAAAAGTAAAATCCAAATATTACTGGTTATAAAATTCATCATCAAGGTTTAGAATAGTAGCCCTTTTGAGGAATTTCCAAAATATATTGTTTTCTGGTTTTATTATTTAAATGAGCTTCGCGTAACCATGGATTGTGGACTTTCAATATCTTGTAATTGATACCATGTTGTTTTGCAAAGGCCGTAAAATTTGTAATTTCGGTTTCCACTTTAACCTCATAGGTTGGGATGTGCGTGTATAAATCGGACGCGTTAAAATTAAATCCATAGACTTTTGGATTCTTTAGAATTTCCTTTAAAGCAATAATCCTAAAAATGTACCGACCAGTTTCTTCGCCTAACAAAAGGTCATAATAACTACCAACGGCCTGGTCTTTCAGGCGATTTGAAATTCCAGTATTACCCGCATTGTAAGCTGCTGCAGCCAAAGTCCATGACCCGAGTTGTTGTTTTGACCTTAATAGATATTTGCATGCAATTTCTGTTGATTTTGCCAAATGATAGCGTTCATCGACATTATCGTTTACTTCCATGCCGTGTTCTTTGGCAGTGGCTGGCATAATTTGCCAAACCCCCCTTGCACCAGCTGGAGAAACAACATTTGCAAGACCACTTTCGATTACCGCCAAATACTTGAAATCATCTGGAATTCCATTCTTTTTCAAAATAGGCTCAATGATGGGAAAATATTTTTGCGCACGCTTAAACATCAACAACCCATTCGATTGCCAATAAGTATTCACCAAAAGTTCGCGATCCATACGTTCGTACACATCTGGATCGTTCAATGGCACAGCTTCACCAGCAAAATCGAGGTTTTCCGGTATTTGTATAGCGTAAACATTGTAGTCGTTCACGAATTCCTTATCAGAATTGATGGAGTCGTCTGATGGGGCTTTATTCACAGCAAAAATGAAAAGCCCTGACAAACAAACCATTCCGATAACCGCTAAACTATTTTTTATAAATTTCATAATTCTGTTTTTTTTATAAATGTAAAAAATTAAAATTTCTCTTATAAATTTAACCAAGGATAAGTTTTGGTAAATTTTCGTTAAACCATTGACTTTTAAAAATAATCATGATATGTGTACCGCCTTTAATAACAATACTTTTACCAACACACGAATGCGGAAATATGGCATCCTCATCGCCATTGATATAAATGGCATCTGGGTGCGGTTCGTTTTGTGACCAACATATCATTTGCTTTATGGCCCAATCTAAATAGCGTTTGTCATTGACCGCAAGGTAGGTTTTGTATAAATCAATGCGCCTAGAAATATGCTCGTTGAAAGAATACTTTTTTAGAACGTCTAGGTTAGACAATAATTGCGTTGGTGCAAATTTATAGGCCTTAATAAATTTGGCAAATCGCATTCGTTTGGGTAATTCATGCTTGCTCTTAACACTCGAAATAACGATGAGTTTTTTCAACTTCATGTACTTGCTCATTTCCTGCACCAGAACTCCTCCAAACGACACTCCTAAAAGCACCACATCTTCATGCTCAATTTTGGCAATCATGCGTTTGGCATAAGACTCCAGACTTTCATTCTCTATGGGTATCATCCATTCCAACCAATGCAACTGAAACTGATCTTCAGGCAATCTTATCCTATTAAAAATACTAGGATCTGCAGCCATTCCGGGCATCATATAGACATGAATAAGATCTTGATTCATTGGGTAATTATTGTCGTTTTTAGGTTTAGATCTACCAAATTTTTAGTTCTACAAATAAAAAATATCACCATTTAATTGATTATTATATAAGTATTTAACTTTTGTTAGACTTCACATGTGCGATATTTTTCGTAAATTTGCATTGCAAAGCTATACAAAATTGTAGTTTCTACCTTTCCAAACGAGTGAATTAAAACAAAAAATATCATGATTGATGCTGCTGAATTAATAGATAATGACTTTTTGCGCCAATTTGAGCTAAAGGTTGATGACCAACTTGCTATAATTGAATATTCGTTGCAGGAACGAAAGATTTTTTTAACAAAATTGATTATTCCTGAATGCATAAATTGTGAAGAGTTGGAAACCAATTTTTTGACATTGGTTTTTGAAAACATCGCAGAAAGGAATATTAGTATCGTTCCTACCAGCCCAGAAATTGCGAAATTCATTCGCAAAAATCGAAAATATAAAAAGATGCTTCCGGTTGGTATTCGCATATAAGCGATACATCTTTAACCTCTCCATCCAAATTAGGACTTAAGGCATTTCAAAGATTTTAAGATTTTAAAGAAGTTCTTTTTAAGTAAAGAAATTGCTCCGACTATTGCCTTGTAAACACGTATATGATGTCTTGAGAAATAACAACAGCTTGAGAATTTACGTCCCTAGCTACAAAACCATTAGGAACAAGCATGGATAAGGTGTTTTGAGATAGGTTTAATACCAATTCTTCGCCGCGGTCATTTAAAATTACCGAATTTTCCTGATGCACATAAGTTATCTGCCTTGGTACTGAATTACTATTCGTACCACAAATGAACATAAAAAATTGTGATTCGTTTTGGATTTCAACATTAAACGCGACCTCCGAACTGTAAAAAATGGTTGCATTTACAGCATCTTTAAAAATTAGTTCAGAACCAGCAAGACAACCAAATTCCTTTAATAAATTTGTGCTAGACACACCATCATTATTAAGATCTATAGGTGTATCAACATTCCAAGCTGATAATTCCCATACACCTGAAATAGCAGATTCAAAAACAGCATCATCTTGTGAGCAAGATGTGATTGGTATACATGCAATTAGGAAATATAAAAAGAGTAATGATTTTTTCATGTTTGGGACAACGGATATATCAATTGCCTCAAAACTACCGATTAAGAATTATTTTATAGAATAAATCCGTCAAACGGAAATAAAAGGTGGTAAATCGGGCCAAAGGAAGAAATTTAACTTGAAAACACCTCAAGAAATTCAAATCTTACAAGACCATCAGCATCAATATGTGTCAGTTGGATTGTGTGCAGCGTATTGACCAATTCGGGATTCCAAGGCGTTTTTACTTTGACGTAATTTTCTGTAAAACCTTGGATATATCCTTCTTTATTTTCGCTTTCAAACAATACGGTTCGCGTGCTTCCCAATTGGCTTTCATGAAATGCCCGACGCTTTTTGGCAGACAGACCTCGAAGCATTTTACTGCGTTTTGCCCTTATATTTTTCGGGACGACGTCTTCCATTGCTGCTGCAACTGTATTGTCTCTTTCTGAATAGGTAAACACGTGCAAATAGGAAATATCCAATGCATTTAAGAAATTATAGGTTTCAAGAAAATGTTCGTCCGTTTCAGCAGGAAATCCAACAATGACATCAACCCCGATGCAGGCATGTGGCATCTCTTCCTTGATTTTTGTTACGCGCTCCACATACAATTCTTTCATATACCTGCGGCGCATTAATTTTAAAATTGAGTTGCTTCCACTTTGTAACGGAATATGAAAGTGAGGCACAAAAATTCTACTTTTAGCAACAAATTCAATGGTTTCGTTTTTTAATAAATTAGGCTCAATGGAAGAAATTCTCATGCGTTCGATGCCTTCAACTTTATCCAAAGCCCTTACAAGGTCATAAAACGTATGCTCGTGTTTTTTGTTACCAAACTCACCTTTGCCATAATCGCCAATGTTAACGCCTGTTAAAACAATTTCCTTAATATTTTGCTCCGAAATCTCTTTGGCATTTTTCAGCACACTTTCCAATGTATCACTTCTAGAGATACCTCTAGCCAACGGAATCGTGCAATAGGTACATTTGTAATCGCAGCCATCCTGTACTTTTAAAAATGCACGTGTTCGATCGCCAATGGAATAACTACCAACATAAAAATCAGCTTCCTCAATTTCGCAGGAATGTACTTCCCCTTGTTCGTTTTTGGAAAGATCGTTAAGATAATCCGTTATCTTAAATTTTTCTGTTGCACCCAAGACTAAATCCACACCTTCGACATCTGCTAATTCTTGTGGTTTTAGTTGTGCATAACAGCCAACAGCCGCCACAAAAGCATCGGGATTGGCTTTTTGTGCTTGCTTTACGATGCTTTTAAAACGCTTATCGGCATTCTCGGTCACAGAACAGGTATTGATGACATAGATATCTGCTTTCTCTTCAAACTCCACCCTATCAAAACCTTCTTCAGTGAAGTTTCTGGCAATGGTAGATGTTTCTGAAAAATTCAGTTTACAGCCTAATGTATAAAAAGCGACTTTTTTTCTATTGGTCATTCCTATTTTCTAATGAAGATGCAAAGGTAATAAAAAAGAGGGTTTTAACTTCTATATCGAGACGCTTTGAAATATATTAATATCAAATTCAAGTATTGCGACCCTTCAATCTTTAAAATAAATCTTAATTCAAATACTATCGAATCAGCCTATTTTTTTATATGTTTGTTTCAACTCATTTGACCCAATTAAAACGGACTAGTATTTTTAACTACCAATGGCATACAAAAGCACTTTTTATTTACTAACATTCATATTTATAGTTAATTGCAACACAAAAACCATTGAAAAAGAATCGGTTTTTAGATACAATGAGCACAAAAATATTGGTTCTTTAGATCCGGCTTTTTCAAAAGACATTGCGGACATTTGGGCCACCAATCAGCTTTTTAATGGTTTGGTTCAAATGGATGATCAAATGAAGGTTTTGCCTAGTATTGCCAAAAGCTGGGAGATTTCTGAAGATGGACTCACCTATTCTTTTGCACTTCGCGATGATGTCAAATTTCATGAACATCACTTATTTGGAAACGATTCAACAAGAACTGTAAAAGCATCCGATTTTGAATATAGTTTGAACCGATTGCTCGATACTAATTTGGCATCGCCTGGAAGTTGGGTGCTTCAAAAGGTAGCTGATTTTGAAGCTGTAAACGATTCAACCTTTGATATAAAATTAAAACAACCTTTTCCAGCATTTTTAGGCTTATTGACCATGAAGTATTGCAGTGTTGTTCCAAAGGAAATTGTGGAACATTATGGAACCGATTTTCGAGCAAATCCCATTGGTACTGGTCCTTTTCAATTGAAACGTTGGGAAGAAAATTTGAAATTGGTTTTCAGAAAAAATAACGATTATTTTGAAGCAGATCAGCAAGGGCAAAAATTACCCTACCTTGAAGCGGTCGCAATCACTTTTTTACCAGATAAACAGAGTGAGTTTTTACAATTCGCTCAAGGCAATATTGATTTTGTTTCGGGATTGGACGCTTCTTATAAAGATGAGATTTTAACCGCATCAGGTGAAATTCAAGACCTTTATTCAGACCGAGTAAATATGATTCGTGGCCCCTATTTGAATACCGAATACTTGGCCTTCTTGATGGATTCCGAACTTCCAGAAATGCAATCACAGCTTATCAGGCAAGCGGTAAATTATGGTTTTGACCGGAATAAAATGATGGTTTATTTGCGTAATGGTGTAGGGATTCCTGCAAATGGAGGATTCATTCCGAAAGGATTACCTGGTTATAACGAAACGATTGGATTTGATTACCAGCCAGAAAAAGCCAAAGCACTTGTTGCCCAATTTAAAAAGGAAACAGGCATACAAAATCCGGAAATCACAATTTCTACCACAAGCAATTACTTAAGTTTTTGTGAATTTATCCAGCGTGAAATCCAAAAAACGGGACTTAATGTAAAGGTTGACGTTATTCCTGCTGCAACGTTGAAAGACGCAAAGGCTAATGGCAAACTCTCCATGTTTCGTGCAAGTTGGGTAGCAGATTATCCTGATGCCGAAAATTATTTGTCGCTCTATTACAGCAAAAACTTTGCACCAAATGGACCCAACTATTCCCATTTTAAAAATGAGCAATTCGATCGATGGTATGAAGAAGCTTTTACAATAACGGATATGGAAAAACGCAAAGTATTATATGCAAAAATGGATAGCCTTGTGATGCAGAAAACACCTGTAGTTGTTATGTTTTATGATGAAGTCGTACGTTTTACCAGAAAAAATATCACTGGATTAGGCATCAACCCAATTAATCTACTGGATTTAAAACGCGTTAAAAAGAAATGACTATTCGTTTAACGTGAAATAATAAATATCGTCTTCACCATTACCTCCAGCTCTGTTTGAGGCCATAAAACCTTCTTTACCATTTGGATGTAAAACAAAACAAATGTCATCTCCACGGCTGTTGACAGGTGGTGCCATTAGGACTGGTTGACTGACTTTTCCGTCTTCATTGATAGTGCATTTATAAATATCCAATCCTCCAATTCCTTTGGCCCTATCTGAAGAAAAATACAGAACGTTGTCACTAGAAATCGTTGGAAACATTTCCTTTCTGGGCGAATTGATGGTGTCTCCCAAATTTTCTGGTTCTCCATAAATAGTACCTTCTTCTATAGTTACCCTAAAAATGTCAGTTGGGCCTTTGGCACTTGGAATATTTGAAGTGAAATACAAATAATCACCCTTCGGGCTCACAGCTGGATGACCGTAAGAATAATTTGGATTACAAAATGCAAGTGGAGCAAAATTGCTATACCCTATTCCTTCTATATATTCTCCGCGTTCAATTCTAAGGTTACGCGTTTTATCATCATGCTTATAAACATCACCTCGTTTTTCTTCATTAGTTGTAACATACATGTATTTTCCATCTGAACTAAAGGCAGCCGTAGAACTATTAAATGTAAAAGTATCAGCTGATTTAAACTCTTTAGTATTTATGATCTCTCCATCCTCGGTTACTTCTCCTTCATATAACGTAAAAACGGTTTGACCCATTCTATTTTTATCTAATGAACCATAGCTATTGATTTTATATCGGGAATAAAATACCTTATTGCCTTGCTGATAAACGGCACCATATTGGCTCAATTCATCATTCATCTTCAGATTCTTTAGCGTGTATGTTTTCCTCTGTCCAAAGGAGAAGGTTGTAAACATAATAAGGGTAACGATTAGTAGGTTCTTCATGTTTTTAATCTAAAGTGTTTCCGATATCTTGGATTTCATCTTCTATAACGACAAATGATTTTTCCCATTGCTCTTTCAAGAGAAAATGAAACAAATAGGCCGCTACAATTCCAAATGGCAGGGAAATGAGCCCTAATGCCCAATTATTGTCCCAGTCAAAACTAATATTCATTAGTCCGTCCATAATACCGAGAAGGGCTTCTCCAATAAATGTGCCAACATAATATACAACGATTCCCAAAACGGCAAAAAGCCATTTATTCTTGTAGAATTCATCTACCAGCTTATAAAAATATTTGCCTATGAAATATAAAAATAGGAGTCCGAGCATAAAACATTTAAATTTATTCCCTTCTAAATTTCTTCGTTTCTTCAAATACATGCTCCAAAATAGCTTTGTCATACTCGGTCAATTCAATATCCCTTCGAGACATTACTACTTGGGCAACTTCAAAGGCCTTTTTGGTAAGATAGGTGGTAAAACCTCCATTGCCTCCCCAACTAAAACTAGGGATAAAATTTCGCGGGAAGCCACTTCCAAAAATATTGGCACTCACGCCTACCACAGTCCCAGTATTAAACATGGTATTGATGCCACACTTACTATGATCGCCCATCATCAAACCACAAAACTGCAAACCTGTTCTTGCAAAAGTTTCTGTGTTGTAATCCCATAAACGTACTTCGGCATAATTATTTTTTAGATTTGAATTATTGGTGTCGGCACCTAGATTACACCATTCCCCCAAAACAGAATTCCCAAGAAATCCGTCGTGACCTTTATTGGAATATCCAAAAATAACAGAATTGTTCACTTCGCCTCCCACCTTGCTGTAAGGACCTACTGTTGTGGGCCCATAGATTTTGGCACCTAATTTGACCGTTGCATATTCGCACAATGCAAAAGGGCCTCGTATGATGCTTCCTTCCATGATCTCTGCATCTTTACCGATATAGATAGAACCTGAGCTAGCATTAAGAGTTGTAAACTCTAGCTTGGCGCCTTCTTCAATAAAAATGTTTTGCCCCGATATAACATTGTTACTTGATGGAATGGGTTGAGATCGTCTTCCTTGGGTCAATAGTTCAAAATCGTCTTCCAAGGCCTGACCGTTTTTGGCAAAAATATCCCAAGTATGTTCGATTTTAATAACTTCTTCATTGTATTCTATTGCTTCAAATGAAGCAAAATCAATATCGTCTTGAGCATTTTTGGTAAAAAAAGCAATGACATCTTCATTCTTAAAAATGGCTTGGTTTTCTTCAAGGTTTTTTACCATTTCTATCAATTCATTATTGGGCAGGTACGACGCGTTGATCATCACGTTTTCATCCATTTCTACCATTGGGTATTTGTCAGACAAATAATCTTCTGTAATAGTAGTCGTTGTAAAACCTAAATAGGTCTCCCATTTTTCCCTGATTGTGAGTATGCCTACCCTTATATCGGCAACGGGTCTGGTAAATGTAAATGGGAGTAAATTGCTGCGGAAAGGACCGTCGAATAGGATGTAGTTCATATCTCATTTGAAGCTGTAAGTCAGAAGCCACATACTTTGACTTCAACTCGTGATTATAAATCAAAAATAGTTTAATTGTAGAAAATAAAAAAGCCTTCGAGAAGTTTCTGAAGGCTTGGTATATTAGTAAAACTAAATTTATTTTTTAAATTTAGCGTATTTGTTTTTGAACTTGTCAATACGTCCTGCTGTATCTACCAATTTAGATTTGCCAGTGTAAAATGGATGCGACGATCTTGAAATCTCCATTTTTACTAATGGGTACTCAACACCATCAACTTCTAAAGTTTCATTGGTATCTGCTGTAGATTTGGTCAAAAAAACGTCTTCGTTAGACATATCTTTGAACGCTACAAGTCTATAATTTTCTGGATGTATTCCTTTTTTCATCACTAAAAGCTTTAAATCATTTCATTTTTTGGAAGTGCAAATTTAGGTATTTTTTATAAATCTACAATACTTTTGGTTTTTATTTTTTGAGATTCTTTCATTCGAAAAAATCCATTTTTCAATTATATTCTATATTTTTCCAAGCATAGTCAGTAAGATTACCCTTTTCCTTCATATAAATTGTAACGTTTTGGTATCTTTGATTACTAACTATCGAAATAACTTTTAAAACCAACTAAAATGGAAACACCCAAAACTTCAATCAAACCGATTGCTTACACTTACGGCCTTTATTTGGCACTTGTTAGTATTGCTATGCTAGTAATTACGTATGTTGCCAACATAGAAAAAAGCTGGGCGCTATCAATAGTCAGCTCGCTTTTAACCATCGCTGTTTTTGTCTATGGAATAAAGGCGTTCAAACATCAAAATAATGGTTTTTTATCTATTGGCGAAGCCGTTAAGACAGGATTAGCAATCGCTGTAATTGGAGGTTTAATTGCTGGCATTTATGCCTATGTCCATTATATCTACGTCTATCCGGAATTTATCGAAATGGCCAAAGAGACAGCTTATACCGAAATGACAACAAAAAATCCAGATATGACAGATGAGCAAATTACGCAAGCTATGGATATTAGTGGCATGTTTATGACTCCTCTCTTTTTTAGTCTAATAACTATGTTGGGCTCTCTTCTATTTGGATTGATTGTTTCTCTAATTGCTGGAGCGGTCATGAAAAAAGAAAACACGCATGCTTAAATAAATTCAGTATTTTTGATTTTTATAATCATGAATTTATTTACATGAACCTATCAGTAGTCATACCACTACTCAACGAACAAGAGTCGCTTGAAGAACTACACGATTGGATTGCAAAGGTTATGCAATCCAATCGTTTTTCGTATGAAATCATTTTTATAGATGACGGCAGTACAGACGGTTCTTGGCAAACCATCGAACAGCTATCGCAAAAAGATATCAATGTCAAAGGCATTCGGTTTTTGAGGAATTTTGGCAAATCGCAGGCGCTTCATGCTGGTTTTGCGAAAGCCCAAGGCAATGTCATCATTACCATGGATGCTGATTTACAAGATAATCCAGAAGAGATCCCTGAACTTTACAACATGATTGTAAACGCCAAATTGGATTTGGTTTCTGGTTGGAAAAAGAAACGCTATGATTCTGTTCTGTCCAAAAATATACCTTCAAAACTATTTAATTGGGCAGCGCGTAAAACTTCTGGCGTCAAACTTCACGATTTTAATTGCGGCCTTAAAGCTTATGATCACAACGTTGTAAAAAACATCGATGTCAATGGCGAAATGCATCGGTATATTCCTGTATTGGCGAAAAATGCTGGGTTTTCAAAAATCGGAGAAAAAGTGGTATGGCATCAAGCTCGTAAATATGGTTCAACAAAATTTGGCATGAACCGATTTGTACACGGATTCTTGGATTTGGTCACTATTTGGTTCATTTCGCGCTTTGCAAGACGCCCTATGCACCTTTTTGGAGCTTTGGGTGTCATTATGTTTTTAATTGGCTTTGCCTTCACCCTATATCTAGGAATCGATAAATTGTTTTTTAATACCGCAGGAAGGCTGATAACAGACCGACCTCAATTTTACATTGCACTTGCCACCATGGTGATTGGCACACAGTTTTTTATCGCTGGCTTTTTAGGGGAAATTATTCTACAAACTAAAGAAGACAAAAAACGGTATTTGGTGAAGGATGAATTGAATTTCTAACCCCCTTTTCAAATTAAACCTTCTTTACTCTTTTAACATTTATCAGATTGCTTATTTTTGTATTATAAAATCCATTCGTTATGATTCATATTGATCCTAAAATTTTAGAACGTATCAATTCATGGTTAAATCCTGCTTTTGATGCCGAAACACAGCAAAAAATAAAGGATGGCATCGCACACCAACCCAAGGAGATACAAGAAAGTTTTTATCAGGATTTAGAATTCGGTACAGGTGGTATGCGCGGGATTATGGGTGTTGGCACCAATCGTATCAATAAATACACACTTGGGAAGAACACGCAAGGTTTGAGCAATTACATGCATAAATCCTTTCCAAACGAAGATCTCAAAGCCGTCATTGCATACGATTGCAGACATAATAGTAAATCTTTAGCTAAAACCGTAGCCGATATTTTCTCTGCCAATGGAATTACGGTATATCTATTTGAAGATTTACGAACTACCCCAGCATTATCATTCGCAGTTAAACACCTTGGATGTCAATGCGGTATTGTGTTGACAGCATCTCATAATCCACCAGAATACAATGGTTACAAAGTATATTGGGAAGATGGTGGCCAACTGGTTCCGCCACAGGATGAAGAAATCATAAAGGAAATTAATAGTTTGGACTATTCCGAAATTAAATTTGAATCAAACGACAATTTGATAAAAATGATTGGTAAAGAGGTTGACGATGTATTTATTGATGCTTGTGTAAAAAATGGAAGCTTCAATACAGCACCAGATTCAAGAGACAAACTCAATATCGTTTTTACATCGCTTCATGGAACGGCTGTGACTGCCATCCCAGAAGCCATGAAACGTGCAGGTTATAAAAATGTGCACATCGTTAAGGAACAGGAAGTCCCTAATGGCGATTTTCCAACGGTTAAATCGCCTAACCCAGAAGAACCGGAAGCTTTAAAAATGGCGTTGGAATTGGCTGATAAAGTCAATGCTGATATTGTAATCGGTACAGATCCGGATGGCGACAGACTTGGTGTGGCGGTTAGAAACATAAAAGGTGAAATGATCTTGCTCAACGGAAACCAAACCATGGTGATGATGACAGATTTCCTTCTAAAAAAATGGAAAAATCAAGGAAAACTTCAAGGGAAAGAGTTTATCGGATCTACTATAGTTTCAACTCCAATGATGGCCGCCCTTGCAAAAAATTACAATGTTGAATACAAAGAAGGACTCACAGGTTTTAAATGGATTGCCAAAATGATCAAAGATTTTCCTGAATCCAACTTCATTGGAGGTGGGGAAGAAAGTTTTGGGTATATGGTAGGTGATTTTGTAAGAGATAAAGATGCCGTAACCTCTACCCTGCTCGCCCTAGAAATAGCAGCGCAAGCCAAGGCAAATGGAAGATCATTTTACGAAGATTTAATACAGTTGTATGTTGATAATGGCTATTATAAAGAGCGCTTAATATCATTGACAAAAAAAGGAATTGAAGGCGCACAGGAAATCAAGCAAATAATGATTGATGCCCGCGAAAATCCGCTGAAATCAGTAGCTAGTTCTAAAGTGGTTCGGATTGAAGACTATCAATTATCAAAAGCTAAAAATTTTATGACGGACACTGAAGAAATTATAGACATCCCAAAATCAAATGTCCTAATTTACCATACTGAAGACGGAAGTAAAATAGCTTTGCGACCAAGTGGAACTGAACCTAAAATAAAATTTTATATCAGCGTGAATTCAGCATTGGATTCTGCCGATAAATTTACTGAAACTGGCGCTAAATTAGATGCAAAAATCGATGCGATAGTGAAGGATATGAAGTTAAATTAATCTAACTTGTTTAAATCAGCAGGTTATGTTTTGGAATATTGTGGAATATTGTCTAAATCACAATTAGGAATTGCTTTTTTTGCTTCGTTCCTTTTTAACCGCAAAGCACGCAAAGAAAAAAAACGCCAAGGACGAAATGAAAGAAATTATGATTGAAAATGAGCCAACGGGATTATTATTGAATTGGAAATTAGAAGGGTTACTTGACAGAAGTGCTGAATGAAACAACGCTTTGCGACCTTTGCAGAACCTTTGTGCCCTTTGCGGTTAAAGTAAGTACCTTTCTACAATTTCCTAAAACAGAACCAAACAAAATAACCAGAACAGCACTGACCAACCCAATTGAATGGACAAGAATTTAAGAAAGTTAATACCTTACACCAAACCATATAAGTCACATATTGTTTGGAACATTATCTTTAATATTCTGTATGCTTTATTCAGTACGCTTTCTTTAATTACGATATATCCATTATTACAAGTATTGTTTGGCGAAACGGAAAAAATCACTGTAGAACCAGTATATACAGATATCTACAATATAGGTTCTTACCTAAAAGACAGTTTGTTCTATCATATGACGAATTTAAATGATCAGTATGGTCCGCAATATTCATTATTGTTGACTGTAGGTTTGGTCATCACAACATTTTTGCTCAAGAATCTGTTTAATTTTTTGGCGTCCTATCATATCATGCACCTAAAAAATGGTGTACTCCGCGATTTGCGACAAACCATGTATGCCAAAATCATTTCCTTGCCAATTCCTTATTACTCCGAAAAAAAGAAAGGGGATGTTATGGCGCGAATGCTCGGGGATGTCAATGAAGTTCAGAATTCATTTTTTGCCATTTTGGAATTGATTGTCAAAGAACCAATGACCATTCTATTTGCTATTATTGCAATGCTCAATATCAGTTTTAAACTCACGCTATTTGTATTTATATTCATTCCCATTTCAGGTTTTATCATTTCGCGTATTGGAAAAAACTTAAAATCAAAGTCAACAAAGGCCCAAGAAGAGCTCGGACATTTTATCTCTCTTGTTGAGGAAAGCCTTTCTGGTTTAAAAATAGTTAAAAGCTATAATGCAGAATCTACATTCAAAACAAAATTCAATGATTCCATCAACCGACTGCTCAAATTGGCCAACAGTATTGGCAATAAAAACAATTTGGCGTCACCATTAAGTGAGTTCATGGGCATTGTTACCATCGCAATTTTACTTTGGTATGGCGGCAATTTGGTTTTGGTGGACAAATCCTTGGAAGGTGCACTGTTTTTAGCCTATATGATGTTGGCGTATAATATTTTGACTCCGGCAAAAGCAATCTCTAAAGCCTCGTACGCTGTAAAATCAGGATTGGCAGCGGCCGAGCGTGTTTTTGAGGTCATAGAACAGGATGACACTATTGCAACCAAAGAAAATGCTATTGTCAAGGATGATTTTAATGATAAGATATCCATACAGAATGTAAACTTTAGATATGAAGATGAAAATGTCCTAAAAAACTTTTCCATCGATGTCCAAAAAGGAAAAACCGTCGCTCTTGTTGGCCAGTCTGGAAGCGGGAAAAGTACCATTGCAAATTTATTGACGCGTTTCTATGATGTGAATGAAGGCATTATTTCAATTGATGGTAACGATATTAGAGATCTGGACATCCATTCGCTTCGGAATTTGATGGCGTTAGTTACTCAAGATTCCATCTTATTCAATGACACCATTAAAAACAATTTGCTCATTGCCAAAAAGGATGCAGCTGAAGATGAAATTATAGAAGCTTTAAAAGTTGCCAATGCTTGGGAATTTGTCAAGGATTTGCCAAAAGGAATCAATACCAACATTGGCGATGCTGGAGGCAAACTCTCTGGCGGACAAAAACAGCGTTTGAGCATTGCCAGAGCGGTACTTAAAAATCCACCCATCATGATTTTGGATGAAGCCACATCTGCACTCGATACAGAAAGCGAGCGTTTGGTTCAGATTGCTTTGGTAAACATGATGAAAAACAGAACGTCGATCGTCATCGCCCATAGATTGTCAACCATTCAAAATGCCGACGAAATTATTGTGATGTCAAAAGGAACAATTGCTGAACAAGGAACACACTTTGAACTCATGAGCAAAAATGGGGTTTACAAGAAATTGGTAGAAATGCAAAGTTTTGAATAACAAATATTTAGTGTTATAAAAACGGAAAAGGATGCGCTTTTGTCGCATCCTTTTCGTCCTATTACCAGATTTGGGGACACTGGTAATAACAGTAGGTTAGGTGATGTAAACTTATATTATTTTTTTCAATAAAGCAAGAAAAAAATGCAATTCATCGAATTTATTTGTATTTCATCGGTATTTTTATATCTATTTAATTGATTTTCAATTGTTTAAAATTTTAAACCTTAATTTGAAA
Source organism: Aquaticitalea sp. (assembly GCA_041748695.1). Taxonomy (GTDB): domain Bacteria; phylum Bacteroidota; class Bacteroidia; order Flavobacteriales; family Flavobacteriaceae; genus JBPOFM01. Next base: position 543 of record JBGTCT010000017.1, on the reverse strand, counting down.
ATTCATATTAAACTTTCAATACATTCATCAGTCTTAAAAAAAACGTTTTGTGGATCAAGAACTTGAGCTTATACTTCGTTTAAAAAACGACCAAACCAAAGACAAGGCCTTCAAGGAACTGCTTACTTTATATAAAGAGCGGCTCTATAGGCACATTCGAAATATCGTAAAGTCGCATGATGATGCCGATGATGTATTGCAGAACACATTCATTAAAGTATATAGAAACATACACGGTTTTAAAGGAGATAGCAAATTGTTTTCTTGGATGTACCGCATCGCCACAAATGAGTCTTTAACACTCATAAACCAAAATTCCAAACGAAACCATTTGCCATCGGAGGAGTTTCAGCAGAACGCCATTTCCAATTTAAAAGCTGATGTGTATTTTGAAGGAGACGAGATTCAATTCAAATTGCAACAAGCCATCGCAACATTACCACCCAAGCAACAATTAGTCTTTAATATGAAATATTTTGAAGACATTAAATATAAAGATATGTCTGAAATTTTAGACACCAGCGAAGGTGCCCTCAAAGCTTC
>JBGTCT010000016.1:0-32974 GCA_041748695.1 Aquaticitalea sp. | reverse complement strand
GGAGTCTTTTTTTCTGTTTGGGGTTTTTCAGCTGATGCTGGGCGCTTTCTTAAGGGTGAGTTTCCGCGGGCATAGCTTTTGCTTTTGGCGTTGTCCTTTCCTCTACCGGAAGTTTTATTGGCGCCTTTTTCTTCACTTCTTGCTGAAGATTTGCCCTTATTACCGCTGCCTTGATGTCTACTCATTGTTAAATAATTTTTGCAAAGATACTCTATAATATTTCGATTTTTACATTTTGATAAATGCAATTTAAAATTAACAATTCCATTGAACTACCTCTATGCAAGCATACAAGGTATTAAATTCCAAAAAACAAATCCCAAATTCCAAAAAGGAAAAAATGTAAAAAAGTGAAAAATGCGGGTTTCTCCCTAAATAATTAAATCTTATTGAGCACCAAATCAATATCTATTAAAATAATGCAGAATACACCAGCCACGATAATGAATTTTAGAATATTGTGCAAAATGAGATAGTGCGTTTTTGTCTTGGACTTCCATAAGAACAATATAAAGACCAACAATAGCAGCGCACTCAAATAAAAGAAATAACTCATATGGCCAACATTGAAGTATTTTACCAATAGTAATGTTGGAATCAACGTTAAGATAGTGAGAATCGTCAACATTATTTTTGACACCTTTTCACCATACACAACAGGAATGGTATGATAATCTTGAGCCAAATCCCCTTTAATGTTTTCCAAATCCTTGGTCAACTCACGCATAGAAACAATTAGAAACAAAAACATGGCGTGTACAAAAATAACATTTTCAAAATTTCTGTAATAGATAAAAATGGCAAAAAATGGAGTTATCGTTAGGATTGCGGATGTTAAGTTCCCAATAAAAGGAAGCTTTTTTAACTTGTGCGAATAAAACCAGATGCCAAAAATATAGATAGAAAAAAACAATACAGCATTAAACGATACATAACTTGCCATGACAACCGCCAAAAAGTTTAAAACAAAATAGAATGACAATTTGGTGTTCTGACTTACCAATCGATCAAGCATCGATTTATGTGGTCGATTTATAAGGTCTTTTTCGGAGTCATAGAAATTGTTGATGATATAACCTGCTGCAATTGTTAGCGCAGAAGCCACAACCAAAGCAAAAAGATTTACGTCAAACACCACTTGATGCACGGGTAAATCATGTGCTAGAATATAAATCGAGGCCAAATATTGTGCGATGACAATAACAAGAATGTTATAGCCCCTAACAACAGAAAACATGCTAAAAAACTTTAGCAATACATGTTTTTGTTTTCTGGATAACATGTTTAGGAATTTAGAAGTTATAAACCACTTCTAATTTATGATTGGCAAGAGATGCTTTTGCTTTTTCAATGTCTTCAGTGAAGCCGAGAATGTAACCTCCACCCCCAGAACCACAAAGTTTAAGATAATAATCATTGGTGTCAATTCCTTTTTTCCATAGCTCATGAAACTCAAGTGGAATCATTGGCTTGAAATGGTTGAACACTACTTTAGACAGCTTTTTAGTATTGGTAAACAAGGATTTAATATCTCCATTAAGGAAATCATCTACACAGGCATCGGTATGTTTAATGAATTGATTTTTGAGCATTTTTCTAAAACCTTCCTGTTTCATTTTTTCCATAAAGATGCTTACCATTGGAGCTGTTTCACCAATAATACCACTATCTAATAAAAACACGGCTCCTTTGCCGCCAACCTTTTGTGAAGGGATGCCTGTGGCCTCGATATTGTCTTTGGAATTGATAAGGATCGGGATGCTCAAATAACTATTCAAAGGATCTAAACCTGAAGATTTTCCATGGAAAAAAGATTCCATTTCAGAAAAAATAGATTTTAATGTCAATAATTTTTCACGTGTTAAATTCTCTAAAACCGTGATTTTATCTTGTGCGTATTTGTCATAGATGGCAGCAACCAGTGCACCACTGCTGCCAACGCCATAACCCTGCGGAATCGAAGAATCGAAATACATGCCTTCTTCAACATCCTTTTTCAAAGTTTCGAAATCAAAAGTTACCAATTCATTGTTGATGGTCTTAAGATAGCTTACAAAACGTCTTAAACTTTCATTTGATTTAATAGCAACTTCAGACGGATTTGTCTCTGTCTTTAAAGCGCCATTGTAAAAATTATATGGGATGGATAAACCTTTGGAATCTTTGATGATACCATACTCACCGAAGAGTAAAATTTTTGAGTAAAAAAGAGGTCCTTTCATGTAGTTAGAGCAATTTCCAATAGCAAATATACGTATTATTATTCTATTTGGTTCGCACCATAACCAATTTCGTCGCAAATATAATGTCCATTTTGACAATATGCAAGTAACTCACTTTTAATAAACTCCATGATTTTATTCGTTTCATTTTTTGGATATAGCACGTGTACATTGGCTCCAGCATCGAGCGTAAAACTGATATGGAAGCCGCTGTCCTGTCTAAATTGCCAAATTTTGTTTATGATTTCCAAAGTATTTGGTTTCATAAGGATAAAGTATGGCACGCTCGTCATCATCATAGCATGGAGCGTTAATGCTTCACTTTCTAGGATTGAAATAAATGCATCCAAATCTCCAGTTGACAGTATTGATTTGAGTTTTTCAAGATGATCGTGGGCTTGCTGAAATCTATTTTTGGCATACGGGTGGTCATGCATTAAATTGTGACCAAGGCTACTGCTTACCTGCTTTTCGCCTTTATCGACCAGCAGAATTGTGTCTTGGTAGTTTTTAAAATTATCGTGAACTTGATATGGGTATTTGATACCATAATGATCATCACTTCCTTCGACACTTTCAGTCTTTCCCCAAACTATCAAATCGCCTTCGATACTTCTGCAAGCACTTCCAGAACCTAAACGCGCCAAAAACGATGCTTTTTTAAGAAAATAATCCTCATAATGGGTCTCGACTCCGCTAGACCTGACAGAAGATAACATCTTTTTTTCAATACTCATCAGGCACAAAGCCAGCGCGCTCATTCCGGAAGCAGAAGAGGCAATCCCTGAACTATGCGGAAATGTATTGGAGGTTTCAATTGTAAAATGATACTGTTTTAAAAATGGCAAATACACCTCAACTCGCTCAAAAAATGTATGGATTTTCGGCTTGAAGTCTTCCTTTTTTTGGCTCTCTAAAAAAATATCAAACGAGAACGTATCATCAGCCGTTTCTTTTTTTGAATAGCTTAAAGTAGTGATGGTTTTGCAATTATTGAGTGTAAAACTTATGGAAGGATTCTCTGGAATTTGATTCTTTTTTTTCCCCCAATATTTGATCAATGCTATATTACTAGGAGATTCCCAGGTCACTTTTCCACTTTCCACGGTATTGGAATATGCTTTAGGAATAAATTGTTGCTCGGTCATGCTAGTTATAATTCAGCTGACAAAGATAATAGTTTTAGCATTGTATTATAGTTTCTGGAAACTTCTCTTTCCTTGGAACTTCATTTTGCCCGCTAACATTAATACCTCGTAGAAGGGCTATATAGGTTTTCACTAAAAGTCTTGTTTTTGGTTTAACACATGTAAAATATAAACGCCTTTGTCTTCGACAGTATAATGTATTGAATAGTTAAATTTTTCCAGCAAATGAATTCTCACATTCTTGTATTTAATTTGTCTAGACTGTGGAAATTTCTCAAGATAGATTAGCTGTTTGTTCAAATCTTTTAAAAAAGACTTATCCAATAGTTTTGATTTAAAATAACATTCTGCCAAATCAATCTCTCGAAAAGCTTCCGGCGAAAAAACTATTTTATAAACCATATTTCTTCCTTAATTCTTCTATTGGAATAAATTCAACTACACCTCTATCCATTCTGTCCAACATATTATCCATCATTTTCTTGTATTCTTCTGATGGTTCACTGTATCGCATGGCTGTGTCTTCCAAAGTGAATTCAATGTAGTTTTTTAAGGAACGTTTTTGAAGTTTGGCTTGCTGTTCAAGGATTTTGATGGCCTTATCGTCCAATTCGATGAGTTTTTTTGTTTTTCCCATGATAATAAATATAAATTGTATATATCAAATATATACAAAATATATTATTTCGCAATACTTTTTGATACTATAAACGCAGAAGTCCACGCGTTTTGAAAGTTAAAACCACCTGTAACAGCATCTACATTAATCACTTCTCCTGCAAAATATAAGTTATTGTGAAGCTTACTCTCAAAGGTTTTAAAATTAATTTCCTTTAAGTCAATGCCGCCAGCCGTCACAAATTCTTCCTTAAAAGTACTTTTTCCATCCACATTAAAAACAGCCTTCGTCAATTGCATTGCCAAACGTTCCAATTGGTTCTTATTGAGGTCTGCCCAGCGGGTTTCTTGGGTGATTTCTGAAGCTAGAACGAGTTTTTGCCATAATCGTTTTGGCAATTCAAATTGCGCGGATTTAAAAACGGTTTTCTTTGCTAAATCCTGTTTTATTTCTTTCAAAATATCTAAACAATCTTCAAAATTTTGCCTAATAAAATTTATTTCAATTTGAAATTTATAATTGCGTTTTGCGAGCTCTATGGCTCCAAAAGCTGATAATTTTAAAATTGCTGGTGCACTCATCCCAATATGCGTAATAAGCAATGGACCTTCTGAAACTAAATTCGTTCCTACCACTTTTACCTCAACATCTAATGCCACCACACCTGGAATGTCTTTGATGCGTTCGTCAGTGATATTAAAAGTAAATAACGATGGTACTGGCGACACAATGGTATGCCCCAATGCTTCGAGAAGGTTCCAAATTTTTGGATTGCTTCCTGTTGCGATCACTAATCTATAGGCTGAAAAATTACCGTGCGATGTTTCTATGTTCCACAAACCATCTTCACTATGAATCGTTTTAACGGAATGATTGTATAAAATCTCAACCTTATGCTTTATGGCTTCTTTTATAAAACAATCGATAATGGTTTGCGACGAATTGGATATCGGAAAAATTCTGCCATCCTCTTCGATTTTTAAATGAACGCCTCGCTTTTCAAACCAATCAATCGTATCGCCTGTCATGAATTGGTAGAATGGCCCTAACAATTCCTTTTCTCCTCTCGGATAATTCTGCACCAATTCTTGAGGTATAAATTCTGCATGCGTCACATTACAGCGTCCCCCACCAGAAATCTTCACCTTTTGCAGGCCTTCATTACCACGCTCGAGAATGGTTACTTTTAATTGAGGATTCTGCTCTGCGATGTTGATGGCAGCAAAAAATCCTGCAGCTCCTCCTCCTACGATAAGTACATCTTTTTTGTTCATAATTGGTCAGATACATCAGAAATGATTCCGTTGACACCATAGGCTTTCATTCGTTCAATGGCATTCACATCATTCACTGTCCAGGTGTTGACTTTATAACCCAAATCTTGAGCGAGTTTTACATTGTCCCTTGTTAAAATGGCGTAATTGGGATGAATGGCTTTTGCATTGACTGTTTTTGCCAATTCTAAAGCTTCCTCAACACTGGCTTTCGAAAGGACTGCCAATGGAATATTTTTGTTCATCTTAAAAACGTCTATAAGCTCTTGATGTTGAAAACTGGAAACAATGAAATCCTTATAATCCCAATTTTTGGTTTCGATATAGGTTTGAATATTTTTATAGGTTTCAAATGCTGTGTGTTTTCCTTTGAGTTCTATATTTATAAGGCATTGCCTGTCTATCAAATCTAAAACTTCCTCTAAGGTTGGAATTTCATATTCCCCTTTGACCTTGAGATTTTTGAGTTCTGCGAGTGATTTTTTTGAGAGTGCACCAGTACCATCTGTCATGCGATCTAAAGTAAGGTCATGAAATACTACCAATTCGCCTGTGGCGCATAGATGCACATCAATCTCAATACCATCGACACCAAAATCCAAGGCTTTTTGGATGGATTCCAAAGTGTTTTCGGCTATATATCCTTTAGCGCCTCGATGTCCTATTTTTAGAAATGCATCTTTCATTATTTTGCACGCATCAATCCTTCTTGGGCCACTGACGCAATTAATTTTCCATCGCGGGAGTACATATTGCCTCTTGCAAATCCTCTTGCATTGGATGCATTTGGAGATTCCATTGAAAATAGCAGCCAATCGTCAAAGTCAAAATCCCTAAAGTACCACATGGAGTGGTCTAAACTTGCGGTTTGGGTATTTCCCCAATGCGCCTTGCTGGCATGCGGATTGAGTGCTGAAATCAAAATATTGTAATCAGAAATATAGGTCAGTATTTGCTGTTTGGCAGCCACATCCAAATTCTTTACATCGCCTTTGAGCTTGAACCACACATCGCTAAATGGAGGCAAATCTTTTCGATCTAATGGATTGACGATTTCTGTTGGTTTAAATTCCACAGGTCGTTCAATTTCAAAAAAGGTCTTAATGTTTTTAGGCAAGAAATCTCCAAACTTACGAAGAATGTCTGTCCAGCTCAACAAATCTTCAGGTTGTTTGAGGTTATGCTTTATATCCATTTGATGATTATAACCATCTTCCTTTTTATGAAAAGAAGCCGAAAGTATAAAAATAATGGATTCATTTTGGCTTGCAGTCACCCGTCTTACGGAAAAACTTCCTCCATCCCTAATGATGTTCACATTGTAAGTTATGGGCAATTCCAAATGACCAGGTTCCAAAAAATAAGAATGCATAGAATGCAAAATCCGATTGTTCGTAATCGTGCGATTTGCAGCATTAAGTGCCTGGGCCAAAACTTGTCCTCCAAACACATTCGGACTTCCAACGGAAGAGCTGAAGCCTTCAAACTGTGCTGCGTTTAGTTCCTTTAAGTTAATGAGGTTAAGTAAATCGGTTGCATTGGTCATTGAGATTCCTGTTTTTTAACTTTTCAAAGTTATTTAAATGAATTTTGGGAAGCTAAAAATTTTATAATTAGTTTAAGAGTAATAAATTTCTAGTGGAGTGAAATGATGCTATATTGTAAAAAACCATAATTTATGCTATTTCAAAATTTAATTATAAGTGCACTTTTATTTATTTCCTGCGACACCGGGAAATTAACAGTTGTAGCAGACATTCCAAGACATTTGACAGAAGTTTCTGGGAATGAAATCATTGTAGGTTCTGAACTGATTTGGGTTATTGAAGACTCTGGCAATGACAATCATGTTTATGGATTGGATGTAAATGGTAATATAAAGAGTGATGTAACTGTTGTGAATGCTGAAAATAAGGATTGGGAAGACTTAACTTCAGATGCCTCTGGAAATTTATATATTGGCGATTTTGGAAACAACTCCAACAAACGCAGGCTATTAACTATTTATAAAATTTCAGATCCAGAAAATTCAGGCGATAGCGTTTCTGCAGACATCATCAATTTTGAATTACCAAAGGGTCAAAAATCAGAAAACTTTGAAGGCTTTTTTATACATCAAAACTCGTTTTACATTTTTAGCAAATCCTCTAAAAACTGTGTCATTTTTAAAGTGCCTAATGCATCTGGAACTCATGTGGCAGAATTTGCAGCGGAAATGAGTTTCAAAGGGAAAAAAACACAAGTTACCTCCGCAGATATTAGCCAAGATGGAAAAACTATTGTGCTATTAAACCACGACAAGGCTTGGATATTCACGGACTTTAAGAATGATAATTTCTTCGACGGACACATTGAACCCATAACATTTGAACACACTTCTCAAAAGGAAGGTATTTGCTTTGCAAACAACTCCACATTATTAATAACCGACGAAAGCGGCGGTAAATTGGGAAGTAATATCTACAGCATAAAACTCTAGTTAAGCATCTAAAAATTTAGCCCAAATCCGAATGAGAACCGCATACCTTCATCACCCTTAAATAAGTTGAATGTTCCGGAAATAGACTCGGCGGCTGTCAGCCAAAAGCCACCGCCATAGTCGTTATGCCACTTATCTGCAAAATCACCCTTTAGCCAGACACGACCGACATCACCACCTACAAACACTCCAAATTGAAGCGGTATAAGCTTGGTTTTAAATGAAGGAAGGCTATATCGAACATCTGCACTTCCCACCAAAGAATTACGGCCTGTAAATCGTTCATTACGATAACCTCTTAAACCGTTGTTACCGCCAATATTTGAGGCTTGAAAAAACTCAAAAGTGTCACCAAAGCGAAACTGTGTTCTCAAATCGGTTTTTAATACCAACTTTTTGTCTGCGGAGAGTGAATTATAAAAACCTAAATTGGAATTAATGTAACCATAAACCTCTTCGATATTATCTACATCGGTTCTTCCACCCAAATTCAGCATATAGGTCATGCCCTTTGACGGATTTAGTGCATTGTCAAAGCTTTTATAATTATATTCTCCTTCCAAGGCCGTAAAGACACGTCGGCTGTAAAAATCTTCGTCGGTGGCTGGTATAAACTCTGTAATAAATCGACCTTCTGTTGGGTCTAATTTAATGCCCTCTACAATGGCTTTGAAAATATAGTTGCTACCAAAACTAGAGCGTCTTAAAAACCCAACTTCCGCAGCATAAATACTTGTTTTTACCCTGTTATAATCTAGGTCAAGTTCATCCTCATTGTTGACGGTTCCATTTCCAAAACCGAAAAAGTTATTTGCAAAATTCCCAGAAGTAAGACGGCCTCCAACATACAGATTCCAATCTGATGTGATGTTTGCAAACTCACCTTTATATTGTAGGTCAAATCCTTGTGTTGCAAAAAAGTAACCACCACTAAAGGCATGTTGTTGTGAAAACGGATTGCGTTGAAACCCTTTAACAGTGTAAGCTGCCGCAACACCTACCTTAAAGCCATCGTCAGGATTGAAGCCCATACTTGGAGTAATAACATTTCCCCTAACTATTGTTTTTTGAAAATCGAAGAGATTCAGGTTATAGATATCTGTCAATTTAATTTGAGCGCCATTGTTTTCCTCAACGGTATTTTTCTTGGATTTGTGGTCATAAATTTTTACGCGCCTTCCATTTTTGATTCTGTATGTGTCGTTATTTTGTCCTCCTACAATTCTTGTGTAAATTAAGTTATTGGCCTTTCCACTGACTTCAAAAACATCTTTATCATCAAGACCATAAATCCATAATTCTTTAGTGATGTTTTTGTTATAAGTCTTATCGAGTAATACTTCACCCTTTTCACCATCTTTAATGCGAGATACTTTTACATGGGTCTCATTATTGCCTGTACGTGTTATTTCAAAAAAATCATCTTTATCTGTTCCTGTAATGACCACGAGTTCATTCAAGTAATCATAATAGCGACTTGCAATGTCCGTGAGATTTCCACGTCGGCCTTTTAATTTTGATTTGATCTCTTGTAATGTACTGTCCTGAACTTCTTCTGGGACTTTTTTAAAGGCAACTTCAATGATTTCATCAGTAATATTGTCTTGAAGGAATTTGGCCTGTTCTAACCAGAGTTCTTTTTCAGCGCGTTGAATAAGCACTCTGTCTAACTTTACACCTGCACTATTCATCCATTTAATATCTTTCAATTCGTCGTCATAGACCTGAAGCTGATTGGAAGACCCTGCGATGGCCCTTAAAACATCTAGCAATGCACCATCAAAATTTGAAAATACCTGATCTCTATCCCGAGGGATTGGCCGGTATAATTTATCTCCATTTTCTTGGTCAAATTGTGCCCAGCGCCATTGATCTTGATGTCGGTCCCAGTCACCAATGAGCATATCAAACAATCGCGCTCTGACGTAAGCGTTTTCATCGATTTTATACTTTTCGTCTTTCCTAATTTTTTCGACGATATCATAAGTGCTTTCAATATCGTCTGCAAAACCAAATGTGCGATCGCCAACATAATTGCTTTCCGGACGTTCTTCAATCATGTAAATCTCCCCGCCATATTCTGCATTAAAATCTCCCAAGTACTTATGTTTTGGGATGTAAATTATTTTCGGATTTGTATGAAATAGTTTAGCAGCATGCGAAAGATCTGGGATCGCCATAAAAGCATAAGGATGCGCAGCGGTGTAGAAATCTAAAATGAGATTTTCCACTTCGGTCTGTTCAAAATCATTTTGAATGTAAGTATCCTTAAAGACTACTGTTTGTAAGTATTGTGTGGCACTCTTGCGCAAGGCTCTTAAATTGTATTCCTTTCCTTCTTTGTCTTTTAATCTTAAAGTTCGAGTTTGATGACCTCCACCTTTGCGCACAATTTCCAAACCACCATATAAGGTGTCAAGTGTTGCAACTTGTGCCTTTATTTTTTTACTATAAAGATTTCTATAGCGATCACCGAGCAAGGTTTCATAAATGCCTTTCTTATCAGTTTCTTCATCTGTGTAAACTGAAACCTCAACTTCATTTGGATACGATTCGGGAAGTGTAGAGACATCAAAATGCTTGGTTGGTGGATATACTTCTTTTTGAAATAACAATTCGGGCTCTCCTGTTTTAGAACCAAAATATTGAACCCATGAGCCTCCATCCTTGAATATAGTGTAAACAACAAACCCTTGTTGGCCCGAAGAAAAATGTCCGTTATCACCTAATGCGGCATAAGACTCTTTGGCTCCAGAACCACTTACTATTTGTTTAATATACTCTGTTTCGATATATTGTAGAGTATGCTCATGTCCCGAAACGAATGTAATATTACCATTATCGCTGGCTAGGGTTTCTAGTCGTTGCATAAGACTGTTATATAGCTCATTGTATCTATCCTGTATGGAAATACCTCCCTGGGTACGAATTTGTGCCGCCAATGAAGACAATCCTGGAATAGGGATTTTTCTTTGAGTAGGATACAAATGTTTTCTCGGAGCAAAAAACCCTCCATGAACACCGTTTGTAAACATTGGATGGTGCATTGCGACAACAATATTTTTACCTTGAGCTTTTTTGATTTCACCTTCAAACTCAAGAAGCATGCGCTCACGTGTTTTGATTTCGCAACCGTCATTAATAGTAGGGTGGTGATTCCAGTTTTCGAGATACCATTGTGTGTCCAGTATAATAAGCTGTACTGTCTCGCTAACGTCGATACTCTCAATTGGACATCCATTTGAAGGCAGAAAAACGTCTTTGCCTAAAGCTTTTACCACATAATCCTCTTGTTCCTTAACACCCGCTAGTCCGTCCGAATACCATTCATGATTGCCTGGTATAAAAATTGTTTTTCCATTAAATCCTTTTATCGATTCAAACTGCGCATCCATTTGATATTCTGCTTCCTTTCTTTCAGGATGTATTTTATGTGGCATTCCGGACGGATAAATGTTGTCCCCTAAAAAAATCGCAAAATCATCTTTAGTGTTTTTATCAGCAATGTATTTTTTAAAAGCATCCAAACCAACAGAAAGTCTGTCCTCGGGAGAAAGTCCTGCATCGCCGATTAAATAAAAGGTTCTATCAACCTCTCTATCAGGAAATACGTTTTTCTTATCATTCTCGAATCTTACTTTAGGCGCATAAGTTGCACATGATTGAATTAGCGTCACAATCACTAGAGATAGGGCAATTTGTAAATTCTTTTTCATATTTAATAATAAAGTGCAAAATTACTAACGATTAAGGGATTAACGTAGCGTGATTCATTAAAATGTTTATTGAATTACTTATTTTATCCAAAGACTATCTGTAAAATAATGTTTACAATCCAAAAAATGCCGCTCCAATTCAAAACCTGAATTTCTCGCTAAAGTTTCAATTTCGTAAGTTGTGTATTTTTTGGATAATTCAGTCCAAATTAACTCATTTTGGTCGAACGCAATGATGGTATCAAGCTTTTTAAATTCAACCAATTGCTTTTTTAAACTGACCAAATAACTATTTACTTCGCCTGTAATAGCGTCATACTGACAATAAAAATCAAAGTCATCGATTTTGAAATCGGCATCAAACTCCCTATTCATCCGTAGCAATAGATTAATATTGAAACGTTTGGTAATACCATTGGGATCAAAATATGCTTGCCTAATGATCAATGGGTTCTTTTTTAAATCAAAACCTATCAATAATTTGTCTCCAATATGCATGTTTTGGTTAAATAATCGCAACAAATCAATAGCGTCTTCTTCAATGTAATTTCCAATATTTCCTCCAAGGAACAATAAAAGACTTGGCAAGTTACCTTGCATTTCATCTTTTAAGATTTCAAAATAGTCGCCGACTTTAGGCTTGATGTTGAGTTTTGGTAGGCGTTCCTTAAGGCGATCAGTTAAAATTTCGATAGCCTCTTGTGAAATATCAATGGGAATGTAATTGAATTCAATTTCCTTATTTTGAAGATATTCCAATAGCTTGAATGTTTTAAAACCATCACCAGCTCCCAATTCAATAATATTAAAAGTTCCTGAAAATTGAAGGGCTTCATAAATCTGTTCTGCTTGAAGCGACAAGATTTCAAATTCGGAATCGGTTAAATAGTATTCTGGCATTTTCATGATTTCCTGAAAAATGCGACTTCCAGCATCGTCATAAAAATATTTTGATGAAATGTGTTTCTGATCGGCCGTCAATCCGCTGATAACATCATTGGCAAAGGTTTCGTTCATATTATTTGGCTAGTCTAATTCCTGAAAACATCCATCGCATGTGGGGATGAAAAAAGTTTCGATAGGTATTTCTACCGTGATTTTTAGGAGTGCCAATCGAGGCCCCACGCAGCACCATCTGGTTGACCATGAATTTTCCGTTGTATTCGCCCAACGCTCCACTTGGTTTTTTAAAATTTGGATAAGGTAAAAAGGCACTCGCTGTCCATTCCCAAAGCTGGCCATAATTAATTTTAGACGAAGCTACTTCCCATTCAAACTCGGTTGGCAATCGCATATCTTTCCATTCTGCAAAGGCATATGCCTCATAAAAACTGATATGCTGAACTGGCAAATCTGGATTGACTTCTTTAAAACCATCAAACGTATAATAATGCCATTTGCCATTTATTTTGTGCCAATACAAAGGTGCTTTAATGTCATTATTCTGAATATAATCCCAACCTTCTGCATGCCATAAATTAAAATCGTCATAACCTCCAGCATCCAAAAACGCCATGTATTCCGAATTGGTTACCAATTGATTTGAGATTTCGAAGGCATTTAAATAGACTTTATGAAATCCTAATTCACAGTCAAAACAAAAATCATCGCCTTGATAGCCTACTTCATAAATGTCTTCCTCAATTTTTATGAATTCCGAAGGTGAATTAATGCTCTCAAGTTTTAGGGAGGTTTCATACTTTGGAAATGTTGGCTGATTGCCTAAAATGTATTTGATGTCATACAGAAATAATTCCTGATGTTGCTGTTCGTGTTGCAGACCGAGAGCGATGACATTTTGTGCTTCCTGTGAAGGATGTTCATCAAAAAACGCCATCATTTGCTCGTCAACATAGTGTCGGAATTGATATACTTGTTCAACGGTAGGTCTTGTCATCAATCCGCGATTTGGCCGTAAAACGCGTTCACCTGCATTGTTGTAATAGCTATTGAACAAATAGGCAAAATCGTTATTGTAAATTTTATAATCCTTTTTGTGGACGCTCAAAACAAACTGTTCAAAAAACCAAGTGGAATGTGCCAAATGCCATTTTGGTGGCGATACAAATTCTTCTGGTTGTACCGAAAAATCTTCGGTTTGCAGGGGTTTACAAAGTTCGATAAACTGGTGTCTCGTGCTTTTGTAATGTTGTTTTAAATTCATTTATATAATTTCAGTTTCAATAACGATATTACTCAATAACGTTTTGTGAACAGGGCATTTTGAGGCTATTTCTTTTAGCTTTTGTTCTTGTTCTTGGCTTAGGTTACCAACAAATTTTAATTTTTTCATAAGATGGTCTAACTGGGCTGGTTTATCTATATCAGACTTCAAATCGTCGCCATGTTTTTTGGAATAAGTGATATAAGCATAGACTTCTTGCAAGTCCCATTTTTTTCTTTCGGCATACAATTTTAAAGTCATCACTGTGCAAGCTGCCAAGCCTGCACTTAAAAAATCATAAGGAGAAGGCCCAAAATCATCGCCTCCAACGCTTTCAGGTTCGTCGGCAAGAAAAGAATGTTTTTTTGTTTGAATGGAAGTAGTAAAATTATCTTGAACCAAATCGAGATGAGCTACCAATTGTTCTCCTTCGGTATCCAATATCTCATAGTCGTTTAAGTCAAAATATCGGGATGCCCAGGCACCAATCATACTGCCTACATAACGACTGTCTTTCTTATCTAACAATAAATGATCGGCATCATCAAGGCTTATGAAACTTTTAGGGTGATGTGCGCTTTTGTATAGATCATGAGCATTCTCTATTCCTACCACTTTGTCAAAAGGAGCATGCATAATGAGAATGGGCTTTCGTAGCTGCTTTGTTATTTCAACCAAATCGGTTTTATCAAAATCATCTACAAATTCCTGATTAATTTTAAAGGGTCTTCCCCCAATATTGACACTTACGTCGCCTTTTTCGGCAATGTCCTGGACATGATGCGAAAAATGTTTTTTGACATGTTCGGTTGAGGATGGCGCACCGATGGTTGCGACTGCTTTTACAGTCTCCAATTTTGAGGCCGCGACAATAACGGCCGCACCTCCAAGCGAATGGCCAACGAGTAATGAAGGGGCTTCATAGTGTTCATCCATATAGTCGCTTACCGCTAACAAATCGTCAACATTTGCAGAGAAATAGCTATCAGCAAATTCGCCTTCACTTTTGCCCAATCCTGTAAAATCAAAACGAACCACACCAAAACCATGTGCCGTAAGTGCACGACTGATATTCTTTACGGGATGAATTTCGCTATTGCAAGTAAAACAATGAGCGAAAATGGCATAGTTTGTTGGTTTTTGATTTGCAGGCAGTTCTAGATAAGCCTGAAGCTGGAAACCTTTGGCATTTTGGATATTTAGTTTGGTTGCTTTCATCTAAATTGATATTGAATCAGGAAATTTTGAAATCTCCTTATTTATTTTGAATTATGTAACCTATGATGTAGACAATTTCTTAAAATTTATATTAATGGATTGTATAAAATAAGTTCTAATTCTTGAGTTCAATTGACTTTTTCCGAAGAATCATTAATCTAATTATCCTTTAGTTTGTTAGCATATAACTTTCGGAGCTTTGCCAGTTTTGGAGTAATGACAAAACTGCAATAACCTTGGTTTTGATTATTTCTATAATAATTTTGATGTTCATCTTCCGCTTCGTGAAATTTCTCCAACTTGCTAATTTCGGTAACAATGGGCTTATCAAAATATTTCGATAAACCTTGCAATACCTGTTCTGCCTGTTCCTTTTGAAGTTCAGAATGGTAAAAAATTACAGAGCGATATTGCGTACCCACATCAGCACCTTGACGGTTTAAACTTGTTGGGTCGTGTGTGGTCATAAAAATCTCGAGAATCGTTTTATAAGTAATCAAAGACGCATCAAAAGTAATTTGCACAACTTCGGCATGGCCGGTCAACCCAGAACAAATTTCCCGGTAAGTCGGCTTACCTGGAACCGTTCCTCCTGAATAACCTGACACAACTTTTATGACACCATTTACTTCCTGAAATACAGCTTCAGTGCACCAAAAACAGCCGCCGCCGATAGTTGCAATTTCTATAGTTGGGCTACTCATATACTTTTCAATTTTATAGATTCAGAATTTACACAATATCGCAATCCACTAGGTTCAGGACCATCGGGAAACACGTGCCCAAGATGGGCGTCGCATACGTTGCACATAACCTCAACGCGCACCATACCAAAGCCGGAATCTTTTTCGTACTTGATGGCATTTTCCTCTATGGGTTGTGTAAAACTTGGCCAGCCCGATTTGGATTCATACTTAATTGTGGAGTCAAATAAAGGTGCGTCGCAGCAAATGCAATTGTACTGACCAGCGTCGTATACGCTGCATAATGCTCCTGTACCAGGGGCTTCTGTACCTTTTTTTCGTGTGATTCTAAATTGTTCAGGAGTGAGTTGGGTTTTCCATTCTACTTCCGATTTTTCTACAATTCGTTCTGGTTTGGGATTTCCGTTGACGGCAAAATCAATAACATTTTTCCAAGTGAGCATATTAAATAATATTTTTATAAATTTAAAATTAATTGAAATGCCTTGGTCGTGTTTTAACGTTTTGTATTACAAATAGAAGCGATAGGAGTAATCTTATTGATTTATTTTTTAGTATTTTGCTACCACTTAATTTATACCAATTTTATGTCTGAACTGATAGAAAAAACAGATAAGTTCGTATTTGATTTATTCAAGGACGAACTTCCAAATACCTTTATTTATCACAATTACACACACACCAAACGTGTTTTAAAAAGCGCGAACGAAATAATTCAAAGTTCGGATGTAAGTGAAAGTGATGCTGAAATCATTAGATTGGCAGCCTTGCTTCATGATACAGGTTACACAAAGACTAGGGATGGCCATGAAGAGGAAAGCGTAAAAATTGCAACCGCCTTTTTAAATGAAAATAATGTTCCGGAGTCTGTTGTCAGTGCAGTTAATAAGTGCATTATGGCCACCAAATTTAAGGATAAGCCACATTCAGAATTGGAAAAAATCTTGAGAGATGCAGATGCTTCACATTTTGGAAAAGATTATTTTAAAGAAGCCAGTGAGTTTCTAAGGAAAGAATTGGAACTTCAAGATGTGAAAAATTATTCGCCTTCTGAATGGTTGAAAGAAAATATTGATGTTCTCTCTACAAGACATCAATTTTACACTGATTATGCCCTAAAAAATTGGCAAAAACAAAAAGAGGACACCTTGTCTGACTTGATAAAAAAGAAAAAGAAAAAGAAAGAAAAGCTCAAAAAAGAGGAGCAAAAGGCAAAATACAAGGCACAATATAAGAATGACAGTCCAGAACGTGCCATACAATCCTTTTATAGAATCGCTTTAAAAAATCATATACAATTGAGTGATATTGCAGACACAAAAGCTAATATATTGCTTTCTGTCAATGCTATTATTATTTCGTTGGTTCTAGCAAATTTAATTTCAAGGTTAGATACTAATTCTTATTTGATATATCCAACGGCAATTTTTACACTATTTTGTGTTATATCTATGATCCTATCAATCATTGCCACTAGGCCAAATGTAACAAGTGGTCAATTTACTAAAGAGGATGTTGCCAACAAAGACGTGAATTTAATGTTTTTTGGAAATTTCCATAAAATGGAATTGAAGGAATACGAATGGGCAATTGATGAACTCTTAAGAGACAAAGAATATGTATACAGCTCAATGACTAAAGATTTGTATTTTTTAGGAAAGGTATTAAATAGAAAATATAGCATTTTGAGAATTACCTATACTATTTTCATGACTGGTATTATCATTTCTGTGCTTGCGTTTGCCTATGCATTAAAATCGCAACCAGATGCCGACCTCGACGATATACTAAAACCCGAACCTGTTACCAAGTCAACTATTCAGTTGGAATCCACTAAAATAGGAGAAGATATCTATGTTATTGTCTAATTTCGCTCATTAGGTCTTCATAGGTGTAAAAGGCTTTTTCGTCTTTATCCTTATGGTACAGAATGCTGACTCGCATCGCTTTTAAACCAGTAACACCTTGCAAATCTTGTATTTCAAGGATTTCGACATCGTCATTTAAAACGTGTTTGGAGTTTAAAAATTTGATGTAGTTGAGATATTCAGCTTCATCTTCTTTTTGGGAATAGATAATGGTAATTTTTCCTTTAGTTGTAATCCGCTCTTCTGTTCCTTTTATATAAGCTTTGTCTACACGCTTTTTGACAATCTCATAACGCGCATTGTAGGTGCCATCAACATCAAATTGCTTCTCGTCCATTCTAAAACGAATTGATAGTGGTTGGTTAAAGACCAATATCATAGAAGTCACGTCCAGCGTAATAGGAAATTGATTCCGACTTTGATAAAACTCATTCTCCATCTCACACATGACTTGAAGTTGCCACAAGCGTAAGTTATACAGATAGATTTCGCTAAAACTTTCTTCCTTGGTAATGGACTCGCCTATATACATGTTGTGTTCCACGCCATCGGTTTTAAAACGCTCAAAATAATGTGGATACATACGTTGTGCCTCTACTTGCTTGAGGTCTATGAGGCCAGACATTTTTTTATTGATCAGCGCTATAGTGTCGTCATAGTTTTTTCGGTAGTAATAAATAATATTAAGTTCTGAATCCACTTTCTTGAAATAGTCTTCAATACCACCTTTAACACCAGACTTTTTACTCAACCTAAATTTAAAAAGGGGATCGATGTCATTTTTAAGGAATGTTGTGATTTCTTGTTCGCTGTCCACTTTAAAATCCGCGTCCAGTTGTCCATTAAATTCATCGAGCTGAAACTTTAGTTTTTCATAAACCGGCAATTGTTCTTCTTGCAACAAAGCGTCAATGATTTTTTTGATGAGATTCAACTGTAGAGATAAATCCTTTTTTGTGGCTAGATTACGAGCGTCGGATGAACCCTTTACATCAATTTGGCCAAATAACGGATATACCTTATCAAACACTATTTTACTAAATGCAGCATTATTTCCGAGTTGTTGTTTGTCCTTAATAAATTTCCTGGCAGCTTTTTCAAACTTCCAAACGACACTTGGATGTATCGAAGTACATTCTTGTTGTATAACTGCCTCAATCAAATTTTCTTCTTCGGCTTTAGATCGCAATACTGAAGAAACAATATACGGCATTACATCAATCAGTTTATTGGCATTAATGCTGTTGAGCTCTTTTGGTTGATTGGAGACAATTTCGAGAATTCCCAATAACTTACCATTGGAAGCAATCGGTGCTAAAATGGCACTTTTGATTCCTTGTTCGTGCAATGTTTTATATTGGGCTTCCCCATTCGAAAGTTTATAATAAGCATCGACATCAGAAATTGAAAAATAAGCATTCTCATTCATTAAGGCTTTATACGAACCTTCGCAAAGTACTGTCCGGCAAGATTCAAAATCATGATTAAAAAGCAAATAACTATCCAGCCCTTTGCCCACTACACGTTCAAAAACTTCCTCTTCCTTGTTGTATATAACAAAACCAACTTTTAAGTCTTTAATATTGAACAATGATTCAAAGGTCGCTTGAAGACCCGATATAAAATTGCTGTCTTGGCGCTTGCCTGATGATAAAAGGCTCGTCTTGATTTGGGAAATGGCAGTATCGTCAGTAACGTCAAACATATTATTGATGACAAAACCTTTTAGAACATAACTATTGGGTGGAAATTTTTCTTCCCAGAGATCGATATTATCAAAGTTATTTAGGAGTTTATCAAAATCATCTTGGGTTATTTTTGGCGCACTGTCGGTTGGAATTACTTCTGCAAAATCGACATTATAGAGAATTTTATAGGTGCGTAAAATCCCTTGAGAATCTGGAATTTCATAATAAAAGGGTCGTTTGAAATCGACTTTGAAATGAAAATAGGAATTAAGAATTATCAAACAGGCCATACGATATCTATCATCTTCTCCCCTGTATTTGATTTTTAATTCAAAATCATCACCTGCATTTTTTATTATACTTTTAAAACGTTCGGAAGAATTAAATATAAGGTCGTGATACGTAATCGAGGCTGTTTTGATTTCATTGTTGGTCAAAACTTCACTGAACGAATCTTGAAGAATTAATCGAATGTCATTCTCATAGGTTTTAAACAATTCCAACTCACTAAAACCTTCTCTCAAAATGGGAATATCCTTTTGCTGCGATAGATACTGATTTGCCTTCTTGGCAATAAACGGGTCGCTGCTTTCTGCCAAAGACTCATAGTGCTTCAACAATTTGTCAAAACTTACCTTTAGGATGAATGGCGAATCAATATGGTCGTTTAAGTCTTTCATTTGAGATTTAATGCAATCAAATTTACGAAATTTTGTATTAGACGAACAGCAACTCAAATCATAACAACAAATTTTTCAATAGTATATTTAAGGAAACAGTACACATTAAAAAAGCTCCAACAACAGTTAGAGTTTTTAAAATTTGATAGTTATAAACTCAAATAACTTATTGGGTCAGAATTTTAAATTCCCAAGGTTTTAAGGTCATTTTGGAATCTGTGACTGACATTTTTTCATTGGTCATGAAATCGACAAAATCACCTTGTGGCATCTTGTCGAAGGCTTGCTCTTTATTGGATAGATTAGCCACATATGTTGCTGTGTTTCCGTTGTTTTCTCTTGAAAACATTAAAATGTTCTTGTTCCCTGTATCGATTTTATTTACAGTTGCACCCAAATTACTATGGCTTAAAGCTGGATGTGTGCTTTTTAAAGTTCCGAGTTTTTCCAAAAGCGGCCACATCTTGCCTTTTGTTTTTGGAATCGAATCTTTTTCGAAGAATTTCAATCGTTTGCTCATGTCATACTCCATTCCTGAATAAATTAGTGGCATACCAGTGGTCATATATTGCAAGGCAACCAGTGCTGGCGCGCCTTCACCCAATCGTTCTCCAATGGTTCCGTTCCAAGAATTCTCATCGTGATTGGTTACGAAGTTCATTAAAATATCATCTGATTCGTATTTGGAGTTGCGCTCGTCTAAATAGGTGTACCAATCGATGGCTGATTTTTCACCTTTTGCAATTTTGTTCATCAAGTGATGTCCGTCCCAAGCGTAGCCCATTTCGAATAAATCGTTTTTGAATAGTTCTGGTTCCCAACCTTCAGCCAACATAAATACGTCTTTCGTTTTGCGCAATTTTGGTATGGCATCTTCCCAAAAATCCATTGGAACAGAGCCCGCTACGTCACATCTAAAACCATCGACACCTTCGTCTCTTACCCAATATTGCATGTCTTCAATCATTTTATTGCGCATCTCTTTATTGTCATAATTCAGATCAGCCACGTCGGTCCAATCGGTTCCATCGGGATGGATGATATTTCCGTCTTTATCTTTAGTGTAATACTCGGGATTATTTTTTATCCAAACGTGGTCCCATCCTGTGTGATTTGGAACCCAATCCAGAATGACGAACATCCCATTGTCGTGGGCTGTTTTTATCAGATTTCTAAAATCTTCAATCGTCCCAAATTCTGGATTGATTTTGGTGAAATCGGAAACCGCATAATAACTTCCCAAGTATTTAGCTTGTTCTTCTTCAGGATAATCAGTTGAAAATTTGCTATCTGTTCCGCCTGTCGCTTTGCGTTTTACTTGACTGATAGGGAATACTGGCATCAGCCAAATAACTTTTACTCCCAATTGTTTTAACTGTGGAATGTCTTTAGTGAATTCATCAAAATGACCCGAAGCTGAATATTGACGGATGTTTGCTTCATAAATAACACCGGTGTTAATGGCGTCCTTTGTGACTGTTGGAATAGAATCTTGAGGGACGCTATCGTCTTGTGGAGTTGTCTTTTTTTCATCTTTGCAAGCCACCAAACTGAATGCAATGAATAATGTGAGAATGAGTTGTTTCATGGTTTTAGTATTTAATTTTTAATTTCTAACAGTACAATAGAATAATCTGAATCTATTGTCACTTTTCCGTTTATGACCTTCACATCTTGGTTGGAATAGGCGTCGCGCAACTGGTCATTTTCCTTAAATAGTTTGGAAACATCCAATCGTTTCATGCCTTTTGGCACATCAAGTGCTATAACCACGAGATCATTATAATCGCCTTTGCTGTAGCTCCTATAAAAAACATAAGGCGATGCAGTAATCATTTGATGGACTCCTGCACCAACTGCTGGATGATTTCTCCTGAATTTACCCAGTTTTTGCCAATGAGTTAAAGTTTCCTGTGTGTCTTTGTTGTTTTCAATGTCATCCCAATTCATAAACGATCGCAAGGTTGCGTCGCCAGTGGTTCCTTCAATGACCAACGGTCGTGCTGACTCATCTCCATAATATATTTGGGATGTTCCAGGTGACAAAAGCAATTTTGTTGCAGTCTCCAGTGGTCTTTCGCGTTTTGGGTCAAAAGGCTGTCCATCATCGTGCGATGTGAGGTAATTTAGAATTCCGTATTCACTTAAAGAAGTGTCAAGTGTTTTTGAGTAGTTGCTAAAAATTGTTTCTTGATCCTGTTGAAGGGCATTCCATTTGAACTCAAAATTAATCAAGCTATTAAAAGCGGCATCAAAATAATTAATGGATGTTCCTGCCAAATCATAGGCCTTTCCCGATGACATGCCGTATCCATAGACTTCGCCAACCAAATAAAAATTGTTGTCATCCAGAATACTGTTCGCGTTATTCGATTTCCAATCAGAAAAAGCGGCATCACATTCTATTTTAAATTCTTGCCATACGCTCTCTTCTGTGTGCTTCACGGTATCAACCCTGTAGCCATCAATGCCATAATCCCTGATGTAATCGGTCAACCATTTCATGATGTAAAATCGCGGCGCACGCGGATGTCCGGTGCGTTTGAAAAATTCATCAAGTTCCGCAACCTCTTCTTCATATCGGCCTTCAGCTTTCCATTTTTCGACCAATTGAGGTGGTAATTCCACATGTTCATTGCTTTCGGTTCTAATATCTGGAAGGTTCTTGACCAAGGTACAAGTAACGGTAGACTCGTAGGATGCGTAGTTGCATGTAGGTTCTGTGCGAACCCAATCGCTTGGCCAAACAGGATCCATTTCAGTTACTGGGCCTGTGTGATTGATGACCGCATCCAATACGATACGTATGCCATTTTTGTGAGCGGTATTCACCAAGTTTTTGAGATCTTCTTTAGTGCCAAAATTTGGGTCAATCGCAGTCCAATCTTTTGTCCAGTAGCCATGAAATCCATAGGTTATGCCTGTGCCTTCGTCGGTTCCACCATGGATTTGCTCCACAATGGGTGTTAGCCAAATAGCGTTGATACCTAAATCTGTAAAATAACCTTCTTCAATTTTTTGGGTAATCCCTTTAAGGTCGCCGCCTTCAAAACCACGAAGTTTTCCGGCTGTTCTGGTTCTATCAAAATTGAGATCATTACTGGTATCGCCATTATTAAAACGATCGGTCAATAAAAAATAAAGATTTGCTCCTTCCCATACAAAAGGTGTTTGCGGTTTTTCAGCAACTGCTTCTTTTTTTGGCTTTTGGGCACAGCTTGATATGATTAGGAAGGACATTAAAAGTATAAAACTCTTTTTCATTTGGCTAATTGAATTTTAATTTCTGAATCATTTTTGGTATTCCAATTCATTGGAATGGTCAAGATTTTGTTTTGGGAATTCCAATCAACCGAAACTTTTTTTCCATCAATTTTGATGCTTTTTGGTTGTTTGGATACATTGTGAACTATTACTTGAATTTGTTTTTTTGATGCTTGATAATTCTTTCCAAGTTCAGCCTCAAACTCCAAATCCAGTTCCCTATTTTCCAATTCGCTTTCAAAAAACAGCAATTCATAGTTTCCATTCTCAAAAGTATCAGCGGTCAATGCAGCATCATTATAAAGTTGTCCTTTACTTTCCAAAACAGAAGCATCAAAGTAATAATGTACATCTAAATTGTTTCCAGTATATTCTTGGGTACTCTGCATGGGTTTTGCCAAGGGAATAAAAGCACCTGCTCTAACAAATGTGGGGATATAATCCTCATGAACAGTCACTTTTTTTGTTTGTCCGCCTTCAAATTTTTCATCCGTATAATAATCGAACCAAATCTCATCTCTTGGAAAATACAAGTCTTTTTCCTTAACGCCAGAGGTCATTATGGGTGCGATTAAAAACTCATTCCCCCATAAATATTGAGAGGCATCCGTTAGTAATTGTTTAGAATCATCTTCAAAAAATAATGGACGCATCAGAGGCGTTCCATTCTGATGGTTCTCAAAAGCCAAATTATAATTGTAAGGCAGTAATTTATAACGCAGTTCAATAGATTTTTTTGCCAGTGCTTTTGTTTTTGCCTCTCTAAAAACCGGTTCTGGCGGCACTGCTTCCTGCGCATGAGGACGAAAAATTGGCTGAAAAACGCCATACTGCAACCATCGTGTGTATAGTTCGTTATCGAGATTATCTCCTGCAAAACCCCCTAAATCGGAGTGCATATATCCAAGCCCTTGCATCCCCATTTGCAAGGCAATTTCGGGTTGACTTTGCAATCCTCCCCAACTTCTATTGACATCACCAGACCAAGGAATAATTCCAAAACGCTGGGAACCTGCGGCACCAGCTCGCATTAATATAAAAGGTCTTTGTTTTGGAAAATCAGATTTGTAACCTTCATGCACAAGTCGCGCCCAATCGTGCCCATAGATATTATGAACCTCATCGGCTGTTCCTCTGGCGTGAAGTAATTGGGAAGGATGCACTTCGGGTTCGCCCAAATCGCCCCAAATTCCGGTCACTCCCATATCTGCCAAGGATTTGTAAATGTTCCAAAACCATGATTTTCCTTTCGGATTGTAGATATCAATTAAGCCCGTATTTCCAAAATAAAAATCGAATTTGTAAGGGTTTCCAAGTGAATCCTTTGCTAAAATATTCTTGTCGACAGCTTCCTGCCAACGCTTGGATGTGGATAATATAAAAGGTTCAGTTACCAAGATGGTATTGACGTTCTTCGCTTTCAAATTCTTAATCATTTGCTTCGGGTTTGGAAATGAATCTTTTAAAAATTCCAAATTTCCCATATGACCTTGAATGTCCTTTCCAAACCAAAAAATATCAATAATCACGGCATCCAAAGGAATCTGTTCGTCTTTAAATTTTTGAACCGTTTCTTCAACTTCTTTCTGCGTATGATAACCAAATCGACTCGAAAAATTCCCCAAAGCCCAACGTGGTGGCATGGGTTGCTTACCTGTTAAATCGGTGTAATTGTCCACCAAATCCATCCACGAATCGCCAACAACAACCTGATAGGTTTTTCGTCCTGAAATGGTTTCGTAGGTTAGGGTGTTATTTTTTTTACTGTCCAGATCCAAGAATCCGATGGGCGCATTGTCAAAATGCACTAAATACAAATCGGAAGACATGACGATGGGCATCGTGTAATTCATCAATTCAGAACGTGTTTCGTAACCATAATGCGCCCTGTTGTATAGCTGCAAACGATTCCCACGTCGATTCATTCCCAAAGCTCGGGCGCCTCCGCCATACAAAACTTCATCTTTGGTAAGGTTGAACTGAAGGGTTTCCAAGCTGTCATTTTTTTCATAACCCATTTTTTCAGAAATGACCTTTTTTCCGTTGTAGTGATAGGAAATTTGAAAGGGTTGCTTTTGAATTTTGACTGAAATACCCTGTGTTTTTAATTCGTAATAGGTCTCCGATTCAATCAATTCGGATGAAGGATTTTCTGGTTTTAAAACTACGGCATGAGACGAAGTGTTATGAGTTTCTCCATCTGGAATAAACGTAGTTTCGACAATCTTGTTTGTATAAGGAACGATTTTATAAAGGCCGTCATTGACCTGTATGTCCAACTGATTGTTTGCGTATTCAAGAGACACAAACGTTCTATCAAAATTTTGACAGAAGCCAAATTGTAACGAAAACAAGATTAATAAAGTGACTATTCCTCTCATTCGGTCTTTAATAAAAATGTCAATGGAATATCCAGTCGTTTTTGCCATGCAATTTCTGAATGGTCTGCACCTTCAAACTTCAGATTTCTAAAATTTGTGTTGTCATAGCCTTTGTCCCTAAAAAGTTTGTTCACCCGACGTTCGTATTTTGGATAGAACTTGTCCAAGGCTTCTGTACCAAAATCAAAATAAAATTTGTGGTTTCGAGGCGAAGGAATTTCTTTTTCCATATAACTAAAAAACGCATCGGGAATTAAATCGTTGTCCGATGGATGTGCTCCAGGCCAGTGCGTGGATAGGCAGGCTGCGCCACCAAATACTTTTGGGTATTCACAAATGGCATACATAGAAATCAGTCCGCCCATACTTGAGCCGGCAACAAAGGTGTTTTCACGATCTGTATGAACTGAAAAATTCCCATCGATGTATTGTTTCAATTCCTTTACCAGGAATTTTAAATAATTGTCTGAATTTAACGTGTTGAACTTAAAATTATCCATTTTAGCCATTTCGAAAAGCGAATCTTGTGCGCGCTCTGGAAGCGATTCAAACGGTTTTTGTGGAAAGTATTCGCTGTGGCGCAATTCATTGATATTATAAGGTGCCACCACAATGAATTCTTTGGTAATACTGTCGTTCATGAGTTTGGAAGAAATCTCATCTACCATCCATTCTTGATTGTTCCATGTGATGTTTCCGTCAAAAAGCATTTGGCCATCGTGCATGTACAACACAGCATATTTTTTTTCCTCTGAATAGTTCGCAGGCAACCAGATATCCACTTTACGAGGTGGGATATACCCCGAAGGAAAATCTGTAATGCGCAACAAAGTTCCGCCAGCGTAGTTTCCTTTGACACTATCAATTTTAATGGTTTTTAAATTTTCTCGTATTTGAGCTTCGCTGACCTCTTTTGTTTTGATTTCGCCTTTACAAGAAGACAAAAGGACAAATGAAAAAATTATAAGTATTGTTTTTATAGTCATTCCGCTATTTAATGATATTCCTATGTTGAAGGAATTTTAGTTTAATTCAATAATCATCGAGGATTTTCCTTCGATGGATAGGGTTGTTTCCAATGAAATAGTATTCCCCGACATTACATCAGTTCCGCTTTTACGATCCTGAATCATTTCCGCGAAGCGCTTTAAATCCAAATTTTGGTCCTTTGGATTGTTATTGATGACCACCATCACTTTATCGGTGTCGTTATATCTAAAATAGACATACACATTATCATAAGGAACAAAATGCATGGTTTTGCCGAAATGAACTGCAGCACTGTCATTTCGCCAGTTGAATAGCTTTTTTGTAAAATCGAAAAAGGCATTTTCAGTTTCTGTTCTCCCGGTGCTCTCAAAGGCATTGTGGTCATCACCTGCCCAACCACCAGGAAAATCGCGACGGATGTCACCATCGCCTTTGGTATTCTTATCGCCCATCATCCCGATTTCATCACCGTAATACACTTGCGGGATACCGCGAACTGTGGCAACTAGCGTCATGGCCAATTTGTACTTTTTTAAATCGCCATCGTACAATTCATTGATACGCATCGTATCGTGATTGGCGGCAAACACCAAAATATTATTGATGTCTGGATAGAGAAAATCATTGGCGAAATTTTCATAAGCTCTTACCATACCTTTATCCCATCCCTGGTCGTCTTCATCGAACATGACCACAACGGCATCATGCAATGTAAAATCCATTATAGACGGCAAATGGGAATTGTAATTGTCAATAGCTCCAATTTTACTGTCCTTTTGCCAATAGGACATTTGTGCTTGATCGTGCATCCAAACTTCGCCAGTAATATTGAAATTTGGGTATTCATCCATAATGGCTTTGGTCCAATTAGCAATTCCTTCTTTATCATTATAAGAATAGGTATCAACTCGAAGACCATCCAAATCGGCATATTCTATCCACCAAATGGCATTTTGAATCATATATTTCAGCACCAATGGGTTCTTTTGGTTGATGTCTGGCATTGTGGTATCAAACCATCCATCCATACAGGCTTCGGCATCGGCTTCAGAAGCATTGCTATCAAATTGTGTGGTCATTCGGTAGCTGCTTCGTTGAAAACCTTTTTCACCACCTTCCCACTGATGAATCCAATCTTTTGTGGGTAAATCTAGAATCATCCAATGCTTGCTTCCCCAATGATTGGTCACATAATCCATGATGAGTTTCATGTGCCTACGATGCATCTCAATTGCCAAACGTCTATAGTCTTCATTGGTTCCAAAACGAGGGTCGATTTTGTAATAGTCGCTTTGAGCATATGTATGATAAGAATGTTTAGGCTCATTGTCCTCCAATAAAGGAGTGCTCCATATGGCCGTGACACCCAAATCGTCCAAATAATCCAGATGATTAATAATACCTTCGATGTCGCCGCCATGTCTTCCAGAAGGGTATTCACGGTTCAAATCTTCAACGGTGTCATCGGTACTGTCATTGTCGGGATTGCCATTTGCAAAACGGTCAGGCATCAACAAGTAAATAATGTCACTGCTATCAAAACCCTTTCTTATAGATGAATTTTCGCGTCTTTGCTTGAACTCATAGGGTTGTGAAAAAATTACTTCATTATCTTTTAGAAAATTCAGGGTGTAGGTTCCAACCTTTACATTTTTGGTGTCAATGGTAATGAACTGATAGTTTGGATTTTCGGTTTTTTCGACATTAATGATTTGTATGTTATCAGAAAAAGACACTTCATATTGTGAAATATCATTACCGTAAACCATCAATTGAAGTTCTGAATGGTTCATTCCGGTCCACCAAAAAGGTGGCTCTATTTTTTCAACTTGCGAAAAAAGTGTCATACTTATCAGTGTCATACAGATGCAAATTACTCTTTTCATTTCGTTTATTTTAAATTAGCAAAAGATTAAATTTCTATCGATAGATCTTTCTAAAACCCGACCAATACGATTTAAATCTTCACTAGGTTATTGGGTTTTATACTGACTATTTTATCATTCACAATAATTTGAAGTTCGTTATTTCCAGTAAGTTCAAATCTAGTACCTTCGTGAGTAACATGAACTTCTACAATTTGGTTTCTGAAGTTCACTTTAAATGAATACCCTTTCCATTGCTTCGGAATTTTTGGAACAAATGACAACGTGTCGTTCTTGATACGCATACCTCCAAATCCTTCCACAATACTCATCCAAGTTCCTGCCATGGAAGTAATGTGTAATCCTTCTTCCACTTCATGGTTATAATCATCCAAATCCAATCGGGAGGTGCGCAAATAAAAAGTGTAAGCTTGGTCCATCCGATTTAATTTTGCGGCCTGAATACTATGCACACAAGGAGAAAGTGAGCTTTCATGAACCGTAAATGGCTCATAAAAATCGAAATGGCGCTCTAATTGTTCTGTTGTAAAATCGTCCTCAAAAAAGTAAAAGCCTTGTAATATGTCTGCTTGTTTAATGTAAGGTGAACGCAGAATCCGGTCCCAAGACCATTTTTGGTTTATGGGACGTTGTGAATTATCGAGGTCTGCAACAGTAATTAATTCTTTGTCCAAAAATCCATCTTGTTGCAAATACACTTGATGCTTTTCGGAGTATGGAAAATACATATTATCGGCTACTTTTTTCCATTGCTCCAATTCGGAGGTCGATAATTTTGCCTTATTCATGATACGCGTATAATCCGAATCATGATTTTCTTTGACTTTTGCGATGTTTTCCAAGGTGTAATCGATGCACCATTTTGCTAGATAATTGGTGTACCAATTGTTATTGACATTGTTTTCGTATTCATTGGGACCCGTAACCCCCAGTATCACGTATTTGTCATTTGCTGCTGAAAACGTGGCACGCTGATGCCAGAAACGAGCAATTCCTATTAAGACTTCAAGTCCTTTTTCTGGAATATAGGTATAGTCTCCCGTATAGCGATGATAGTTATAAATGGCAAAAGCGATGGCACCGTTTCGGTGGATTTCCTCAAAAGTGATTTCCCATTCGTTATGACATTCTTCGCCATTCATGGTCACCATTGGGTATAGAGCTGCACCATTGGTGAAGCCTAATTTTGCTGCATTTTCAATCGCTTTTTCTAGATGATGGTAGCGATAGGTCAGTAATTTTCTGGCGACATCCTGGTCTTTGGTTGTCATATAAAAAGGAATGCAATACGCCTCTGTATCCCAATAGGTACTTCCGCCATATTTTTCGCCTGTAAAACCTTTCGGTCCAATGTTTAATCGGGCATCTTTCCCTAAATAGGTCTGATTTAGTTGGAAGATATTAAAGCGGATACCTTGTTGTGCCTTTACATCTCCATCAATGGTAATGTCGGCCATGTCCCAAATTTTTGCCCAAGATTGTTTTTGAAGCTCTAGTAAGGCATCAAAACCTAGTTTGGATACTTCATCCAAATTCTTTTTTGCTATTGAAATCAGTTCGTCCTTATCGTGGTTTCTATCTACAGTATAACCACCAAATTTGGTCATAGTGATCGTATCCCCTTTCTTGACTTGATTTTTATATTGAAATTCAATAAAGTCAATGGTTTCGTTGATGGTTTTTTCCTGTTTCAGAATGGTTCCATTCAAAGAGAGCTGGGTTTGCATGGCACTACAAACATGAAAATTGGTTTTCATGGTATGCGATACAACAAATGCCTGTTCATCTTCAAATTGGACACTCAAAGTATTCCAAAATTTATCGTCCCAATTACTGTCTTCGTTGGTAATACCAGCATCAAGATATGGGGAAATGACTATTTGAGCTTCATTATTGAGAAGTGTAATACTGTACTGAATGGCTCCAATTTCATCGATATCT
The DNA here is from genome assembly GCA_041748695.1 of Aquaticitalea sp. GTDB lineage: Bacteria > Bacteroidota > Bacteroidia > Flavobacteriales > Flavobacteriaceae > JBPOFM01. The sequence goes on along the minus strand of JBGTCT010000016.1, from coordinate 2,732 downwards.
AGACTCAAAAAGCGTTTGGTTTCGACTTTTACTTCAATGAAGTTATGCAAAGTAGCTTCAAAACTTCGGGACAGCCAACCTTCTTTCATGTTGAGTTCGCGTTTAAAATGTTTCACTTCTTTGCATGCGATCAAATCAAGTGCTTCACCATTAACGGTTACATTGATTCCAATCCAATTAGGTGCGTTAAGAACTTTGGCGAAATATTCCGGATAGCCGTTTTTCCACCAACCAACACGAGTTTTGTCGGGATAGTAAACCCCTGCGACGTAACTTCCTTGAAACGTTTCACCAGAGTACTGCTCCTCAAAATTGGCGCGTTGTCCCATGGCACCATTGCCAATACTAAATATACTTTCTGATGATTTGACACGTTCGGCATCAAAACCTTCTTCTATGATGGACCAATTATTTGGTTGTATATAATCTTGATTCATTTTTTATTGAGATGAGAGATTAAGTAGAAAATATTAGAGACTGCATCTAAAGAAGTCTATGTTCTTTTCTCTATTTTCTATATTCTTTAATCTATTTGTTAATTAATTCGTTTAAAAATTCAATGCTGATTTCCGTAAAATCCTTAAAGATATAATCTGCTTCGTGCAATGTTTCTTTATCTCCAATTCCGATAGATACCATACTTGCAATATTCGCCGCCTTGACGCCAGCAACCGAATCTTCAAAAACAATGCAATCCTTTGGTTCGCATTGCAACTGCTTGGCGGCATTTAAAAACACTTCAGGATTTGGTTTTGCTTTCTTGACGTCATTGCCATCGACTATGACTTCAAATTTGTCGAGAATATTGACTTTCTTTAAAATCATTCGGGCATTTTTGCTTGCCGAACCTAAAGCGATATGTTGTTTATGTTCTGATAAAAAATCCAAAATCTTTACCACATCTGGGAGAATCTCGTTGTCATCCATTATATTGATGTAGCGTAAATAATCATCATTTTTGAGAGCCATTAATTCCATAAACTCATCTTCACTGATACTTTTATTTCCCCATGCGAGAATTTTTTCAAGAGATTTTATTCGGCTTACGCCTTTTAATTGTTCGTTTTGTACTTCTGTGAAATCAACACCTATGCTATTGGCCAATTTCTTCCAGGCCAAAAAGTGGTATTTTGCCGTATCTACGATGACGCCATCGAGATCAAATATGAATGCTTTTTTATTCATTGATTGTTATTGTTGCTTTATCATTGACCAATAAGGATAGGATTCCTGCCAAAATCATGGAACACCCTCCAATTAACAATGCGTAAATTGGTTCGCTATTAAAAAATTCTGAAACTAAAAACCCTAAAATGGAGGCTGCTACCAATTGTGGTATGACTATAAAAAAGTTAAAAACACCCATATAATAACCCATTTTTGAGGCAGGCAATGAGCCAGATAGCATTGCATAAGGCACAGATAAAATACTGGCCCAAGCAATTCCAACACCAATCATTGGCAACCATTCTATGGTGAAAGTTGTTGGATCTGAAATAAAATAAAGGGACATCAAGCCCAAGCCACCAGCAACTAAAGCCACAAAATGTGTGAATTTCCTACTGGTATATTTAGCCAGCAACGGCAATAAAAAAGCCACAGCCGCAGCAATGATATTGTAATTGGCAAACATTTCACCTACCTGATTAGCACCAGTGTTGTAAGCTTCTGAAGTGGTATCAGTTGTATTGTAAATATGCTGTGTTACTGCACCAGTGGTATAGATCCACATAGAAAACAATGCGAACCATGAAAAGAATTGGACCCATGCCAATTGCTTCATCACTTTTGGCATCATCTGAAAATCGTTCATGATGGTCACAAATCCATTTTTGGTTTTATTTCTTTGCATCAAGCCAGAAATAATCATTGCAAAGCCACCAAGACTTATCAATCCAATGGTAAGGACATATAGATCCTTTTTTAAATTATAATTATAGACTAAAAATGTAGCTACCAAACCGATAGCGAGTGTAATAATGCCTTTGGTTAAATGGGATTTTCCATTATTTTGATACCAAACATCTGAGTAGTCCTCCTTTATAGGTTTGTTTTCATTTTCGGCTTTCTCGAAGGCGTTCATCTCCTCTGGCGAATATTCCTTACTCCTAATAACCGTCCAGAGAACTGCGATAAAAAAGGCAGCGCCTCCAATGTAGAAGGAATATTTTACCGAATCTGGAATAATCCCCTCTGGAGCGGTATTTGCCACACCAACGTAGGTAAGCATCAAAGGTAATTTGGAAGCGACATAGGCACCAATACCTATGAAAAAGCTTTGCATAGCAAACCCTTTAGTTCGTTGATGCTCCGGAAGATTATCCCCAACAAAGGCTCGAAACGGTTCCATAGACACATTAATGGAAGCGTCCATGATCCATAGCATTCCGGCCGCAAACCATAACACAGGTGAATTGGGCATAATAAATAAGGCCAACGACGCCAAGATGGCACCAACCAAAAAATAAGGACGACGACGACCCAAGCGAGAATGCCAAGTTCGATCACTAAAATATCCAATTATGGGCTGTACAATTAAGCCTGTCAGTGGTGCAGCGACCCAAAGAATCGGAATATCTTCAATATCCGCACCTAGCGTTTGAAAAATACGGCTGACATTAGCATTTTGTAGGGCAAAACCCATTTGGATTCCTAAAAACCCGAAACTCATGTTCCAGATTTCCCAAAATCCGAGTGAACGCTTTTTCATTTATAGTATGTTTAAATTACTA
>JBGTCT010000015.1:0-4054 GCA_041748695.1 Aquaticitalea sp. | reverse complement strand
TCCGATACCTGCCGTTGAAAGTAAAGAAGAAAAAAAAGAGCCAACTCCAACGCCTATTCCTGTTATTATTCTGCCAGAAAATAAGCCGAGCCTTACCACCAAAAAGGACAATATGAGTGGTATTCCCGTAAAAAATCGAGTGACTTTAAAACCGTCTGAAAAGGAATTTTCAATGATGGAAGACAATGATTTGATGAATTCCGGCCAAATTTTTGAAGACAAATGGGCCAACCAAAAAAGAAAACAACAATTGGAAGTCAAAGAAAATATACCGCCTGAACTTCTTGGAGACCAATTTTTGGGTGATTTTAAGACAAATAGCGAATATGCAAATGTCGTTTGTAGAGATTTTGGGGAGCAAGACGGTGATCTTATTAAGGTTTTACTCAATGATACCGTTGTGATTGCCCGATTGATGTTAACCAATGGACTCAAATCTTTTAAAATACCATTGGTGCCCGGTATTAACAAAATAGATTTTGTTGCCCTCAATCAAGGCTCATTGGGTTTTAATACTGCAGAATTTCAATTGTTTGACGATAAAGAAAATGCCATCTCGAGAAATAATTGGTATTTGGCCACAGGAAAAAAAGCAACTCTAATACTTATAAAAGAGTAAATTTCTAGAGCTAGTTCCATAAAATTCAAATATTTCATTTTTCAGTTCTTACATATTTCTTGTACAATTTATTTTTAAATGTACTTTTTCTATATCATATTCTGTGATGTTAAAAAAACTTGCCAATCTAAATAAAATGAGAGTTTAAAATAATACATCCTTATGAAATATATCTTCATTGTTTTGTAAATTTGAATTTATAAGTTATTACATAGAATACTCCTAATTATCACTTGATGTCACAAACCTCTCTTCCCAAAATTATTATTATAGGCGCAGGTTTTGGTGGCATAACCATTGCTAAATCCTTAAAAAATAATGCAGTTGAAGTGTTGTTGATCGACCAACATAATTATCATAATTTCCAACCTTTAATGTACCAAATCGCCACTGGCGGCCTTGAGCCCGATAGTATTGCCTATCCGGTTCGTCGTATTTTTAGGGAACAAAAGAATTTTAGTTTCCGAATGGCAAAAGTGGAAAGTGTGAACTCACAAGATCAGTGCTTGCATACCAATATTGGCAACATCAATTATGACTTTCTAGTAATTGCCACAGGAAGCACCAATAACTTCTTCAACTTTGAACCTGTCAAAAATAAACTGCTCACGCTTAAATCGATTCCCGATGCATTAAATATGCGTTCCTATATTTATCAGAATCTCGAAAAGGCTTTGGTTCACCAACATGAAGCCAATAGCGAGGACTTAATGAACGTCGCTATCGTAGGAGGAGGCCCTGCTGGTATTGAATTGGCAGGTGCTTTGGCTGAAATGAAACATTTTGTATTGCCTAAAGATTTCCCCGATTTGGATTTAAGCCGAATGCACATTCACTTGTATGAAGCTGCTTCAAAATTATTGATTGCCATGTCTGAGCAAGCAAGCACAAAAACCTTTGACTACTTAAAATCATTGGGTGTAGAAGTGCATTTAAATGCCAAAGTGCAGAGCTATGACGGTAAAACACTTACAATTGAAGGAGAAAAAAAATTTAGAACTGATACGGTCATTTGGACGGCAGGTGTAAAAGCTGCAGCCATTGAAGGTCTTCCACAAGAATCAATAGCTAAAGACGCCCGTATTTTGGTGGATGAGTTCAATGCCGTCAAAAGCACCAAGAATATTTTTGCGATTGGTGACGTCGCCGCTCATATATCAAAGGAAAATCCAAAAGGGTTGCCAATGTTAGCTCCTGTGGCGCAGCAGCAAGGCAAACTGCTTCAAAAGAATTTGATGAATATCATCAATAACAAACCATTGCAGCCATTTGAATACAACAACAAAGGCGTCATGGCTACTATAGGTCGAAAAAAAGCGGTTGTTGATTTGCCTAAAATACGCTTTCAAGGGACTTTTGCTTGGTTGGTGTGGATGTTTGTACACATCATGTCGCTTGTTGGATTTAGAAATAAGTTAGTGGCTTTTTATGACTGGGCCTCCAATTATATGAGCTACGATAAGCCACTTGGATTAATCATTAGGCCCTATAAGCGGCGAGATTAAATTTTTTCCAAAAAATCAAAATCTATCCCTTATCTTTGAAAAGTATTGGGAATTTTGCATTAAAATTCCTATCTTAACATCGTATTGTTTTTATTGAATCAATTTTTAGCGCCACTAATTCATTTTATTATTGGAAGAAATTATTGCATTTATTGAAAATGATCATTAAAACTTAATTATTTAAAAAGAAGAATGGCAAAGTCGCAACAGACCTACAGTAAAATTGAAAAAGAAAAAGCTCGTGCTAAAAAGCGAGAGGACAAACAAAAGAAAAAAGATGCCCGTAAAGCAGAAGGCGGAACTCAAGGGATCCAGTTTGCTTATGTTGATGCATACGGAAACCTGACGGACACTCCACCAGACCCAGCTGACAAAATCCAAGTGGATGCTGAGGATATCGTACTAGGTATTCCTAAAAAAGAGGAGGGAGAAGAAGAAGATCCAGTAAGAAAAGGAAAAGTATCTTTCTACGACAGTTCTAAAGGCTTCGGATTTATAATCGATGCTGAAAACAATGAGAAATATTTTTGCCATGTCAGCGGATTGCTAGACGATATCGTCGAAAACGATAAGGTGGAATATGAATTGGAACGTGGTATGAAAGGCATGAACGCCGTAAGAGTGAAGAAAGTTTAGAGCAATCTATCGACTTCCACGACTTCAGATGGTTGCATGTCATACAAATGATTATTACCTACTCGAATCCTTACCAAACGTAATGTTGGAAATCCAACGGCAGATGTCATTTTGCGCACTTGCCTAAACTTTCCTTCGGTAATAATTATGGAAACCCAAGAGGTTTCTCCGTGACGTTGGTCACGAATTTTTTTAGAGCGTTCCGGTAACAACGGAGCGCTTTTTAATTTATTGATTTTACAGGGTTTGGTTGTGTATTCAATTCCTTCTATGCTAATGGTAACGCCTTTTTGCATTTCTCGAATTGCTTCATTGGTTATAACGCCATCCACTTGCGCATAATATTCCTTCTCAATGGAATTTGCACTGATGTCGTAACTCAATTGTCCGTCAGTAGTCAACAATAACAATCCTTCTGAATCTTTATCCAAACGTCCAATAGCCATCGTGCCTTCTGGAAACGGATATAAATCACCCATAAACTTGCTGTTGCGCTGATGGCGTGCATTACTTTCAAACTGACTCAAATAACCATATGGCTTATATAGTTTGAAATGTTTGTGAAGTGATGCTTCAGATATTTCCATTCAATATATTGTAAACAATCTCTTTGGTGATTTTATTTCCATTCGCTTTCTTTCTGATATCATCAAATAAATACCTAAAATCACAACCTGATTTATAGTCGCTGCATCCATACGCGGTATTGCCTTTTATCACATTTCCCTTTTTACATGTTGGACATTTGATGCCCTTGGAGATCCTTTTCTTTTCGACTTTTTTTGCTTTTGGCTTGGTTTCAACTTCAGATGAGATATTGGCTTTTGTGGTTTCACTGCGAACTTCATACACCAAAGTATCAACCATCTGTTTCATGTTATTGATAAAAGTGGTTGCACTATAAGTTCCTTTTTCAATGTCTTTTAATTGCTTTTCCCATTGACCTGTCAGTTCAGCGCTTTTCAATAGTTCGTTTTGTATGGTATCAATTAATTGAATCCCAGTGGAAGTCGGTAAAACCTGTTTTTTATTACGGATGATATAATTCCTTTTAAATAAAGTTTCAATAATATTTGCCCGAGTAGAAGGTCGTCCTATGCCATTTTCCTTCATTAAATCCCTCAACTCATCATCGTCAACTTGTTTACCAGCTGTTTCCATTGCGCGTAGGAGGGAAGCCTCCGTAAATTGTGATGGTGCTTTGGTTTGCTTTTCCAAAAAACTAGGTTCATGTGGCCCTTTTTCACCTTTTACAAAATTTGGCAAGAGTTTGTCGGTATCATTATTTGTGGTA
>JBGTCT010000014.1:0-15264 GCA_041748695.1 Aquaticitalea sp. | reverse complement strand
ACATCAGAGAGACTCAAACGTTCCGAATTGGCGGTAACATCCTGTAATTTATACCAATTTCTACTAAATGAATTGTAATATGCGTCGGTAGTTAATCTAAAGTTTTTTGTAAAATTCAATTCATGCGTGATTAAGAGTTGCAAGTGATCATTATTCATTTGATCTTTTTGAGAACTGTCATAACGGTCAAATGCATCGGCTTTAAAATCAGCATCCGTTAAACCTAAATACGTTTCGTTAGACACTTCATCTGCATATTGGAACTTAAATTCCAAAGCCTGCTGTATACGTGCTTTCTGGCGCGTATTTAATCTGAATTTCGCAACCACATCATTTTTATCAAAGCCTGTATTTGCATCATCCAACAGGTTTTTAAAACCGTCCGACTTTAACTTTAAATATTCTACCGAGTACCCAAAAAGTTCATACGAATCACCTAAAGACGCATAAAGTTGTTGGCTGTTAAAACTTCCATACGTGGCTTTTACGCGCCCTGAAAAGGCATCAGGTATTTGTGTAGATACCATGTTTATGGCGCCTCCAGAAGTGAACGGGCCATATTGTACTTGGCTGCTTCCTTTTAAAATTTCCACAGCTTCCATTCGAGCTACCGAAGGAAAGTAATAAGCTGCAGGGGCGGTATATGGAGCAGGCGCAATGAGCACACCGTCTTCCATTAAGCTAATTTTTGAACTACGTTCGGGTGAGGTACCACGCAAACTGATATTAGGGCGCAGTCCAAAACCATCCTCTTCTACAATGGTCACACCAGGAACAGTTCTTAAGACACGATTAATGTCTACATAACCTAATTTTTTTAATTCTGATGCTGAAATGTAATAGGCTGATCCCGTTCGGTTATTTGCCCGATATTTATTTCCAAACATTACGTTTGTTTTAATAATCACTTCATTCAATTTTTGAACTGAATCTGTCGCAATGGAATCTTTTTGGGTGGTTGTCTGTGCCAATACGATACTAGACATGGCAGTTAAAATAAGGGTTAGTTTGAGCTTCATTTATTTAGACTTATTAAAAATAGTGTTTGATTTCGGATGCAAATTTAATTACGAAAAACGATTTATCCAAGCTTGTTTAGAATAAATAAAAATAATATTTATAAGAATATAAATATCAATAACTTGCGTCAATACTATTTTCATAATACTCAATTTTAAATAATGCTTACTGGTAATCGGATTGTATAATAATGCCTGCTTTTTAAATATTTAAATTTTCAGCAATTAGATTTTTAAAGCGTATCTTTGCACGCAATTAAACAGTAATTGCGATGATATCACATCAAAACAAAATAGTTGGCGAAGGATTGACCTACGACGACGTTTTATTAGTCCCAGCCTTTTCTGAAGTACTTCCTCGTGAAGTTAACATTCAAACACAATTTTCCCGAAACATTCAAATCAATATTCCAATAGTATCCGCTGCTATGGATACCGTAACCGAAAGCGCCATGGCCATTGCGATAGCTCGTGAAGGTGGTATTGGGGTTTTGCACAAGAATATGAGCATTGCCGATCAGGCCAATGAAGTTCGAAAAGTAAAACGAGCGGAAAGCGGAATGATTATAGACCCTGTAACACTGCCGCTAACCGCTACGGTTTTGGATGCGAAGCAGAACATGGCTGAGCATGGTATTGGGGGCATACCAATCATTGATGATAATGGCACCTTAAAAGGTATTGTAACCAATCGGGATTTGCGATTTGAAAAAGTCAACCGCCGGCCAATTTTGGAAGTGATGACCAAAGATAATTTGATCACAGCACCTGTTGGTACGAGTTTGCAGCAGGCTGAAGGCATTCTTCAAAAAAATAAAATCGAAAAATTGCTGATTGTTGATGAAAACTACAAACTAGCCGGATTAATTACGTTTAGGGATATTACCAAACTAACTACAAAACCCATTTCCAATAAAGACATTTTTGGACGTTTGCGAGTTGCTGCCGCACTTGGTGTGACTGCAGATGCGGTCGATAGGGCAGAAGCTCTTGTGAAATCTGGCGTCGATGCGGTCATTATTGATACCGCTCATGGTCATACTTCGGGCGTCGTTACCATTCTTAAAGCCATCAAACAGCAATTTCCTAATTTGGAAGTCATCGTTGGCAATATTGCCACGGGTGCTGCTGCCAAATATTTGGTGGAGGCAGGTGCAGATGCCGTAAAAGTAGGTATTGGTCCGGGTTCTATTTGCACCACACGCGTTGTTGCTGGTGTTGGATTTCCGCAGTTTTCGGCTGTTTTGGAAGTGGCTGCTGCTATTAAAGGGTCTGGAGTCCCTGTGATTGCGGATGGTGGTATTCGATATACAGGAGATATTCCTAAAGCCATTGCAGCTGGAGCCGATTGTGTAATGCTTGGATCTTTATTGGCAGGCACAAAGGAATCGCCAGGAGAAACCATCATATACGAAGGGAGAAAATTCAAATCATACCGAGGTATGGGTTCTTTGGAAGCCATGCAACACGGAAGTAAGGATCGTTATTTTCAGGATGTGGAAGACGATATCAAAAAACTTGTTCCAGAAGGCATTGTTGGTCGTGTGCCATACAAAGGCGATTTAGAAGAAAGTATTCATCAGTTTATTGGTGGTCTTCGCGCCGGGATGGGCTATTGTGGTGCAAAAGACATTGCCACATTAAAAGAAACAGGACAGTTTGTAAAAATAACAGCTTCTGGTATTAATGAAAGCCATCCGCATAATGTGACGATTACCAAGGAGTCTCCTAATTATTCAAGGTAAAATTAAGCTGAAATAGATAAAAGGCATTACCACTCTTGGTTGTGCCTTTTTTTAGTTTTTTGTGTTTACAAATGTCAATAAATCATTAATTTTTTGTTAATATAAATAATCACTTTAATAGTTTATAAAGGCATAAAAGATTATTTTCGTGACCATAAACCCCTTTTTAAATGACAGTGACGGACTTTGAACCGATTATACAGGTAATTGAGGAAGCCTACGAAATTCCGCACCTCAATGCTACCAGAAAAATTTCAGCATTATTACCACACGATTATTACCAAACAAATAAAAGATACCCAGTTCTCTACCTTCAAGACGGTCAAAATCTATTCAATCCATCGGCACCATTTGGCGATTGGGCCATAGATAAATCCTTGGGAAAATTGGCGCAGGAAGGATTGAGTGAAATCATTATCATCGCCATCGACCATGGCGAACGTGAGCGCATCAACGAATATTTACCATATTATCATCCGAGATTTGGAGAAGGAAAGGGCAATTTTTACATCCAATTCATGATTGAAAAATTGATTCCTTACATCAACAGCCATTACAGGACACTAACAGATTTTGATAATACCGGAATCGGAGGAAGTTCTATGGGAGGTTTGATCAGTTTGCATGCGGGTTTGTCCAATCCTGGTGTATTTGGTAAAATGATGATTTTTTCGCCAAGCCTTTGGATTTCGAAAACTATTTTTAATCATACCAGTTCCTTTAAGCCTTTGCAGGAATCAAGAATATATCTTTATGCAGGCGGCCAAGAAAGTCAGGAACATTTGCCGAATGCCCAAAAGCTAGAAACTATCATAAGGGAAAAGATGGTAGAAAATCACAATATCGATTTTCACTTTTCTGTCAATGAATTTGCCAATCACAGTGAAGCACATTGGAGGGAAGAATTCCCCGAAGCAATTAAATGGCTGTTTTTTAAGAAACGATAATGAAGTATACCCATATTCAAGATCTAGATCCTACTAAAGATTTAATTATTCCCTGTCGTAAAGGGGATTTGAAGCACCTTAAAAAATGGATTTCGACAGAAAAGCTCAATTTTGAAGGCGAATTTTCCAAGCATCAGCTTATTTATGGAAAAAACGGCAACAGTATTTATTTGCTGGGATTAGGCGAGACAAAAGATGCTGTTAAATTGGATGAAGCTTTTAGAAAATTATGTTTCGACACTAAAAAATATTGGAACAATTCCATTCAGATCGATGCAACTGATTTGTCCGACATTGACATCAAAAAGGCCGTAATCGGACTCGAAATGGGTACCTATGACATCGGGCAATTCAAATCGAAAAAAGAAGATATAAAAGAATTGACCGTTGTTTTTGCCTCATCAAAGAAGATTTCAGGATTGCTTGAAGAAGCGCGTCTCACAGGCATCACTATTAACAGAATCAAAGCATTGGTGGATGCTCCTGCCAATCACAAAACACCAGAATTTTTGGGTAATTGGGTGCAAGACTCGGCAAAATCAGCAAATTATAAGTGCACGGTTTTAAATGCTGATGAACTTAAAAAACAAGGATTTGATGCTGTTATTGCCGTTGGTCAAGGTAGTATCAATCCGCCAGTAGTGATTGTCAGTGAATACATGCCCAAAAAAGGAGCAAAAGTTGATATTGGTCTTGTTGGCAAAGGGATTACTTTCGATACAGGAGGCTTATCCATTAAACCTTCAACCAATTTACATTACATGAAAAGCGACATGGGAGGTGCAGCCGTAGTTTTGGGTGTAATGGAACTTGTAGCAAAACTAAAACTCAATGTGAATATGGTTGCAGTGGTAGCTTCCGCTGAAAACGCTGTCGATGGCAATAGTTACCGTCCGGGTGATGTCATCAATTCCTATTCTGGAAAAACGATTGAAATCATTGATACCGATGCCGAAGGCCGCTTGGTATTGGCAGATGGTTTAAGTTATATCATAAAAAAGTTCAAACCTAAACAGGTCATCGATTTGGCGACCTTAACAGGAAGTGTGGTGCAAACTTTAGGTTATTCAGCAGCCGGAATGTTCTGCGACAATACAAAAATGGCGAACCAAATGTCTGCCATAGGTTTTGAAGTCAATGAGCGTGTTTGGCCATTACCATTATTTGCTGACTACGAAAGTGATTTGCACAGCGATATTGCTGATTTGCGTAACTTTAGCGGGAAACCAATTGCTGGCGCTATAACCGCAGCTAAATTTTTGGAAGCTTTTACCGAGAATCATAAAAGTTGGATGCATCTTGATATTGCTGGCGTTTCTTTTGGAGATTCCAATTATACCAAGATGAAAGGCGCTAGTGGTTATGGAATCAAATTAATTCTAAATTATATAAAAACCATTGCTAAAATATAATCGTCAAATTCTTATATTTATTCAGTCTTGTCCAGCATAATACCTTGGACAATTAAAATTAATAATAATAATAAATTCTATAAACTATAAATTATTGAAATCCATAATATTATAATATCGATATAGATTAGCCCCTTTAGGGGCGTCATCTTGGTAGAATTGAACCGTAGATGTAAATAAAAGCCCCGTTAGGGGCGATATATAGTGGGTTTTCGTATGTGTGACAATTATTCACCGGACAACAATGATATTCAATAAAAGAATCATGTTTATTATCGACTCACAATTCCAACAGAAAACCGACCAATAAATTAAAGCAACATGTCTAAAAAAGCACTCAATTTTCTCTGCATTACCACCTATCACAAGGGAATGGACTTTCTCAAAAGCTGTAAAGCAGAAGGTAATAATGTGTATTTGTTGACCAAGAAAAAGCTCGAAAATGAAGACTGGCCTTGGGAAGCCATTGATGATGTGTTTTATATTGATGAATGGAATCACAATGATGTCGTAAAGGGAATTGCTTACAAATTCCGTTCGTTAAAGTTTGATCGCATGATTGCTATGGATGATTTTGATGTTGAAAAAGTAGCTCTTCTCCGCGAACATTTCAGGATGCCAGGAATGGGACGAACTACAGCGCATTATTTTAGGGACAAACTCGCCATGCGAATGAAAGCCAAGGAAGAAGGCGTGAATGTTCCAGAGTTTACGGCCTTATTTCATGATGAAGATATTAATAGGTATGCAGATTCAATTGAAGCGCCATGGTTGTTAAAGCCACGTATGGAAGCCTCAGCAACTGGCATTAAGAAGATACATAGTAAAGAACAATTATGGCAAATTGTTGACCAATTGGGGGACGAACGCGATAATTATTTGGTCGAAAAATTTGCTCCAGGTGATGTCTATCATGTGGACGGATTAAATATGGATGGAAAAGTTCTCTTTTCTCGTGTCAGCAAATATTTGGATACACCGCTAGAAGTAGCTCACGGCGGAGGTATATTTCGTTCTGCCACTTGCGAAATTGGTTCTAAAATAGAAAAAGGACTATCCAAAATGAATGCTGAAGTTATGAAGGCTTTTGGTATGCAATGTGGTGCTTCACATACCGAGTTTATTCAGTCTAAAGCCACTGGGGAATTATTCTTTTTAGAGACATCATCACGCGTAGGTGGTGCTAACCTTGCCGAAATGGTGGAGTTGGCTTCTGGCATAAATCTTTGGGGTGAATGGGCGCGTATCGAATCCAAAACCTTAAAAAAAGAAAAATACACCTTGCCAAAAGCTCAAAAAAATTATGCGGGAATTGTTGTGTCATTGAGCCGCTATGAACATCCCGATGTTTCAAGTTTTACGGATCCCGAGATTGTATGGCGGATGAACAAAAAATGGCATATTGGACTCATTGTGGTTTCCGATAGCAGCGAACGGATTATGGAATTATTGGATGCATATACGAAGCGAATTGCTGAAGAATTTCATGCGAGTTTGCCAGCACCGAAAAGGTCGTTGTAGCGATTGGTTATTGAATCTCAATGTCATCGCTGGTACCAAACTTGGTATCATTTCCAGATGAGGTTACTTTGAAGGTTTGTTCGTTTTCATTTACTTGATATCGATATGGGTTTCCCCAAGTATCGGTTAACCAAATCTCTCTTAAAGGTCTTCCTTTAGTCAACTCTGTTAATTGGTTAGGATAAAAGCCGAAACTTTCTTTATACTGAAATAAAGCATTCCTGATTTCTAGAAGTTCATTTTTGGTTTCTTTCGGATAGAGAAAATTATTTTGATACCACTGAAACGAGAAGAAACCCACGACAACAATAGCTGCTATAATTAACACTGTAAAATTGCGAGGCTTTTTCTTATCAGGTTTTTCGTTCTGATTTTCATCACGATCATTTTTGGTGCCAATTCTTTTCAGATTTTCATCATCATAAGGCTTAAATTCAATGTCATCCATAAAGTCAAATATTAAATGCCAACCCTCACTTACCCTTCAAAAAAACCAGTACTTCCACCCACCCAAGTTTTGTCCTTGTTGTATTTAACACCGACCATTTCTCCTTTGCTCAATCGCATGAGGTTACTGACTATTTGGGTTTTATTGGTCTTGGAGTTATATAGGAGCATCATCCTAATTTCACATTTGGCTGGTACATCCATCGTTTCTATGACAGGAGCATAGGCCACTTTTTCTTGTAGTAAATAATTGGATTTATCTTCAACTGCATCAATCATCTCTCGCGTCACATGTATTTGTACGCCAGCTCCAGCAAATGAATACAAAGGTTTTAGCACGTAATTCTCCAAATCGGTCGGAATTGATTCAAGTTCGTTGAGGTAATAAGATTTTGGCACATAATCGCCTTTGAGCAGAGGCATGGTATATTTACTGATTCTGAAAAACCAGTTCGGGTGACCAATCCATTCAATATCGACCTCGTCTTTAAAATTGAATTCGCTTTTTAGATCTTTACGCTGGTTCAATTCATCAAAAATAATTCGGTTATAAATTTTCTTGATTTTTATGTCGTTCCCATTTTCATCCTTGTAAAATAAGCTTTTGCCACGCTTAATGAGTTTTGTAATACAAAGCACCTTAATACCCAGTAATTTTTCCGTTGCAAAAAAATCAATGGCAGTCGCTTGCTTTTCGGGTTCTATTTCCAATAAAATAACTTCTTTAGGATCACTGTCGCCTACAATTTCTTGGCGCAATAGTTCAATGTATTCCTCGGTAGTCATACCATTCAAATGTTGGGAAAAATTATCTGGAATTCCGTCATAATGTTTACGGTACATTCTTCCCAATAATTCCTGAAAGAAATATAACGACGGAAAGCCTTGCAACTCAATTAGTTTTGGAGTCAGATTGCCTTCATCATCGAGACAGACACCAAAATCGAGCTGAATAAATTTGGAATGCGCATCTTCATTGGGTACCATTATTTGGTCGTCAAAAAAAGCGCCTTGGGTCAGCTCCTTAAAATTTGGTTGATCAATGACACGCATAATGTCTTCGCAAGCAGTGACCAATCGCTCTTTTAATAATTTTGGGATAAAGGCAGGTGTTTCACAGATTTTAAAACCAGGTGTGTAATCAAAGGTATCAGCAATATCTTTTAGAAGATTTTCATATTTTTCTTCTGTAAATTGTGCATTAAAATCTTTGCGATATTTTGAAATCATTTTTGGTTCACAAAATTAGTTGGTGAGATGCATGATGAATCGCTTCGGTAATAAAATGAGGTAGAATTATGCTATAAGTTCTAATGATTTTGTCTTCATCATCCATGTGATCCATCATGGTTTTGTATTTGGCTTCTCCGAAATTGGTAATTACTTTTTGTCTGTTTTCTTCCTCGGTAAAATGAGCATACATCCCAACTGGGTCAGCTTCTGGGTGGAATTGCGTGCCTACAAATTCTTCAGAAAAACGAACTGCCATGATCGCGCGTTCGTATTCAACATGGGTTCTTATTTTTTCTAAACTCAAAATTTTGGCGCCATGTTCTTTAAAAACCTTCAATCGAGGTTGAATCAATTGCCAATTGCGAGAATCTACTGCATAAAAGGGATCATCCAATCCGTGAAGCAATCGATCTTTGATACCTTCTTTGGTTTTGTGAATAGGGAGTATTCCAAATGAGGTACTTTTCCGAAGCTTCATTTCGCCCAACTGGAAGTAATCGCAAACCACTTGGAATGAATAGCAAATCAAAAAGACAAATTTCTTTTCTTCGGAAGAATTTTTATTAAAATCCCACAAGTTCTGGATCAATTCAAGATAAGTTGCTCTCCAACTTCCTTCTTCTAAAGGACTTCCTGGGCCACCACTGGAAATATAAATATCATAGGACAGATCTGGAAATTGATTTTTTGCCCTGATGTTATAAATTGTATAATCGATATCGGTATGGAATGATTTTGCAATATCCACGATACATCGCAAACCTTGATTGGGTTCGTCGTTGTTCATGTCCAAAATTGCCATTCTTACTTTAGTCTTCTGCATCCGCTTTTTTCTAGGTTCCCAAAATAGTTTGCTCGATGATATAGTCGACTACTTTGGTCAAATCTTTCGTTTCGGCAAAGATAGCTAATTGTCGGTCAGCACCTGTACCATTTTTTAACATCGTTTTTATATGCTCAATTTCATTGCGCGAACCCAGTTCATCAACCACATCATCTACGAACATTAACAATTCACCCATTAATTCCCGAGTATCTACTTCGCATTCCTTTCCAAAGTCTATCATTTTTCCGTCAAGGCCATAACGGCTTGCACGCCACTTGTTCTCATTGAGGAGCGCGCGGTGATACAACATAAAATTGAGATTTTGAGTTCGCAATTTATAAAGTTTCGCTACCAAGGCTTGGATCAATGCAGCGATGCTCAAGGTTTCTTCAATTGTCATAGGGACGTCGCATATACGGACTTCCAAAGTGGGGAAGAAGGGATGCATACGAATATCCCACCATATTTTCTTCGGATTGTCGATACAGTTGGTCTTGACCAATATATCTATGTAATGATGGTATTCTGCCACTGTTTGGAAAATGGTAGGAATTCCTGTTCTTGGAAATTTGTCAAATATTTTTGATCGGTAGGATTTAAACCCTGTATTACGACCTTCCCAAAATGGGGAGTTGGTTGACAAGGCATAAAGATGGGGTAAAAAGTATCGCATGGCGTTGGTCAAATGCAAACACATGTCTTTGTCTGCAATCCCAACATGTACGTGCAATCCAAAGATGAGATTGGAACGGGCAGTGTCCTGCAATTCGTTGATAATCTCGTCGTAACGAGGATTGGGAGTGATCAATTGTGTTTCCCATTTGGTAAAAGGATGTGTGCCGGCGGCGCCAATTCGGAAACCCAAGTCAATTGCAATATCTGAAATGGATTTACGTAGATGGGTTATTTCCCTTCTGGCGTCTGTAATGTCGTTGCAAATATTAGTGCCGACTTCCACCACAGCTTGGTGCATCTCGGCTTTTACCTGTTCCTTGAGAACTTTTTCAGCAACGGTTACAATTTGCTGATCGTGCGAAACCAATTCTCTCGTTTTCGGGCAAATGACTTGATATTCTTCTTCAATACCTAAAGTGAATTCCATATAGTATGCTACTGATTATTTATTTGAACACTGTTTTCTTTCCTGTTATTTGATCAGACACAAAAGTTCCCCAAGTGAGGTTCATTTGGCCTAATTTGTATTTTTTTGCTTTTTCTATGGCCATATTTGCGGCATTTTCTACAATCCAATCAAAATTGTCCTGACCTACGGAATTGACGTCGGCATCTGGCGCAGGATTACAAAAATCGATGGCGTATGGAATGCCATCCCTGATTGCAAATTCAACCGTATTAAAATCATAACCCAAAGCTTTATTCAGTCTGATACAATATTTTTTTACCAAGTCCAAAAGTGCCTTTTTAACAGGAGGGCCATCAATAACATATCTCATATGATGCGGATTGCGAGGTTCGTATTGCATAATATGCACTTTGTCTGTGTTGAGAACATAACATCTAAAATACTCCGTAAAGTTGATTTCTTCCTGCAACATCATGACCAACTGTTCGGTTTCAGCGTGTTTTTTCCAAAGATCGTCTGGGTTTTCAACGCGGTAAACGCTTTTCCAACCGCCACCATCATGAGGTTTCATATAGGCTGGAAATCCAATGGTTTCAAACATATGTTCCCATGCGAATGGAAATTTCATGTTACGGAACGAATTTTCATCTGTATCTGGGGGACGATGTGACGTCGGAAGAATAAAGGTCTTTGGAACCGGAACACCTACTTTTTCGGCCAAGGCATTGTTAAAAAACTTTTCGTCAGCACTCCACCAAAACGGATTGTTGATAACAGCAGTACCAGAAATCGCAGCATTTTTTAAATACGCCCTATAAAACGGAACGTCTTGCGAAATCCGGTCAATAATAACCGCATAATCTGTTGGTTTGGCTTGTTCCACCATTTCGATGGAAACGGCTTCTGCCATAATATCTTTGACACCTTTCTCGTTAACGCGATCTATAAATGCTTGAGGGAAGGTGTTTTCTTTGCCGAATAAAATTCCAATTTTTTTCATATTTAAATGTTTAATGTTTTTTATGTGTCATATGCAATCGCTTTATCTTCAATGCTATTTATGTTTACAAATCAAGACGATTTCATATTAGACTTTAGTGTTGCTATTGATTATAATTTTGATAAATAATGTGGAAACATATCCCTCCATAAGGGCCAATCATGTTTTGCCCATTTTCGTTCGTCATACCAGAAATGTATTTTTTTGGCGGTCAAAATGTCTGCAAGTTGTTTGTTGGCATCGAGACAAATATCCCATTCGCCAACGCCAAGAACGATTTTCATATTCCATAATTCTGGATGGTCATTACCTGGCATAAAATCGACAGGATTATTAAAATACGCATTAGTATCATAATAGCCATCCAAAAAAGATTTGATATCAAAAGAGCCACTCATACTAAACATATGGCTTACTTTTTCGGGATGTCTAAACGCGAAATTGGCCGCTTGGTAGCCTCCAAAACTCGGGCCAGCCACTGCAACTTTTGAAAGCCCTTTTTCATGACAGATTTTGTTGACGAGTTCATTCATGATAAATTCGTCATACCACATATGGTTTTTTACACGTTCAGCTGGGTGAATATTTTTATTATACCAACTTAATTCGTTGATGCTATCTGGGCAGTAAATTTGAACAATACCTTCGTTAACAAACCATTGAACAGAATCGACGAGTTTCATATCATAACACTCGTTGTGCTTTCCCATAGTGGTTGGAAACAAAATTAATGGATAGCCGGTATGCCCAAAGACAAGCATTTCAATATCTTTACTTAAGGTAGGTGAGTACCACTTGTGATGTTCTTTTTTCAATTGAAAAGGTTTAGTTTGTTATGTATCTAAAATGTACGTTATTAACATAATTATTAATATCAGGGACTTCGTTTTTTTTAATTTGAAATCTTTCAAGTTACAAAATAAATTCTGAGACAACAATATAGTTTTTTTAAGTGAAATTCCGATGTGAGATGATAGGTTTCTTTGAGAATTGTGAATTCTATAAATATTTGCCGCAACATTCAAGGTTTATTATAAAGAAAATCGAAAACAAACTTGTTTGTTCATTTTTATCTAATTCTAAAGGGATGAACTCATCTTATCAGTCTTCGATTCTGTTATCATCAAAGGCTGACGGTAGTAATTTTGGGATGAATTTAATGAATAAAGGTAACAAGATTGCGCCACCTGGAAGTATAAAAATGGCAAGGCTAGGAATTGATTTGATGATGTCCAGAAGTTGTTGCTGTACTTTTTTTTGTTCTGCATACGTAAGATTTCTGTGGGTAGATTTAGTTAATAACACCATAAGTTCCTTACTTTCACGTAACTCTTGAAGGAGTTTTTTGCTATTTCGTTTGATGAGTTTAATGACCAGTTTACTCGAGTTGTCATAAAAGCTCTGCGCTATATTTTTCTTGTTCAGTAAGGCGATATGCTTTCTATTGGTCATATAAAATACATCAATATCAACAGTTGCTTGATGAATAACTTCGTTTTTGAGCTGAAGATCCAATCCTAACTGATTGAGAAACTGAAGTTCTTTTTTGTCGATTTCCTTATCCGTCCATGAAGCCATACATGCAATGTCAACGCAATAATACTTTTCCAATGATTTTTTTGGGTACTTAATGACATCCTTGTAACTTTTATGTTGTGTGTTTTGGTATCTCAATGAAGATTCGAATAATTTTATAAGGCTCTCATCGTATTTGGTTTTGTTTGTTTTTAATTCAAAAATCGTAATTGCAATGGTTTCGATGGTCAATTCAATCGTTTTATAATAGGTATTGGATATCGATTTTGTGGTCAAGAATTTCTGATAAGCCATAATATCAATAAACAACAGTGCATTGGTTATGAAATAGTTGAAATTTTTAGTAATGACGTTGTCATCGATATGAATTCGCCGATGTACAATGCTTTCCAACAACAAGAACGATTGCTTTTTACCGAGAAGTCCTTTAATGAATGACTCCTTATACTCTTCAACTGCTTTGTAGAAGTCAATGACACTTTCCACAAAAGTCTCATCGACTTCTTTTGTATGATAGATATAATGAAGCGCCAATATATGGTTCGTCTTGCATAATTCTTCATCAGTCATGTCTCCTTTCTCAAACACGTTATTCACTACATATATATTAGTGCCATATATGTAGCCGCTCAATTTAAGTTGACGGTAAAATGTGTTGAGAGGTAACTGAAGAAAGGTTTCATTTTTAGAAACTTCTTTTAGGAGTTTTTTTATCCAGCCGTCGGCAGAAGGATTCATCTTTAAATTGATTTGTGCAAAGATAATTTTAATTGGCAAAACCAACACAAATTTATCTTAACAAAAATTTAACAAAACCTTCTGTTAAATTATTCCGTAGGTATGGCAGAGACAAATTAAAAATTAACAAAAATCTCATTACAATTATGAAAAAATCAAAAATTTATTTAGGAATCGCAGTTGCAACAATTGCAGGATTCTTCATTATTGCAGCCGATCACATTGACGCGCCTGCGGTAACTGGTGGTACAAGTGATATCACAGACTTTTATGCCTTTCAAGGGCAAAACACAAACAACATTGTATTTGTTGCCAACATTCAAGGACTTATGAGTCCAGCAGACACTCAAAATGCATCTTTTGACGAAAATGTGTTGGTAGAGTTCAACATCGACACTAACGGTGATGCAGTCGAAGATTTGGTAATTCAAGCGATCCCAAGAGATGGTAAGATGTATTTCTTTGGTCCTGCTGCTCCTACACAAGCTGGATTAAACAGTACTATTTTGCTTTCCGATCCTTCTTCAGTAGACATTACAGCTTACAATCAAAATGCTGTTGTGGCTACTAATGGCGGAATGACCTTTTTTGCTGGTCCAAGAGACGATCCATTCTTTTTTGACTTTGCACAGTTTAGTGCAATCCTTGGTGGCACGGCTACTTCATTCAACAATCCAGGTACAGACACATTTGCTGGTACCAATGTTATGTCGATTGTGGTTGAAGTCCCAAAATCAATGATTGGAGGATCAGGAAATATAAACACTTGGGTAGAAACTAAAAGAAAACAATAATAATTCTTAAAAAACAAAACATTATGAAATTTTATAATATAAAAATAACTGCACTTGCAGTAGTCGCTTCCCTTGCAGTACTTAATTGCGGTAACGATGATGACAATATGTCAACTGGCCCAACTGGCCCAAATTTTACTGGGACCTTTGCACAACAAGATCAAATGGCTAGACCAGCTATAAATACAGTTTTTGTTTCAGCTGGAAGTAAAAATCAGTTCAACACGACGATACCTTCTCAACAAGGAGCTACTTTCCAAACAATGTTTCAAACCAATTTGGAAGCTTTGAGCCCTGCCTTTTCAAATCCTGGAGATACAAATGCACTTGGATTAACTTCTGAAGCATTTGCTGGAGTTTTGGCAACCGATGTGCTTACCGTTTCTTTAGATGGAACAACAACCTTTTTTGACGGAACAAATGTACTCACAGGAAGAGCTTTGGCTGATGACGTCATTACAGTAGAACTGTTATTAATATTTGGTGGTGAAGATTTTTCGGAAAATCCAGACTTCAGTGATGATCATGTAGACGCTAATGATAAGCCGTTTTTATCATCATTCCCTTATTTGGCTGCGCCATTTTAGATTAAACAATACTCTGGAACAGGGCAGCCTGTTTCAGGGTTTTTTTTAAAGTAATGATACCTACATATTACAAAGCATAATAAAACCTCAATCTATCATGCACCTGCTTGTTTACGGGAGTTAAATAATTTATTAATTTAAAATTTATTAATTATGAAAAAATCCAAATTTTTAATTGTAATTGCAATTGTTACGATTGCAGGTTTTATTCTTATTGCAGCCGATCATATTGACGCTCCTGCAGTAACAGGTGGTACAAGTGATATCACAGATTTTTATGCATTTCAAGGGGAAGACAACAATTCTATTGTCTTTATGGCCAATGTTCAAGGACTTTTAAGTCCCGCAGCTACTGGTAGTGCTTCTTTTGATGAA
>JBGTCT010000013.1:0-1961 GCA_041748695.1 Aquaticitalea sp. | reverse complement strand
TCCCGTGTCAAAATGTGAAATCGCTATGGTGTTATTTTCAAATTTTGTTGGATTTAATATTTTTTGACCGGAAAGGGTATAAATTTCAACAGTAAGACCATCATTTTGTGCATTGGAAATTTGCAGATACGGATTCCCTTTTAGATGAAAAGGTCGCATTAACTCCAGCGAATGCTCTTCAACAGAAAGATTGGCGTCTTCAAAAGTCAAAAAGTTATATGCAAATATCATGTTACCTCTTTCAAGAACGAATCTTCCAAACTCGGAATTGATATTTACTTTAATATTTCCATAATTTGCTTCTTGACATCCTATGCCTAATACAGAATACAAGGTATCTTCAATGTAATGACAAGGCTCATCATAATCACTCACTGTTGAGATTCCCTCTTGTGATTCCCATAACTGAAGTGTGTTTTCAACAGGAGTGATACCATCATCAAATCCCCCTTTGAATCCAACATTAATATAATTTCCACAGCTAGAGAGTCCAACCGTTTCAGCATACATGATATCATTATCCTCATCATAATTGAACGCTACTTGCAATACAAAGTCATATGGAACATTAATCTCATCTTCAGGACAATACGCGCCTGATTCCATGGATTCGAAACAATGCTTAATTAAGTTATAAGTCTTACCGTCAAGTAAATCAATCACAGCGGAACTTATAGGAGTGGGATTATATGCTTCCAATACAAAGATTTCAGGGTGGGCGTATGTATGAAGTTCCACAATCAAACTTTTGCTTCCATGAACTATTGTATAATAATCAAATAATTCTCCTGTGGATGAAGGAAACGCCTGGTAAAAATCATAAATAGTATAATTTGCGAAAATGTCAGTAATATTCTGGTCTTGGTGTGTCAGGGTTACTGTGCCATCTTCATTATATGAAACTGTTGGGATATTGGCCGCGTTTTCTATTTTGACATATTCATTTTGGACAGCACACAGAATAGTATTTTGGCTTATTCCATTTAAAACGGAGAACAAAAGAAATATAAACAGATAGTAGGCTTTCTTCATGGTTAAATGTTTAACTTAATAAATGTAATTAAACTTTGAAGAACTTACGTTTATTCAGTTAAAAATCTTGTTACTTTATTATCAATAATTGTTACTTTTGCTGTTCCTATTAAATTTTTACAATGAAGACAATTCAATTTAGAGAAGCCATCTGTGAAGCCATGAGTGAAGAAATGCGTCGCGATGAGAGCATTTACCTTATGGGTGAAGAGGTTGCCGAATATAATGGAGCTTACAAAGCATCCAAAGGCATGTTGGACGAATTTGGCCCAAAACGCGTTATTGACACACCCATTGCAGAACTAGGTTTTGCTGGTGTGGCCATTGGTTCTACCATGACAGGCAACAGGCCTATTGTTGAATATATGACCTTTAACTTTTCGTTGGTCGGAATTGACCAAATCATCAACAACGCTGCCAAAATCAGACAAATGTCTGGTGGACAGTTTAAATGTCCTATTGTATTTCGTGGGCCAACTGCTTCTGCTGGTCAACTTGGAGCTACGCACTCTCAAGCATTCGAGAGTTGGTTTGCCAATACGCCAGGATTGAAAGTGGTGGTGCCATCCAACCCTTACGACGCCAAAGGTTTATTGAAATCGGCCATTAGGGATGACGATCCGGTGATTTTTATGGAAAGCGAACAAATGTATGGCGATAAAGGCGAAGTGCCTGAAGGCGAATACACCATTCCATTGGGAGTTGCCGAAATCAAACGTGAAGGCTCAGACGTCACAATTGTATCTTTTGGTAAAATTATAAAGGAAGCTTACAAAGCAGCAGACGAATTGGAAAAAGAAGGCATTTCATGCGAAATCATCGACCTCCGTACCGTTCGCCCTCTCGATAAAGAAGCCATTTTAAAATCTGTGAAAAAAACCAATCGACTGATCATTTTGGAAGAAGCATGGCCTTTTGGCAATGTATCT
>JBGTCT010000012.1:0-4439 GCA_041748695.1 Aquaticitalea sp. | reverse complement strand
TGCTGTAAGGCGCCACTAGAAAAAGGGCACTTACCGCTGGAGGTGTTCATATCAGCTAGTTTAGCATCATCTGCTGGGTTGGGATGTTTGTTGTTGTCCATAATAAATGTGATTTTATAAAAATTTAAAGAGTGATAACATGAGAATTGTCAATTAGTAACACTATAAATTTACAAAACATAATAGTATAGTAATCCCCTTTTTGATAGATTAAAACTATGGCTTATGGCTTACAGCTATTTTAAGCGTGGAGAAAGATTGCAACTTTTGTTTTGTTTGTGTTGTTTTTGCATCTTTACGAATCAATTTCCTTGACTATGAAAAATTTCCTTGACTATGAAACACAACTCTAAATCCATCAGACCATTTATTGGTGCAAAAGACTTTGACGTCTCAAGACGATTTTACAAAGATCTCGGTTTTGAGGAAAGCATTATCTCCAAGGATCTATCCGTCTTTCACAGCGGCTCGCTCTCATTTTATCTTCAGGCAGCTTATGTCAAAGATTGGGTGGACAATACGATGATATTTATGGAAGTAGATGATGTAGAAGGTTTCTATAAGGAGTTGCTGACGCTGGATTTACCTTCCAAATATAAAGACGTCAGAATAAAGCCAATAAGCCATCTCGATTGGGGAAGTGAGTGTTTTGTGCATGATCCTAGTGGAATTTTATGGCATTTTGGAGAGTTTAAAAATTAGATAGTTTACTTTTAATGAATAAAATACTTAAAACAAAATACCTTGCCTACATCCTTTTATTCATTTTACTTCTTATACAATTATTTGATAAAAACGATGACTATTTTTATATTCAAATTCTTATTCTTGTGGGATGCGTAGTTTATACAATTGTTCAATTTTATCGAATTAGACAAAAGAAGTAAATTCTATTTCAGTTAAAGCATTAAATATCCAACATTTTAATAAACTGATATTTATAATAGAAATAAAAGAACTTTCCTTAAATTAGTAGTCACTTTGCATTGAAAAAGATAGTAATAAAGTAGTCATCCCAACCATCTATACATCTTGGTTATGAATCAAATAAAAACTGTCTTATTTGCCTTCGTTTTTATGAGTTTTGGTCAAAGCATCGTTGGTCAACGCATCATGGGGCAAATCATGAAAGACGCTCCTCCCGTCCTAATGCAACCTCCTGATATTAACTTCCATCCTGACGCCAAAGTTTTAGGGCCTGGTTTGTTTTCCCATTTACGACCAGTCACTGAATTGTATTCTGCAACCAACAAACAATTTGCAGGAACCAACGAAGGAAATCTATATATTCGAAATACAGATTCAGATAATTATAGTTTAAAGTTAGCACCCAAAGAGGGTTGGTACTGGCATATGGACAATGCCATGTGGTCTCCAAATGGCAACTTTCTGATTGCTAAACAAATTGATGACAGAGCGGTCAATATCATAAAATTGACGCATGAAACTTCAGACCATATCAGCTATAAACCATACAGCAAAGCTGGAGGGGCTTTACCAATCCATCAATTTTATATCATCAATATAAACAGTGGAAAAGCCATCGCCATAAAACAGCATGTCGATTTTCCTTATATCCATATGCTGGGCTGGCATGATGGAAGTAAGAAACTGCATATAGTGGAGTCAGATCGATTTATGAAAACATTGAATCTTCTGGACGTCGATGTACAGACCGGACAATCCAAAATATTGCTAACCGAAAAGTCCGATACATTTTTGATAGGTCTCAATTTATTGCAAGGCTACAGCAAACGATTGATAGACATGAAGCTCGTAACCTTTCTGGATGATAAAAAACATTTCATATGGATGAGTGAGCGCACTGGTTATCAACAATTATATCTGTATGATTATGAGGGAAAGCTTATTCTTCCTCTGACATCACTTAAGGATAATGGTATTGTCGAACGGATTACGCATATGGACACCTCTAAAAATTTAGTTTATTTTTTAGCTCATGGGGATTTAAAGAATCGTTACAAAACACAGCTCTACAGCTCATCGCTTCAAGCGGAACAAATCAACCAAGTAATTAAAACTTCTGGAATTGTAGATGTTTTGACTTCCACAAACAAAGACACTCTTTGGGTGCTACGTTCTGAACTGCCGAAAGTCTTGCAACTGGATATCTACGTACCTGAAAACAAATCATACGATATTGCTTGGAGGGGTGATTTGTCAATGTTAGATGACCGGTTGTTCAATTACGAATATGTACAGGTTTTGGCGGATGACCACAAGTCTGAAATAGAAATCCTTTTGCTAAAACCTATTGAATTTGACCCAAACAAAACATACCCAGTGATAGAGTATATCTATGGCGCTCCAAATGACACCGTAGTCCCGCATGACTTATTTTCCCCTTGGTTGTGGGACAAGAACGGATTGGCACAAGAGGGTTTCATAATAGTTCTTATCGACGGCAGAGGGACTTCGGGCAAAGGCAAAGCATTTTTAGATTATGGTTATGGGCAATTTGGACAACATGTTATCAAAGAACATGTGACCACCATTAAACAACTTGCATCGGAACGACCTTATATGAATTTGGATAAGGTAGGTGTGATTGGTCATAGTTGGGGAGGTTATTTTGCCATGAGAGCACTTTTGGAAGCCCCTGAATTTTACAAGGCGGGCCATATCAATGCCGCCGCCATTAATTTGGAGGATTTTAGAGTGCCTATCGAAGTTTATATGGGATGTATCCCTAAAGATTGCCCTGACAGCTATTCAGAGTTTAGAATTACAGATCAATTGGATAATTTACAAGCAAACTTGATGATTATACATGGCACTGCGGATGATGATGTGCCCATCGAAAATGCGTACAATCTAATAAAGGCCTTAAAAACCAATGGCTATGAAAATTATGAGTTTAAGGAATATCAGGGCATGAACCATATCGTGATGCGAAACCAAGAGTGGCAACCCGAAATGATTAATTTCTTTAAGCAGCATTTAAATTAAGATGTTTAATAATACACATAAATCTACTCTTATGAAAACAAAACCAGTTATTGAAATAGCGCTAATATTGGGGCTATCCTTTGGCACTTTTAGTTGTCAAGAAGAAAAAGAAGACGTTAAAAAAGTTGATACGGAACAAGAAGCGGAAAATTTGATGCAAACGAGCAGGGATTGGTCAGCTGTCGCAGTATCTAGGGATGCTAAAAAAGTATTGGAGTATTGGGGAGATGATGCAGTGATGATGTCCTGTGGAGAAGCAACTATAAAAGGTAAGGATGCCATTAGGGAAATGATTGAAGGTTCCTTGAACGACCCAAATTTTAGTATCAGTTGGGAACCCATTAGTGCTGAAGTATCTGAAAATGGTGATATGGGCTACCTATTAGAAACATCAAAAATCACCATGACAGATTCAACGGGCGCTTCAAATACAATGAATTTTGACTCCGTGACCATTTGGAAAAAACAAGATGATGGCACCTGGAAAAACGTCGTAGATGTTATGAGCTCTAATGAGTAAATAATTCTTTCACCTCATCAAAATCCAATCCACCATAATTACCAGAACTCATGAGCAGCAAAGCTTTGTTGTCATAGTCTTGAGCGAACAAAAATTCCTTAAAATCTTCAGGGTTGGTAAATATGATTAAATCGTCGCGCTCAAAGGCGGAGGCAATTTGTTTGTGTGAGACTTCTTCCAACTTTTTAATTTCCACGGCATGTGGCGAATAAAATACAACAGCAATATCAGCAGCATCCAAAGCTCCTTTGTATTCCTTTAAAAAATCGGCATTCAAACTGCTGTAAGTATGCAGTTCCAAGCATGCAAACAAAAATCGATCACTGTATTGTTCTTTTACGGCTCTGGTTGTGGCTTCAACTTTGCTCGGCGAATGGGCAAAATCCTTGTAGGCAACACTGTTGCTGCTTTCCGCTATCTTTTCGAGTCGCTTGCTGGCGCCTTTAAAAGTCGCAATGGCTTCGTAGAAATCATCTTCATCTATTCCCATGTGCTGGCAAATCCATTTGGCTCCCGCGAGGTTATTTAGGTTGTGCTTGCCAAAGACTTCAATAGGCAATGGCCCTTCGGATGTTTCCAAAAGCGTTTGACCATCTTCTACGGTATAGGCTGGTGTATAATATGGCAATTTACGAATGGTATTTTCGGAAGCTTCCACGACCTTCACAACTTCAGGGTCTTCTTGGTTATAGGTAATACTTCCACCCTTTACAATGCTATCCACAAATATTTTGAATTGTTCCACATAATTCTCATAGGTAGGAAACACATTGATATGGTCCCAAGCAATGCCACTCAATAAAGCAATGTTGGGTTGGTATAAATGAAACTTTGGACGACGGTCAATTGGTGAACTCAAATACTCATCGCCTTCCAAGACCATAAAGTCATTGTCATCAGTCAATTTAACCATCACGTCAAAACCTTCCAACTGTGCGCCTACCATATA
>JBGTCT010000011.1:0-2842 GCA_041748695.1 Aquaticitalea sp. | reverse complement strand
CGCCCTAGGATGGTTACTAGCCTCTAAAAAGACGCCTTCAGGAGCAGAAGATTCTTCATCAGAACCAAAGCTCATGTAGGGGAGTGCGATTTGCTTTTTTACATTTTCTTCGGACATCAAGAAATATACAGTTCCAACTCTGCTACCGTCTTGAATGACCAAATCCATAGCGGTTTCTTCGGGAGATGTTTTACGCATTTTTGCCACTTCTGCCAATGATTTTCCGGTTAAATATTTTAGGCTATCATTTTTAAAGCCTATTAATAGGATGTCGTCATAAGATTCTACCGCCATCATATAATTTTCCCATTCATTTGTAGGCGTAGTCATTTCTTTTATTAATTGCTTCCTTATTTTTGGGTCTTGCAAGCGTTCGGCCCATTTTTCAAATCCACCTTCTTGTACCCATGGCGGCATGGTCACATTAAGCCCAGTAGCGCCAGCAGTATAGGTGTACATATCTGTTGTGATATGCAGTCCGGCCGCTCGTGCCGAATCAATCTTGGAGACCACAGCATCAAATTTGTTCCAATTATCCTTGCCAGCCATTTTTAGATGATATACCTCGGCCCGAATATCGGCTTCACTTGCAATTCGAATTAACTCATCCAGACTTTCGAGGAGTTGATTGCCTTCACTACGCATATGGGAGATGTACATACCATCATAAGCGGAAGCGACCTTACAGAGCTCTATTAATTCTTCGGTACTTGCATAAAAGGCGGGAGCGTAAATCAATGACGAACCAATGCCCAAGGCACCCTCTTCCATTGCATTTTTTACCATACTTTTCATTTGCTCCATTTCTTCATCGGTCGGAGCTCGGTCTTCGAATCCCATCGTATTTATTCTTAATGTAGTGGCTCCCACAAAAGAAGCAACGTTAGGGGAAACACCTTTTTCGGTTAAGAATTCAAGGTATTCTGCCAGGGTTTCCCATTTAAAATCATATGTTATATTTCCAGCTCCAATCTCCCGTATTGATTTTTTTGAAGCATCCGTAAGCGGCCCCATAGACCAGCCTTCGCCAAAAACCTCAAGGGTTACACCTTGTCGAATGTCACTTTGAGATTTCCCATCTTCTATTAGGGATTCAGTCGCCCAGCTAAGCATGTTGATAAAACCGGGAGAGACGGCCAAACCTTTAGCATCTATTTCTTGCAATCCTTTAGCGTTTTTCAAATCGCCTATGGCGGCAATGGTATCGGCGTTTATGCCAATATCTCCTATATAAGAAGGTTTTCCAGAGCCGTCCAAAATTTGTCCGTTTTTAATGAGAATGTCATAGGTTTTGTTTTCGGTACAGCTGAATAGCACTGCGATGCATAGAATAAGGGCGAGTGTGTTTTTCTTGTTTTTCATTGTTTGGATTATATAGACTTTTCAAGTCGATTGTATTTTTTTAAGGTTTCAATAAGTAAATAGTGTAGTAGGGCATAGGCTTTATTTTATTTATTAATGCTATTCACTTCAATCCAATAGCCATCTGGGTCTTGAAAGAACACTTGTCTAATTCCATCAGGTCTAACGTTAATTTTATTGATGTTTCCAGGAAAATCGGAGTACTCAATAGTCATCGTGGTGAGTTTCTGAACAAAGGCGTCAAAATTCGCAGTGGATAAAGCAAGATGTATTGCCTTATTTGTCTTAATTTCATCTTCTGAAACTGATAGTAGATGTAATTCTTTTCCATCGCCCAATGAAATCCATTTTACGTTTTTAGCTTCTGGTGGCAACGGAATTAGTTTCAGATTAAGAACCTTTGTGTAAAATTCCGCTGATACATCGACGGCTTTAACTGACAATGCCATATGATTGAAGGAAAGCGAGATGCCTTCATTTTCTTGCCCAATAGCAACTTTAGAAAACTGAATTAAAATGAGGAGAATGATTGCTTTTTTCATATTTTTAATTGTTAGAGTAAGTGTTAATTTTTTAATTGCCTTTAAGTTGTCTTTGGTAAACTTTAGCATTGTATGTTCCAACTGACTTTTGTACAAGCCCCTGGTCATTCATTGTCCACTCTTCAAATCCGCTGAAGTCGACTTTGTTTCCGGTTCCCCCTGGTCCGGTATTGGTGCCTTTAAAAGTCCAATAATATCTATAAGTTCCGTCCCCGACTGTTAAACTATCCATAGTTAATTCAATATCAGGAAAGGCCTCCATATAGGATTGAGTAGTCTCGGCTATTTGTTTTCTTCCAACCGCTGGGTTTCCATTGTTCACAGTAAGCGTTCCATCTTCGGCATAAAATGATGCCATTTTCTCCGGCTTTTTACTATTCCAGGCATCGGTATATTTCTGCCCAAATTCAACCATTTTTTCAAATTTATTCTCTGAAATAAAAGATGGCGGTTGAGGCGAATCTATGGACCAAGTCCCTTGCCAGTTTTTATAGAGCCACGTATCATTTTCTTTCATTGCCTTTGTCTTTTAAAACCACGAAAACTGTGCAGATATCCATGGAAATTAGGTTGATTGTTCATTTGTGGTGAGTTTTATTTTCAACTTCGGGAACTATTATTAATTAATTAAAAAATTATTTCAAAAATCTTCTACGCATTTTCATAAATGGTTTTTCTATACTGTAATGCAATACTAAAGCGATTAAAAAGCAAAAAACAATAGATAGGATAAACACCAAGTTACTGTCTTTTGCAATGCCATAATCAAACAATACTGTGCGGGTTGATAGAATAACCGCCATGTGAATTAAATAAAGTCCATACGAAAGTTCCGCAATTTTGGTCAAAATGGCAGATTTCCAGTTGTATAAAAAACTATTGGGCATAATGGCACTTAAAACCATAAAGCCAAAACCTATGGAAACCAAAGGAAAACC
>JBGTCT010000010.1:0-7247 GCA_041748695.1 Aquaticitalea sp. | reverse complement strand
CTTTGTCTAATGGGCAGGTGATTACCAAAAGGGCGGTGAAACGGTTTTAGGTGATAGTTGTTGATGAGAACTGAATAATGGTACGTAAATACCAGATTGTTTTAAAATATTTTCCCACCGCACATCTTAAAAAATAATTTTAGCCAAACGTATCCAGAAGACTTCCGTAAGCGCATTTGCAAAACCACACAAGCCGATCAACAAGCAAAGTTTTGCAAAACAGCCAAATAAGCGAAGCGATTCACGAACACCATAAAAACAAATAAATACAGTGAATAATTTCCCAACGCTCGACAGGAATGTTGAAAATAATTTGAGATAAATAGAGACAAATCAAAAATCTTTATCTAGTTTTGACACATTATGTCAACAGAGTTTATGTCAACAGAAACAATAGGCGAAAAGCTAAGACACATTCGAGAAGAAAAGCTACTTCCATTGCGGAAAGTTGCAGCTTTGCTAGACATTGATGTGGCGATTTTAAGCAAAATGGAACGTGGGGAGCGAAAAATTACTAAAACAGTAGTCATTAAACTTGCCGACATATACGATTACAACGCAGACGAACTTTTGGTGTCCTTCCTTAGCGACAAGATTTTATATGAAATTCAAGATGAAGATTTAGGAATAGAAGCACTGAAAGTTGCAGAGGAAAGAGCCAAATTCATTAAAGCGAATAAGAAGAAATGACAATAACTGAATTAGAAAAAATGTGGTCAGCGTTTGCTGATATTCCAACCAATTCAGATGATGAAATTGAGGTAGATTTTTATTGGTGGGAAAAAGGAACTTATCGTTTCGATATTTGGCATTGGTTTGATGAGAATTTGCCAAATGGAATAGTAAAAGATTTTAATATGATTTAATAAATAATGGTATTACCCATAAACATAGATGAATTACTGCACGGCAATACTGTTGAATGGGATCGGATTGAGTTGAAAAAAGGATGGAATCCTGAGGATATCATTCATTCTTTATGTGCATACGCCAATGATATTAACAATTGGGATGGAGGCTATGTCATTATTGGAGTTGAAGAAGAAAATGGGAAAGCTAAGTTGCCACCTATTGGTTTACACGTTCAAGAATTGGATGCCATTCAGAAAAAACTGATTGAACTATCTCATAAGTTAATCCCTGTTTATATTCCTGTTTTTCAGCCATACTTAATAAATGGAAAGCACATATTGGTTGTATTTTCCCCCGCTGGAGATAACAGACCCTACAAAGCTCCAATTAGTTTAAGTGAAAAAAGAACTGAAAGAGCCATGTACATAAAACGGGGCTCGAAAACGATAAAAGTCAAAGATGGCTCTGATGATGAGAGAAGACTCATTGAACTCACAGCACGTATCCCTTTTGATGATCGAATAAACCAAACCGCAAAGTTAGATGATTTGAATTTACGTTTGATTCAAAGCTATTTAAAAGAAGTGATGAGTTCCTTATATGAAGAGAGTACGAAAATTCCATTCTCTGAATTATGCAGACATTTAATGATAGCCAAAGGTTCAGACGAACTATTACGTCCTACAAATGCTGGGTTGCTTTTGTTTAATGAGCATCCCGAGAAATTCTTTTCAGGAGCAAAAATTGATCTAGTTATTCATAAAGATAAAGTTGGTAAAGATTATACTGAAAAGTTATTTACCGGATCTATCATCCAACAAATTAGGGAAGTTTTGCAGTATTTTAAAACCAATATTGTAGAAGAATTGGTGGTTAAATCGGCTAGGCAAGCGGAATCAATACGCTTTTTCAACTATCCTTTTCAGGCCATAGAAGAAGCCGTAGTCAATGCGGTTTATCATAAAAGTTATGAACGTGAAAATGCCGTGGAGATTCAAATACATAAAGATAAAATTGAAATATTGAGTTTCCCTGGACCTATGCCACCAATTACTCAAGCTATGCTAAATAAACAAAGGGTAGTAGCACGAGATTATAGAAACCGCAAAATAGGTGGATTTTTAAAGGAATTGAAACTTACAGAAGGCAGAGGAACTGGATTGCCTATTATTCACAAAAGTTTAGAAGAAAACGGTTCGCCTCCGCCCATTTTTGAGACGGATGAAAACAATGCTTACTTTTTGTGTGTCCTTCCCATTCATCCACTTTCGAATTCCATCTTAGTCTCCCAAGATGAACTAAGAAGAGACGAAGATAATACTCTTAAAATCAATGAAATAAAAGATATAAATCGCTATCTTAGTCTCTCTGTCTCTGAATTGGGAGACAAAGACAGAGAAGTCATAAGAGCAAGGATTAATAATACAATTAAAAAGATTTTACACTTTTGTGCAGAGCCAAAATCAAATGATGAAATATTTGAGAAAATTGAGCTTTACAAAAACACCAAGAATCATAATCATCATATAAAACCACTCATAGAAATTGGGTGGTTGAAACAAACAATACCCGATAAGCCCAGAAGTAAAAATCAAAAATATTTTACCACTGATTTAGGTAAAAAATTACTCGCAATAATTGCAATAGACAGCAATTCAGGAATTAAAAGAATTCCAGTAGCCTCTTCAAATATTGCCTCTGTTGGGTATGACAAAGAAGCACGCCTTTTAGAAATAGAATTTCACCACGGAGCGATTTACCAGTATTCTGATGTGCCGGAAAGGGTCTATGAAGAGTTGATGAGTTCGCCTTCGCAAGGTGCTTATTTTATGAATGAGATCAAGGAGAAATATAGTTATAACAAAAATAAGTAATAATATGAACAGACAATCAGTAGAATCCTCGAACCTTGCATCTATTGGATATGATGCAGAAAATGAAATCCTTGAAGTAGAATTCAACCATGGTGGTGTTTATCAGTATTTTAACGTTCCTGAAAATGTCTATGATGAATTGATGAATGTTGATTCGCACGGAGTTTATTTTTCAGCCAATATTAGGAATGATTATGAATATCAAAAAAAGTAGTTATGGAAAGATATAGAAATTCAGGTGGTGATTCAGGTGTTTCAGCCTATGAAATAGGTTCTGATTATGTCATTGTCAAATTTTCAGGAACAGCTAGAACTTATAAATATAGTTATCGGAAAGCTGGACAAAGACACGTAGAGAATTTGAAAAGACTTGCACAAAGTGGTAGTGGATTGAACAGCTACATTAACAGTTATGTAAAAAACCTTTATGATTAAGGAATGGATAAAATCGAATTGGAGTTAGAAAATTGCTTTGGAATTAATAAACTAAAGCACACGTTTGTATTTACACAATCAAATACCATAGTTATTTATGCCTCAAATGGAGTGATGAAAACTTCCTTTGCTAATACTTTTCAAGAATTATCAAAAGGAGGAATACCAAAAGATAGATTACACGGAAAAACATCATCTTACTCAATCAAGGTTGATAATAATGATATTGAAGCCAAAGACATTTTAGTAATTAAGTCTTTTGAGAATATTAATACATCTGAAAGTCAATCTAAACTGTTAGTGGATCAGGATTCAAAAGATGAATATGATTCCATTTTCCGAAATTTAATTGAACTAAAAGACAAAATAATAATCGACTTGAATCGGAAGTCTGGAGTTCCTAAAAAGGATATTGAACAAAAATTATTAAGTGACTTTGATAAAAAAAATATCTTCGATTTGTTTTGTGATATACATCAGCAGGAATTGACAGACAATTATTCTTCAATGAAATATGAAGAGTTATTTCATCAAGATGTAATAGATTTTTTATCAAAGCCAAATGTTAAAGGCAAAATTGATGAGTACTTTAATGCTTATAACAAATTAATTAAAAACTCTTCGGTGTTTAAGTCTGGAGTTTTTAATCCAGGGAGAGCAGATATAGTTGCCCAATCATTGAACAAGGAAAATTATTTTCACGCCAATCATAAAATTCTTCTTGATGGAGATGATGACCCAATTATTGATGATAAGCAACTAGCATCTAGACTTCTTGAAGAAAAGAAAGTCATTATTGAGAATGAGCACCTTCTTAAAATTGAAAAAGAAATTAAAAAAGTTGCGGTTAAACAGTTCAGAGAAATCATTGAAAAAGAGCCGTTAATAGTTTCTGATTATATTGACGTTAAAAGCTTTAAGAAAAATGTTTGGGTTTCATACTTTTCAAATTTAATCTTCTTCTTAACCGAAATTAATGATGCTTACACAACGGGCAAAAAACGTCTGGCAGAAATTGAACAAGCTGCTATAAATCAAAAAACTGAATGGGACAAAATTGTAAAAAAATTTAATGATCGGTTTTTTGTTCCGTTCAAGGCTATAATTAGAAATAGAGATAGTTCAATATTAGGCAAATCCGCTCCAATTATTGCATTTGAATTTGAGACGAAAGACGGAGGACCCCCACTAGTATTAAATAATGATGAATTAAGCATACAAGATTTTTTAAGCCAAGGCGAAAAGAGGGCAATGTATTTAATGAATGTGTTATTTAATATTCAAGCAAAAAAGAAAGATAATAATGAAACGTTACTTATCATAGATGATATTGCTGATTCATTTGATTATAAAAACAAGTATGCCATCATACAATACCTTTCTGATATTCAGAAAGACAGATCCTTTAAACAAATTATTTTAACCCATAATTATGATTTTTATAGAACTATCCAATCACGTTTATTAGACGGAACTATTATAAGGGATTGTTCTTTTATGGCACTAAAAGATGATAATGAAATAACATTAATAGGTACTGGTACTAAAATTCAAACTAATCCATTTAATGAATGGAAAAAAAATCTTAAAGATCCTTTGATGCTATTGGCATCAATTCCTTTTGTGAGAAATTTGATTGAATTTAAGGATGGTAGTTCTTGTAATGATTTTATACTATTAACCTCGTTATTACATCTCAAAAATGATTCAAGTTCAATTACAATAGGACAACTTAAGTCAGTCTATGACAATATTATAATTTCGAAAGGATTAGAAACTTATAACCAATCAGATACGATCAAGTCAATTCTTGAAAAGGAAGTTGATAAGCTAATTTCGGTGCCTATTGCTCAAGGAATGAATCTTGAACAAAAAATTATCTTATCAATTGCCATTAGAATAAAATCCGAAGAGTATATGTTTTCTAAAGTAAGTGATAAATCACCCTTTAGTAAATACCAAACAGCTAAACTTTTTGAAAGGTTTAAAAATCAATTTGATGGAACAATGGATACTGAAATCAATAAATTGGACGAGGTTAATCTTATAACACCTGAAAATATTCATATCAACTCCTTTATGTTTGAACCCATAATTGATTTATCAATAGATCATTTGGTTAAACTTTATAAGGAAATCAAAAATTTAGCATAGTATGGCAACAATAAAAATAAATCAACAACTCAAACGTATTGAAATCAAAGAATTTGAAATCGAAAATCAAATTGTTTTCAATTACTTCGATAATCTCCCTACAAGTGAAAGAGATGACAAACTGCTTAGAGCAATTTATATCGGAGTGTTGGCATTGATGGAAGACCGAATTTCCTCTTTTCTTTCAAAAACATCCAACGAGCTAGGAACAGAACTCGAAAGTTTGAAGATGATTTTTGAGATGAAAAATGAACTTTTCTATAAATCAACTATCAAAGGAACATTGGCAGAGGATGAAGTCGCAGAATACTTAAATCAATATTTTCTAGATAAACGATTAAAAGACCGTGCATTTTTAACAGGTAATACTGCGGGAAATTTACCGAAAAACAAAACAGGTGATATCATTTGTGAAATAAACGGAACGCCGGATTTAAAAATAGCTATTGAATGTAAATTTGATAAAAGTGTTCGTTTAGGAGACATTGAAAGCAAAGATATTTTTACTCGAAAATCTGATACAGCTTGGAGTCAGTTAATAGAAACACAAGCTAATAGAGACAGTAAAGTAAGTCTGATTGTTTTTGATATTTCATTAGTTGAAAACTCCATTTTAAAAAATTTTGAAAATGTAGGATACATTGCAGGTGTTGGTTTTGTTGCCATCATCAATTCGCAGAAAGGAGATTACAGCAATTTAGCTATTGCATATATGTTAGCTCGCGATATTGCCTTAAATGCAAGAGATGTCGAACTCGACAAAGATATTTTGGCAATGATGGTAAACCGTATCATCAAAGACATCAACGAAGTATTGACAATCAAATCACTCGTTCAAAATAACATTGAAAACAACAAAGCAATTTTAAAACAATTAGAAAAGTCAATGCTATTAATGGAATTTAACCATGACTATTTGAAACGCTTTTTAAGCCAAGGAACATTAACCAAAAAGGACTTGCTAGACTTCTATTCCGGAGAAGATGTAAAAGACAAGTATCGTTTAATTGAAAAGGAAATAAATGAATTATAGACTTCTTTTCAATGGATGCTTTCTCTATACCTCAAGTTCAAATATTCAAATCCCTTTTCAAAGGACGTGAAGATGTGTTTGCTGTTCGTTGGGAGAAACCTGCCCGTCCGGCAGGCGGGGGAAATAAATCGGGCTATATGCCATCCTATTTTTATGACCCTTATCGTCTTCGGGCACATAAAATGAGTGGAGGAATATTTCAGAATTTTACCGAAAAGTCTTATCTGAAATTTACAGATGAACAGATCCAAAAGCATTTGGACGGTTTTCATCTGTATTGTCTTTATTTACGGGTCACATCCATAGATAAAGTATGGATAGTGTATTGATACTGTATGGATACTGTATGGATCGTGTATGGATAATTCGACGAATGTGACAGATTTAAATACCAACTCCACATTATTAATTGTTCATCACTAATCATTAATCCACTTTACAACCAGACAACCAAGAGTCACCCATATAGCAGAATCATTACAGTGGTATCCTAAACGGATAAAGCACATAACCTCATAGTTAAAGGCTTTTATTTTTAAAAACTGTATTTTAAAGACAAAATCAGATTGCGTCCTGGCGCGGAAATACCTGACGAGTAGGGCCGGTAACCTTGGTCTGTGATATTTTCTAAACTGGCTACAATGGTAGCAGCGTCCGTGATTTTGTATTGTGTTCTTAAGTTAAGCGTATACCAAGAGGGCGCATACGGATTCCCATAGCTGTCCAAAGCATACATAAAGCCTTTCTCAAGCTCGGAAGGCGCCAATTGATTGAATGATAACTCGTTGTTATAAGTCGCAAAAGCGTCAATTTGAAATTTTGAATGCTGCCATACCAAATGCGTGTTTCCAAAATTGGGAGCTGCATGACGCAACGGCGTCTCATTACCATTATCATCT
>JBGTCT010000009.1:0-2033 GCA_041748695.1 Aquaticitalea sp. | reverse complement strand
AATTTTAAATTTTAAAAAATTGGCATGACATTACAAAGAGGCTGTCTGATAAGTCATGACAGCCTCTTTATAATTTGGATATTTTTCGAAGATATTTTTCAAATAATCGATGCTCAAAAACTAAAAAAAAACTTTTTAAATCCCCTTCTTTTAATCTTTTAGGGATTAGTTCCGCGATGCTTGCATCGTTTTTTCCGTTTTTGGATTCGGGATTTTTTTTGGAATTTGAGACCTCGCTCGCTTACAACAAAGTAATTAATTATTAATCAATGTCCAATCGAACGATTGGTTCATCATCCAGTTCTTCATTCACTGATTTTATTTTTCTGCGTAACCACATTTTAAATTTTACAGATAGGAAAAACAAAATTGGCACTACAATAAGGGTTAAGAATGTTGCGACAAATAGACCATAAATAACGGTCCAAGCCAGTGGTCCCCAAAACACGACATTGTCTCCTCCCATGTAAATATTAGGATTGAAATCACTAAAAAGTGTGAAGAAATTAATGTTTAATCCTATTGCCAATGGAATCAATCCCAAGATGGTTGTGATTGCCGTTAACAAGACAGGTCGTAAACGTGCTTTTCCTGCTTTAATAATGCTTTCAAACAAATCTTCTGTTGAGAGATATTCATACTCGTCTAGGTCCAATTCATTTTTCTTCCTGTCGATTAACAATTGTGCGTAGTCTAAAAGTACAACGCCGTTATTCACCACAATTCCTGCCAAGGAAATAATCCCAACCATCGTCATCATGATTACAAAGGCACTTCCAGTAATTACAATGCCTCCAAAAACCCCAATAAAACTCAAGAAAATGGCCAACATGATAATTGCTGGTTTTGATACGGAGTTAAACTGAAATATTAGGATAAAGAAAATCAAACCCAGTCCTATAAAGAAAGCTCCCATAAGGAATGCCAGTTGTTTGTTTTGTGCTTCAATTTGGCCAGTGTAATCAATTTTTATATTTTTTGGTAAGCCTTCATAGCTTCTCATTTCATTTTGAATTTGAGTGACTATGGCACCAGCATCTGTATAACCTGGAGATAATGCAGAATAAACGGTAACAACACGCTTGGTGCCTTTGTGTTTGATAGCACTAAACCCAGAATTGTTTTCCTGCTTTGCCAATGTAGACAAAGGAATATCTTTAAGATTACCTGTGTTGTCCCTAAAAGTGATATTCTGATTAAAAAGCGCACTGGTGTTGTACCTGTTTTCCTCATTGAATCGCACATAGATATCAAAATCATCTCCCCCTTCTTTGTAAACCCCAGCTTTGGCACCAAAAATGGAATTACGCAATTGCTGACCAACTTGTGATGCACTGACGCCCAATTCTCCAGCCTTTTCCCTATCGATGGTGACTCGCATGTTGGGTTTGTCTTTATTGACATCAATTTTCAACTCATCGATTCCAGCGATATTTTTATTATTGATAAACTCGCGCATGTTTTCGGCTGTTGCTATCAGTTCGTTGTAGTCAGCTCCTTCAATTTCAATATTAATCGGAGGGCCTGTTGGTGGCCCATTGGCATCTTTTTCAACAGATATCAATACACCCGGATAAATTCCCACCAAAGCTTCCTGAACTTTTTGGCGCAATAGTTCGCTGTCTTCACCTTTTCTGAATTTATACTCACGCATGGAAGCTGTGATTTTTGCCTTATGAGGCATTTCTGCAGCCGACCCGGCATCCGTTTGGGGATTTCCAGCGCCTTCACCCACTTGTGAGACGGCACTTTCTACCAGAAAATTATAATTCCCTTCTTTATATTGATCGTTATCAAGCGCATCATAAACTCGATTTTCTATTTCTTTGGTGATCGCGTTTGTTTTATCGATTGCAGTTCCTTGTGGATACTCTATGTAAACAATAATTTGGTTGGGTTTGTTGTCCGGGAAAAATTCAACTTTAGTACGTTGAGTTGCCAATGAAATTCCAAAGGTAATAAACGCTACAATCAATAGCAAAAAGGTTCCAACTGTCAATATATAAGGACGTTTCCCAGAAAGAGCTCGTCGC
>JBGTCT010000008.1:0-8823 GCA_041748695.1 Aquaticitalea sp. | reverse complement strand
CCCGAATTCAATAACTTAACGCAACAAATCAAAATTTTAGATTTGTTGTATGAACACAAAAAAGCACAGGCGATTATCACTTAAAGAACGTGTCATTATCCAGACGCTTTTGGAAGAAGATAAAACCAAATCCTTCATTGCGATTAAGCTCAATCGCTCGCGTTCCACCGTTACAAGAGAAGTCAATAAATGGGTCGCCAATCCCAATGATAGGTACGATGCTTCTTTAGCTGATTGGCTTGCTAAAGATGATTACCTGAACAAACGGAATCTGGACAAAATAGCAACACATAGTCTGCTACGTTTTTATGTCTATAAAAGACTTTTGAGGAACTGGTCGCCCGAACAGATTTCCGGTCGAATTAAAATCGATTTTCCAAATGATTCTGTTATGACAATATCCCACGAGGCAATCTATATGCACATCTATTCCCATCCACAGGCAGGCATCAATAAAAAGCTCATAAAGCTTCTGCCGTATCAGAAATCCAGACGTAGAAAACCCAGACCCAGACGTGGGAAAGGGTCCAGGATAAAGGACCAGGTAAATATATCACAAAGACCCGAACACATTGAAAACAGGCAGGAAATCGGACATTGGGAAGGCGACCTGGTCATCGGTAGGGCGCAGAAATCTGCCATAGGAACCATCGTTGAGCGCAAATCAAGATACACCCTGATAATAGGTCTGAAAAACAGGGCCACAAAGTCGGTCACCAGAGCTTTTGCCAAAGAACTCAATCAGTTTGACCGTCAACTTAAAAAAACGATGACCTACGATAATGGAACTGAAATGGCAGACCATAAGTGGCTGTCCAAAAGCACAAAAATGGACATATATTTTGCCAATCCATATTCCTCTTGGGAACGTGGAACCAATGAAAACACAAATGGACTGATTAGACGATATCTGCCCAAAAGAACAGACTTTAAAAATGTAGATATAAAACAATTGAAAACGATACAAAATAAACTCAATAACAGACCCAGAAAGGTATTGGGATTTAAAACACCCCTTGAAGTCCTGGAACAAAACTCTGTCTGATTTTTTCTTTCCAAAAAGCCTTCAAAAAGGCTAGGTTTTTTGGAAGGAAAAAATTAAATTGTACCATAACTAATTAGCAACCTTTGTTGCGTTAAGGCCTTGAATGCACCCCTTGATTCTATTCAGCGAATAAATAGTCTTTTAATCGGATATTTGGTTTGAATAATTTTTATTGAATTAATTTAAGGACAACTAATTGATAAACCAGTATTTATTAATCATTAATCCATATTTATTATGAAAAAAAAAATTGAAAATTATCAAACCGACATTCAAGGGGTAAAAAAACCTTTTGATCGCAGAAAATTTCTGAAAGTTGGTGGTTTAGCAGTAGCAGGTACTGGCCTGATGCTCTATTCATGTGAAAATGAAGAATTAGTCAACTCTTCTGAGTTAAGTGATGCCGATTTGCTTGACAGAAAATCGGGCAAGGACAGACAGG
Organism: Aquaticitalea sp.; assembly: GCA_041748695.1. GTDB lineage: Bacteria > Bacteroidota > Bacteroidia > Flavobacteriales > Flavobacteriaceae > JBPOFM01. The sequence continues at coordinate 7,336 of JBGTCT010000008.1, read as the reverse complement.
TTTACAACCTCGGCAGTGGTGATGTAGGCATTCTTCGTTATGCCTATGTTCTAGAACAACTTGAAGCAGCATTCTACATGAATGTTGTACAAGGAGGATATTTTAATGGTGCCAATGCCGAAGAACAATTAGTATTTAATGATATCTATGAGCACGAGCTTATTCATAGAGATTGGTTTGAACAAGTTTTGATGCCATTTAATAGCGGAAATTCAGAAAATGTTTTGCCAAAGATTGGTTTTGATTTTAGCTCAATAGACTTTGGATCTAGAGATTCTGTGATGCAAACAGCTATCTTATTGGAAGATACTGGTGTGTCGGCATATAATGGCGCTGGACCATTACTAGTGAATACGGATTATTTATTGTTGGCTGGAAAAATTGTTTCTGTGGAAGCAAGACATGCCTCTACATTAAGATCATTATACGGAGATAATAAATATTTTGCAGGAGATGATGTAGTAGACGAAAATGGGCTTGATCTTTTTAATACACCAGATCAAGTATTGGCAGCTGCCTCTGGCTTTATTACTACAAAGATAAATGCACAAAATTTGCCGTCTTATTAATTAATCTTAAAAAATATACATCATGAATATTATAAAATTTTTAGACCAATTCTCAAATATTGATTTAAACAATACTTCGGCAACTCGAAGAGAAATGTTTAGTCAGTTGGGATCATATGGTAAGAAGTCCGTCTTGGCTGCAATCCCGTTTGGATTAGCAGTGAATAAATCGAGCGCAACAACTATGGCCTATTTTTCACATATAGGGCCATTAAATTTGGCATTGACATTAGAATACCTTGAAGCAGATTTTTACAACCGCGCTCTGGCGTCTGGTGTGCTTCCATCTGGTCGTCCGCAAGATGTTTACGAGCAAATCGCAAAACATGAAAATGCTCACGTTGCACTATTAGAAAGTGTTTTAGGAGCAGACGCAGTAGAGGAGCCAGAATTCGATTTCACATTGGGCGGCGCATTTGCTCCATTTGATACTACTAATCCAGAGGCTTACGATCAATTATTAACTTTGGCACAAGCCTTTGAAGATACTGGTGTCAGAGCTTATAAAGGCCAAGCAGGAAACCTGCAGGGCACAATTTATTTAGCTCCTGCGTTGCGTATTCACTCTGTTGAGGCGCGCCATGCAGCAGAAGTAAGAAGACTTAGATCTTCTTATTATAATATGGAACTAAATGATGACGGACTTGGTTGGATAACATTGAACAATCAACTCAATGTAGATCCAATGGTACCACCAGCAGTTTATGCTGGTGAGCAATTGATAGTTCAAGCAGGTGTTGCTCTTACGAGTTTAGGTGATGGATATTCTGCGGAATCTGCTTCTCAATCCTATGACGAGCCGATTACGGCTGAAGAAGCTGTTGCAATAGCAACTCCATTTTTTGCATAATATATGAAGAAGACATTAGTTTTGATTTATTATGACTTATTCAATTTATGAGATTCAATACTAATTCGTTTCACATTACAGAGGAGAGATTTTTCAATGAACGATCTCTCTTTTTTTTCAAAATCACTTCGAAAGTATTAAAAAATCATCTCAAATTATTAAACTTTAAACTTGACGATTAAATGTTGGATTGTAAGAAGACCCTTAATCTCCTTTAAATGTCAGTTGACGAATAAATCGTAATTACTAAACATATAGTTTTATATTTAAAATGCTATTAATCAATTCTTATCAAAAAGCGTCAGTTATATCTTCTGTATTAAATTGCAGTCTGGATCTGATGCTTTTTTAATCTTCATAATCCACATTACAGTCTTTTTTACATTGTTGGCCTGAAAACATTTCAGTAAAAAAAAATCACAATTATAGATCAACATAACGTGATTCCCAAATATTACTCTGTTTATAAGAATTTTTTAAATAATACAAATTTTTAAAATGCTCTAAAAAATTAATATAACAACTAAATGATAAGAGTCTGAAGAAATTAACTTTGTACTTTGTACTTGGAATTTCTTTACTTCCAATGCATGACATACTTGAATCCCTGCAAAAAGCCAAAAAAATTAGCTTATTTGATTTTCACGCTATCAGGAACCAAAACGGTATAATCGCCATGATTTCGGATAACATCCCTCACAATTGATGAAGAAATGAAGGAAGTTCGCGCTGCAGTGAGCAGAAACACCGTTTCTATTTTTGAGAGTTTTCGATTGGTGTGCGCAATGGCTTTTTCAAATTCAAAATCGGCAGGATTGCGCAGTCCACGCAGAATAAATTGCGCATCCATTTTTTTGCATAAATCGATGGTCAAGCCTTCATAGGTGACCACTTTTACTTTTGGTTCCTCTTTAAAAGAATCTTCAATGAAGTTTTGGCGTTCCTCGAGGGAGAACATATATTTTTTTTCTGAATTGATACCAATGGCTACCACGACTTCATCAAATAGGTGAATACCTCGTTGAATAATATCATAATGACCTAAAGTAATCGGGTCAAATGACCCTGGAAATAGTGCTCTTTTCATAAGCCCCTTTTAATTCCCCAATGGGGAAATTTATTGATGTTAAAGATACAAATCTATTTTTATTAACTGGAAGGTTTCCCTCCTTTGCTGGGATTAAGGGAGGCAAGACTTTCCTCAATGGCATTCCCAAACAATTCTGCAAGACTGATTCCTGCGGCTGCGGCTTGTTGTGGTAAAATACTCGCCTTGGTCATACCGGGAACGGTGTTTACTTCCAATAAATGGGGTTCGCCATCTTTAAAAATGTATTCGCTACGACTGAATCCTTTCATTTTTAGCACTTCATATACTTTTTTGGCGACGTTTGTGACTTTATCTTCTTGCTCTTTTGAAAGTCGGGCTGGTGTTATTTCTTGGGATTCCCCTAAATATTTTGCTTTGTAGTCAAAAAAATCATTGTCGCTCACAATTTCTGTGATTGGCAAGACCTTCACTTCGCCTTTATAGGTAATAACACCAACCGACACTTCTGTGCCATCCAAATAGGATTCGATGATGACTTCATCATCTTCTTTAAAAGCCACATCCAAAGCGATCAAAAGGTCTCCTTTTTTGTAAACCTTCGTAATTCCAAAACTGCTTCCTGCTTTATTAGCTTTTACAAAACACGGGAGACCAACTTTTTTGACAATGGCGTTTTCATCAATGGTGTCACCTAAATTCACAAAATATGAAATCGCGGTTTTTATTCCGTATGGTTTTAAAGTGCTTATACAATCCCGTTTGTTAAAAGTTAGTGCCGCTTGGTACATGCCACAACTTGTTTGTGGAATGTTCAACAATTCCAAATACCCTTGCATATAGCCATCTTCGCCAGGTGTACCATGAATGGCATTGAAAACGCAATCAAAACTTATTTTTTTGCCATCAACTGTCACGGAAAAATCGTTTTTATCGATTGGGAATTCGTTTTCGTTAGTGTCAACATACACCCATTTTTCTTTGAAAATATGGATTTTATAGGCATTGTAAGTTGTGCTGTCAAGGGTTTCAAAAACCACCTGACCACTTTTAAGGGATATCTCAAATTCGCTGGAATAGCCTCCCATGATGATGGCAATATTTTTTTTCATAAGCCCCTTTGTCCTGCAGACATTTGATTCAACTTTTCCATTTTATAAATTTGTTTCATCGAATCTTCGATTTCCCCAAAGGGGAAAATTATATTTGATAAATTCATATTACTTAAGCATGCCAGGACAGGAATCGTTCTAGATTAGAGTTCTTAATCAACAATAAAATCAGTCCATTATATGTTAAGCTAAAATATCACATAAAAACCAAAAGAAAAAACGCTTTGGATTTTATATATTTGTCCTTTAGAAAAAACGTCATGAGCCTAATAAAATTTCTAACAAGCAAAGTATTTTTAAAGCAACTTGCATTTGCAATTTTGGCTATTATTATTATCTGTTTTATACTTTTAAAATGGCTGAATATCACGACCAACCATGGCAGCTTTGTTGAGGTACCAAACCTGACCGGTAAATCGTTGCAAACGGTTCAAATCGAATTAGATGACAAGGATTTGCGTATGGAAATACAAGATTCTGCTAATTTTAATCCAAAATATCCAAAATATTCTGTCATCGAACAATATCCATTGGCAGGTACGCAAGTTAAGGAAGATCGAAAGATTTATTTAACCCTTAATCCGTCTGGTTACCGAAAAGTAGAAATGCCAAACATCGTTCATCGCACCTTTAGGCAAGCCAAACCTACACTTGAAGCAATTGGTTTTGAAATAGGCAAAATTAGTTATGTGGATGACATTGGAAAAGATGAAGTCCTATCGGTAAGCCACAAAGGCCAAAATGTAGCGCAAGGCGATTTGCTTCCAATAACTTCCAAAATCGATTTGGTATTAGGGAATGGCAATCGTACCTTGGAAGAAGAATGATAGAAGATACTACACCCAACGAAGACTATGATGATGATTTGTACGAACATCACGCATTTACCGTAGATAAAGGCCAACAGCCACTCCGTATAGACAAATACTTGATGAATCGCATTGAGAACGCGACTCGCAACAAAATACAGACAGCTGCCAAAAACGGAAGCATCTATGTCAATGACGCACAAGTAAAGCAAAATTACAAAGTAAAACCTTCTGACAAAATCCGGGTGCTGTTTGCGCATCCTCCGTATGAATATTTGTTGGTGCCCGAAAACATTCCTTTGGATATTGTTTATGAAGATGATGATTTGCTTGTAGTCAATAAACCAGCTGGAATGGTGGTGCATCCTGGACATGGCAACTATTCAGGGACGCTTATCAATGCACTGACCTATCATTTTGAAAACCTTCCCAACAATTCCAGCAACCGCCCAGGTTTGGTACATCGAATTGATAAAGACACAAGCGGACTACTTGTGATTGCCAAAACCGAAGAGGCCATGACGCATTTGGCAAAGCAATTTTTCAACAAAACCAGTGAACGTGAATATGTTGCCATTGTTTGGGGAAATATGGAGCACGATGAAGGCACTGTGGACGGAAACATTGGACGTCATCCAAAAAACCGTTTGCAGAATACCGTATTTTTTGGTGATGATGAAGATAAAGGAAAACCTGCCGTAACGCATTACAAAGTCATTGAACGTTTGGGATATGTGACCTTGGTAGGTTGTTCGCTCGAAACTGGTCGCACACATCAAATACGAGTGCACATGAAACATATTGGGCACACGCTTTTTAATGATGAACGTTATGGTGGTGAAAAAATCCTGAAAGGAACGACATTTACCAAATACAAGCAGTTTGTAGAAAACTGTTTTAAAGTCTTGCCAAGACAGGCACTGCACGCTAAAACATTAGGGTTTAAACATCCCAGAACGGGAAAGATGATGAGTTTTGATTCCGGGATTCCTCAAGATATGCAAGAGTGTATCAATAAATGGCGACACTATGCCAAGCATCAGGATATGGATTTCGATTAGTTTTGTTTATCATTCAATAGAAAATTAAAAACCATCCCCTTGAATTTTATCATTCGTAGTTGTAACTTTGAAAGTGAATCAAAAAAAATTCCCTTTGGGGAATAGAAAGGGCCTATGAAACTTGTATTATCTCCAGCAAAATCCATGGATTTTGAAAGTAAATTACCAACCACAAAGAATACCGAAGCAGCATTTTTGGATGCTTCCGAACGAGTGAATAAATTGCTTAAAAAGAAATCAGCCAAAAGTCTGTCCAAATTAATGAGTATTTCGGATACTTTGGGGCAACTCAACTATGAGCGCAACCAATCATGGCAATTGCCATTCACACAAGACAATGCACGTCAAGCCATGTATGCTTTTAATGGTGATGTGTACCGAGGATTGGATGCCTATACCATTCCTAAAAACAAAATAGAACAGGTGCAAGATAAAGTTAGAATTCTATCTGGATTATATGGTATTTTGAAACCTTTGGATTTGATACAGCCATATCGTTTAGAAATGGGGACCAAAATATCGGTAGGAAAGCACAAAAACCTTTACGCCTTCTGGAAAAAAGACATCGTAAAAACCCTGAACGACGAATTAAAAGACGATGAGTTATTTCTCAACTTGGCAAGCAACGAGTACTTTAAGGCGATTAATACCAAAGCATTGAAAGTGCCTGTTATAGATGTTGATTTTAAAGAATTTAAAGAAGGAGATTACAAAACCATCGGTATTTTTGCCAAAGTGGCGCGTGGTTTAATGACGCGCTACATCATTGATAAAGATGCTGAAACTTTGGACGACGTCAAAGGCTTCAACTATGAAAGCTATGGCTTTAGTGAAGATATGTCAACCGATTCTAAATTAGTATTTACGCGCTAATTAAGGTTTTGCTTTTTTATCTATACTTATTTTTTCGAGAGTTGATGGACGTTTTTTAATTTTTCGACGTCGCACGCCATAAGTTCCTCTGCTAATTTTTCCCCGTCTTGATTTTTTATCGCCTTTTCCCATAATTTTTTATTTTTTATTTCCACTGAAGTGGAATACTTCTGTTAATAAACTTAATTTTACTTGTGAGAAAGTACAAAATTTTAATCATTTAGACAAGAGAAAAAGTGTTTATACACCAACATCCATATCCGCCTTTTATTAAAGACGATACTACCAAACTTATTGTTGGCACTTTGCCGCCGCCTCGATTCTCTATGGGTGAGCTGCTGGAAAGGGATGTTGATTTTTGTTATGGGAGTTATTACAATTCCTTGTGGTCTTATATCAATGCCATTCACAATCTGGGATTCCGTTATGACAACTCACAGGAAGCTGTGGAGGAACGCAAAAAATTCCTTGTGGATAACCGTATTGGCATTTGCGATATTGTACAAAGTGCCGAACGCGAAAAAATGGATGCTTCCGATTTGGGAATGAATCAAATTGTTTTGCGTGATTTAATTGGTTATTTGCAATCTTATCAAAAAATTGATACACTATTGTTTACAGGAGGTAACAGTAAAAATGGCCCAGAATATTTCTTTCGTAAGCATCTGAAAGATTACAATTTAAAATTGACTCTCGTAAGCAGTGAAGTGCCTCGCATTCATGAATTCATTTTACCTGAAATCGCGCGATTACCACTTCAGACGGATTCAAAATTATCGCACCGAACGGAGTCATACCTGACCTGTCGAGGCGAGCCACGTATCTCACATCGCTCGGAATCTCGCCAGTCATTTCGTGCTGATGCAAACTTGGTGCATCGCATGCAGTCGGGTGTCGATCAGCTAGGTGAAGCAAATGAGTCACAGCTAACGAATTCAAATCCTCGGGTTATCAAAACAGTATCCTTAACTTCCGCTTCAGGCTCTGCAAATAGGGCGATAGGAAGTATGCCGT
>JBGTCT010000007.1:0-2231 GCA_041748695.1 Aquaticitalea sp. | reverse complement strand
GATTCTTCCAAAACAATGCCATGAGCTTGCTCAATGCATCTGTCGCAAATATGAGCATCGAGACCTGCAATCAATAAACTGGTTTCTGGCTTTTTCCTACCACAAAATGAACATTCTAATTCTTCCTTTGCCATTCTATTTATATATTCAAACTTCAATTCCAGAGATCTGGAAATGAAATTATTTTACATTATTTCTTTTGTCGTGTTAACACTTCATCAATCATACCATACTCCATAGCTCTGTCGGCCTTCATCCAATAATCCCGGTCGCTATCGTTATAAATCTTGTCATAATCCTGACCTGTATGTTTACTGATGATGTTGTATAATTCCTCTTTTAGGGCGATTATTTCCCTTGCTGTTATCTCAATATCGCTTGCCTGACCTTGAGCGCCTCCAAGCGGCTGATGTATCATGACACGTGAATGGGTCAAACCACTGCGCTTTCCTTTTTCACCTGCACATAATAGGACGGCACCCATAGAAGCTGCCATACCTGTACAAATCGTGGCCACGTCTGGCTTAATCAGTTGCATGGTGTCGTATATACCTAAACCAGCATAAACACTTCCGCCAGGCGAGTTGATGTATATCTGTATATCCTTTGAGGCATCGGTACTTTCCAAAAACAATAATTGTGCTTGAATGATATTAGCCACCTGATCATTGATGGCCGTTCCCATAAAAATGATACGATCCATCATTAAACGAGAAAAAACGTCGAAGATTGCCACGTTCATGTGACGCTCTTCAATAATGTTTGGAGTAAGGCCAACGGGATACATACTACTAATTATTTTATTGTAATAGGTACTGCTGACACCCTGATCCTTTATTGCGAATTTTTCAAATTCTTTTCCGTAATCCATAAATTTTTCTTTCAATTTAAGTGTTTAAAAAAAAACGTAAAACCTCACAGTTTTACGCTCTAAATATAAGGATTTAATTTATATCTATTAACTGTAGAATTCTTTAACGAAATCGTCATAGGTCATCTCTTTCACTTTGACATTGACTTCCTTTTTGTATAATTCCAATAATTTTTGGCTCATCAGTTGTTCTGACAAACGCTTTACTTCTTCTTTGTTGGATAAAATTCTGGCGGCAATATCCTCCAATTCCTTATCGGCAGGATTCATCTGGCCAAATTGTGCCATTTGCACTTTTATCATTTGTTTTGCGAAGTCTTTTAGATCTTCAAAAGTAACTTGAAGATTATGCGTTTCAATCAATTTACCCTCAATCAATTGGTAGCGCATGCTTTTTTCAGATTTCTCATATTCTTCGCGTGCTTGGTCTGCATCCATTTGGTCTTCACCAGCTGTCTGCATCCAACGTTGCAAAAATGAGGCAGGTAAGCCAAATTTTGTGTTTTCAACCAAATACTCCGTCACATCATTCAGAAATTTCTGGTCGCCTTGCTGTGCGAATTGTTTTTCTGAATCTTGCTTTATTTTGTCTTTCAATTCTGTAACAGACGTCACCACATCCTTACCAAATAATTTGTCAAATAGCTCCTGATCCAAATCTGCCAATTCTCTTGTGTTGATCTCGTTAATGGTGAAATTGACTTCAACGTTCAAACCATGAGCTTCATCATGAGGCACTTTTAAAAAATGCATCAAATCATGATCGTCTTCAAACAGTCCTTTGGTGCTTAATGTGACAACATCACCCACTTTAGCTCCGATAAACTGCTTCTCGGTGGCTTTCCCTTTAAATTTATCTAAAGTCAGGGTGGCTTTGTTGTTAATGTTTTTTTCTTCATTTTCAAATACTCCCGTGATTTCAGAGTCTTTGGAAACACTATCTTGAGATATTAATTTTCCGTATTGTTTACGGATATGGGTAATTTGATCCTCGATCATTTTTTTGTCCGCAACAATATTGTATTGTGTGATTGGCTTCTTGGTTTTTAAATCAACCTCAAATTCTGGCGCTAGACCCAATTCAAATTCAAATGAGAATGAATCGGCATCCCAATCCAAATTATCCTGTGCTTTAGGAAGCGGATTCCCCAAGACATCCAATTTTTCTTCCGTCAAATATTTGTTGAGCGCATCTTGAAGAAGTTTATTGACCTCATCCACCAAAACTGCCTTACCATATTGCTTTTTGACCATAGTCATTGGCACATGTCCTTTTCTAAATCCAGGAATGTTGGCTGATTTTCGGTAATCTATAAGAATTTTTTCAACTTTATCGCTGTAGTCTTCCTTGGCGATATCT
>JBGTCT010000006.1:0-4486 GCA_041748695.1 Aquaticitalea sp. | reverse complement strand
GTATTTAACCGTTTTTATCTCAAGACAGCAGGTTCCACCCACTTAAATTGATATGAGTTTTGAGGAATTTTCATGCGCTCTGCAAGACGTTTCATCCGGTCTGGTAATTTCATTAAATAATCCCTGGCACCTTCAGCTTCGTCAGATAGGTTTTTGATGTTTCCAATGTCCCAACGATTGATAAGCTTTTCCAAAATATCCACATAATCTGCAGACGTATAGACACCTATTCGTTGTGCGGTATTGCTAAATTCTTCAAAAGCTGTGCTTATTTTATCTCCAGATTCTCTCAAGAAATGTGCAGGCATCGTAATCTTTTGTTTCATCATGGTTTGAAATGCCAGCATCATTTGGCTCGGATCTACGGTAAAAATGCGTTCCACAAATTCGGAATACGCATGATGGTGTCTCATTTCGTCTCCCGAAATGATATTACACATTTTAAAGAGTTGTTTGTTGCCTTTTTCCTTCGCCATTTTAGCAACGCGATTGTGAGAGATATAAGTTGCTAATTCCTGAAAACTGGTATATATAAAGTTTTTATAAGGATCTCTCCCGGTTCCGATATCAAATCCATCAGCAATTAAATGCTGAGTAGTTTTTTCGATTTCTTTCATGTTTACGCGTCCTGACAAATACAAGTATTTGTTGAGCACGTCGCCATGACGGTTTTCTTCGGCGGTCCAGTGACGCACCCATTTTCCCCAAGAGTTACGACCTACTTGGTCCACGCCCTCAACATCCATCAACCATGATTCATAGGTAGGCAAGGCTTCTTCTGTAATCATATCGCCAACCAAAACCACCCAAAAATCATAAGGCAATTCTTTGGCCAACTCACGAATTTCCGTGACTTCATCAAAAAATTGATCGCCTTCAGAATTTGGAAGAAAATCTGTTGGTTGCCATATTTTATCAACTGGGATAAGGTATTTTTCTATTAAGGATTCAACGTCTTTTTCAAGATGCTGCATCACTTCCAATCTCATATTTTTTAACGACATGGTATTAAGTTTTAGGGATGAACATTTGAAGAAATTAATTTTTCAATTGTGGGTATCAATTCTTCTTTATTAACAAAGGTAGCAATTTTGATAGGTTGATGTACAGTGAATTTAAGATGATTTCCAATTCCCATTGGGAATTTACCATATCTTAACATTTTCCAGGAGTTGTTGACACTGATCGGTACAATCGTAGCTGACGGGATTTTTTTGATTAAAATCTCCAAGCCTTTTGTTTGAAATGGTTTTGGCACACCGTTTTTACTCCGTGTGCCTTCAGGAAAAATTACCGCAGCACGTTTGGTCTCTTCGATGTATTCTCCAAATTTGATAATGGTTGGTACGGCTTGCCTCGGGTTCTTTCGGTCAATCAATGCCGATCCGCCGTGACGCAGGTTATAGGAAACACTGGGAATTCCCTTGCCCAATTCTTTCTTGGCAATAAATTTTGGATGGTGCTTGCGCATGTGCCACATGATGGGTGAGATGTCATACATGCTTTGATGGTTTGCTACAATAATGATGGGCTGATTGGTATCGATTTGATGCGGATTATCAAACGTAAATCGGGTACCCAAAACATTGAGACATCTTATCAATGAAAACTGAAGACAGTCGACACTGATTTTATGCGCTTGATAACCAAACACATTAAAACATACCCACTGAATGGGGTGAAATACAATCAAGGTAAATCCAAAACAGATGAAATATAAAACCGTTAACGGATAGGCCAATACTTTTTGCATGTCACAAAATTAACAAAAAGTACGATTTAAAACCTATTAGAAGATAGGAATACACTGATTATTTTCGCAATCAAAACCTGTTGGAGGTTGCGGTGCGGAACAGTCGGATACAGGATTACAAATCAAGTTATAATTAGCTTCCAGTTGATTGTAATCAGCCACAAAAGTTAGTAATTGCGTTGTATCGATAGAAGTGGTGTAGACCAAAAATTCCCAAGGACCGCCGCAGGGCTTACTTCCAAAGGCAATAAAACGGCATTCAAACTCATCCCCACACACGGATTCTGCAGCCAAGGATTTAATCGAAGCTTTATATTCTGCAAGTACCTGAGCTGTTTGTACGCAGTTTATAGGAGCATCATCTTCCTCACAAGACATTGCTGTCGTTAATAAAAATACGGGTATAAGGCTTAAAAGAACAATCGATTTTTTCATGATGTTGGTAGTTTTATCTGTAGATGCAAAAAGGGGCAAAAGGTTGCGCTAGTAAACAAAAAAAACCACGAAAAAACGTGGTTTTTATAGTCTGTCCGAAAAATTCAAGATTTAAGATCTTGCTGTAAGCTCATTTTAGCAGTACTCGTTAAACGCATCTACAAGGTTTTCAGCAATCAATTCTGCTGGACGACCTTCAATATGATGACGCTCTAACATGTGTACCAATTCGCCGTCTTTAAATAAGGCCATACTTGGTGAGCTTGGAGGAAACGGAACCATATGCGCTCTTGCCTGATCTACAGCTTCCCTGTCAACACCTGCAAAAACCGTTACGATATGGTCAGGACGTTTTGCGTTTTGTAAACTCATTCTTGCACCTGGACGCGCATTTGCAGCTGCACAACCACAAACCGAATTTACGACTACCAATGTTGTTCCTTCTTTTGAAAGGGCAGCATCCACAGCCTCTGCGGTGTGTAATTCTTCAAAACCAACTTTGGTTAAATCTTCGCGCATTGGTTTTACTAATTCTGCTGGATACATATATTTTTTATATTTTAAGATTAATAAATAAGACTGCAAAGATAAGGAAAATTAGCAAGCAGTCTACAGTATTCAGTATGCAGTCGTTATGCAGGTATTTGGGTTTTCTATGGTTAAATTCCGTAACGTTTATCAAAAAAAGGCACTAACAATAGTATCTTTGAATCTTAAAAATAAGTATATGAATTTCTCAAAATGGATTGGGGCATCGTTAGGATGGGCGTTTGGCGGACCTATTGGTGCGATTATAGGATTGGTATTAGGCAGTTTTATGGACACTTTTTCGGATAAGGGAGCACCTCTTTTAGGAGATTGGCAATCCAAACAAAAGCGACAATCGCCATATCAATCCCCAAGACCTGCATCACGACAGGAACGTCCGCAGACAAAATCTGGCGATTTTGAAGTGAGTTTATTGATTTTGGCTTCTGTAGTTATTAAAGCCGATGGTAACCAAGATCAACGCGAATTGGATTTTGTTCGTCAACAGTTCGTGAATATGTACGGAACGGAGCGCGCCAACCACGCCTTTCAACTTTTTAAGGGCATTAACCAACAACAAATACCTGTACGTCAGGTATGTGTGCAGATACAGCAAATGATGGACCATCCGTCGCGCTTACAATTGCTGCATTTTCTCTTCGGAATTGCCAAATCGGATGGTATGGTGACTGAAAATGAAGTTGTGCAGATTTATACCATTTCGGGTTATTTGGGAATCAGTTCCCGTGATTTTGAAAGTATCAAGGCCATGTTTTACAACAGCAAGGACAATGCCTATAAAATTTTGGAAATTACGAAAGAAGCAACTATTGATGAGATAAAATCTGCCTACAGAACTATGGCCAAAAAATACCATCCAGATAGGGTTATGCATCTTGGCGAAGAGCACAAAATAGGGGCAGAAGAAAAATTCCGCCAGGTTCAGGAAGCTTATGAGAAGTTGCAAAAGGAGAGAGGGTTTTAGTTTCAGGCATAAAATTTGATGATTCAAAAAAAACCATCAAAAATGAAAATCTTTCAAATTCTTCTAGTTTGCAGTTTATTCAACATTTCAATTACAGCGCAAAATATTATTATTGGAGTATCTGGAGTTTATGAAATGAGGATCGACGCAACGAATGGACGTATCATTGATACCTTAACTTTAAATTCTGATGGAACATTTGTTTTTCATGAGTATGATAAAGTTGAAGGGGGACTTCCCCCCGAGAGAGATACCTATGGAAAAGGAAAATGGAAACTAGAAAAAAATGTCATTCTTTTTTCAGTCGATAAAAATGATTTGGATAAAAAACACACTTTAAATTTCAATAATTCCAAAGCGCGATTCATTAGTAAATCCCCCAGAGATAAGTCTGAAAGGGAGATAAGTACGTCCATAAAATTTTATGATTCTGAAATTTTCTGGATAAAAGGGAGAACTCTTCTAAAAATCAACCCCTAAACAAAAAGAAATCATCCTTCATGTTTTCAATTTGTGCATCTTCATTGGTGATAATATAATCAATGGCTTGTGTTGTGAATTCATCTCCCTTTTCAGTGAGGGAAACTATTTTTTTGTCAATCAGAATCATATTGTTTTTAAGCGCCAAATCCAAAACAGTTTTGCTGCGCACTTTTTGCCAATTAATATGTTCGTTGAGGTGGTTCACATGACGTTCGCGGTCTTCGCTATGGTTTTTTAAATGGAGTAAAAAGGTCAATAAAGACACTTCTATCCGTTGTTGCTTTTCTCGGTACATCACTGCA
>JBGTCT010000005.1:0-4080 GCA_041748695.1 Aquaticitalea sp. | reverse complement strand
AATCAACTCCGCCAAACTTTTCTGAATCAAGGCCTCACTTTGGGTGTCTAAACTTGAGGTGGCTTCGTCTAAAATGATGATTTTTGGGTTTGCTAAAATCGCTCGTGCAATCGCCAAGCGTTGGCGTTGTCCGCCAGAAAGCTTGACGCCTTCACAAACTATTTTTTTTAAAACTGTATGTGATGTGTTACATGTGGGGATATAAAAAATATGGGGTTTTAGTACTTAAGACTTGGCAAAATCCAATAGGTGTTGATACTCATTTAAATCGGCTTGTTTTACAGCAATTAGATAAGCAGAACGTGTATCATTTGCTTTTGAGAGATTACCCGCACCCCAAGAAAATGATTTCTTATTGAATAGTTTTTCAATGATGATATCAGCCATTAGTCTGCTATGTCTGCCATTGCCATTTGCAAAACAATGGATGCTTACCAATCGATGTTTAAAACGGATTGCGATTTCTTCGGGTGGATATGTTACATTTTCCACCCAAAACAAGGCATCATCACAAAGCACTTTCAGTTGAATAGGAATTTGATGTGTATCAATTCCAATATTTTTATTGGTCTTTCTAAAATGTCCAGCCCAATCCCAAATATTCCCATACATGCGTTTATGCAAATCGCGTATAAACTTTTCTGTAAATACCTGTTTGGGATTGAACTTTTTACTGATTATCCACTGTAAAGCCTCTTCAATGTTAAGTTGTTCGAACTCATCCAGTTCAACTTTAGTGGAAATGGTTTCTATCTTTAAGCCCTCAATTTCCTCTTCATCGATGGGTGTTTGTCCCTCAATATATTCGAGGCTCTCTAATCCCATAGCATTTTTGGCATCTCGTTTTTAATGATGGCAGTGCGGTCTTCAACAGCCTTTTTAAGACGCTGTTTAGAGTTTTCTTGGTCTTCGAGCTTCATAGTATTTGATGTTCTGGACACAATACGAATCGCCAATTCTCTTGCTTTACGTTCGATTAAATCGTCTAATGTACCATCTTTAGGAATCAAGCCATATACCAACTGCATATCTAAAGCGTTGGCAGTTTCTTTGAGATTATTCAATGTAATAGTACCTTCCTTTTCCCTTTTTTCTATTTCCTGTACACTTTGTTTGGTAATGGAAAGCTTATCAGCCAATTGTTGTAAGGACATCCCTAAAGATGTTCGCACTGCCTTGAGCCAACCTGAAGGTGGTGGCGTAACTTGTATTGCATTAGAAAAACCGTTTAGTTTTCGGTCCAATTGTTCCAGTTGTAATTTCTTATGATTCATAATGTAAGGTTATATCCTGACTAATATTAAACAAATGTAAGGCTATAACCTGACAAAAACAAATAAAAAGTCAGGTTATAGCCTGACCTCAATCTCTCAAATCTTCGCCTGATACGTATACAACTCAAAATACCGACCTTCTTTAGCAATCAATTGGTCATGGGTGCCACGTTCGACGATATGGCCCGCTTCAATGACTAAAATCTGGTCTGCTTTCCGGATGGTACTCAAACGGTGGGCAATGACAATGGTGGTTCGGTCTTTTATCAACTCCGCCAAACTTTTCTGAATCAATGCCTCACTTTGGGTGTCTAGACTTGAGGTGGCTTCGTCTAAAATGATGATTTTTGGGTTTGCTAAAATCGCACGGGCAATCGCCAAGCGTTGGCGTTGACCACCAGAAAGTTTGACGCCCCGTTCTCCAATTAAGGTCTCTAAACCGTCATCAAACCGGTCGGTAAATTCGTTGACGTAGGCTGCGTTAACTGCATTTTGCACTTCTGCTTCCGTGGCATTAGGTCTTGGGAACATGATATTTTCGCGAATCGTACCCTCAAATAAAAATTCATCTTGCAACACCACACCCAAATATTGACGGTAGCTGCTTAACTTCACTTGCGATAGGTCGTGGTTATCAATCGTCACGGTACCTGATTGCGGCGTTAAAAACGTCGCCGAAAGACCCGCCATGGTGGATTTCCCAGAACCTGAACTCCCCACCAACGCAGTGACAGAGCCTGCAGGTGCTTTGAAATTGATGTTGTGCAAAATTTGTTTCCCTTCATCATAGGAAAAGGACACATCCTTAAATTCGATGTCGCCTTTGATGGTTTCCAATTGAATATGTCTGTTTTGGTTATCTTCTTCAGCCGTCTTATTCATGAGTTCTTCCGTCCGGTCCAAACCAGCCAAGGCTTCTGTCAACTGGCTCCCGATATTGCTCATTTGAACAATGGGCGCAATCATAAAGCCGAGAATCAAGGTGAAGAATAAAAAGTCGCCTGTGGTCATGTCGCCAATCATCATATAATAGCCACCCATGCCCATGATTCCCGTTGTGGCGACACCAATCAAAAACGCTGAAGCACTCGTCATTAAGGCGGTGGCCGTTAAACTCTTTTTCACATTTTGATATAAGCGGTCTACCCCTTTTTCAAACACCACATTTTCTTGTGCTTCGGCATTAAATGCTTTGATGACCCTGACGCCTGCAAGGGTTTCTGTTAAGCGTCCTGTGACTTCGGCATTGATTTTACCACGTGTTCTAAAAATGGGACGTATATATTTAAAGGCCTTTAAGGCTATAAAACCAAATATGGACAAGGGCACAAAGACAAAAAGTGTCATCCAGGCATTTAATTTTATTAAAATAATCAAGGACACCACTGCCGTAAAGGAACCGCCTACCAATTGCACCAAGCCTGTACCAATCAGGTTCCGAACCCCTTCCACATCGGTCATGATTCTTGAGACCAAGGCACCAGATTTGGTATTATCAAAAAAGCTGATGGGTAGTGAAAGTACTTTTTTCTGGACTTTAGACCGTAATTCACTTATTAAATATTGTGCCTGGACGCTTAATATTCTGGTGAGTAAAAATGAGGTGACGGCCTGTACGGTGATGGCACTTATGACGATGGCGATTAAGGTATAGAGTTGGGAATAATCTTTATTTGGGACCACCTCATCCAATAATACTTTACTCTGCCATGGTAATACCAAAGCAGACAAGCTTTTTATAATGATCAAGAATAAACCGATGAACACCAGATTTCGCCGAGGCCAAATGATGGTTTTGAAAGCCTGTACCATCGTCACTTTTGGCTGTGAGCTGTCTTTGCTCTTTGATGTTTCTTTGAAATGTTGCATGTGTTGTGAGGAATAATTGAAGGAGCAAAAATAGGCATTAAAACAGGGTTAGATAGAGACAAGTAGTTAAAAAGTAAGTATTGTCCGGTAATAGAATCAAGACCGCTGCGCTTTTAGAACAAAGAATCAAGACCAGATTTTTACTAACAGATAGTCTGTAGGCATTGGATGTTTCATTTTAGATGATTTGGGTTTTTGTGTTTTATTAAAGGTAGGGGGCATATTCTTTTGAAAATGTATCAATCCATATGCATTATATTGTCCCGTTGTTTTAAAATTTTTTATCGGATACTAATGAAATATTAAAATGTCTGATATTTGTAGTCCTCAACCAATCCTATATAAAAACCAGCCTACAATTGTCCTATCTTTGCCATACTAAACATGAACATGGCTGCTACGCTCCTTTCGTCCCCTTTGCAGGGATTTACAGATTTCAGGTTTCGCAATGCATTCCAGCAGTATTTTGGAGGAATTGATACCTTCTATTCGCCATACATTAGGCTCAATGGAAAACTGACGATTAAGCAATCCTATCAAAATGATATCGCTCCAGAAAATAACACGAGTCTGGAGGTAATTCCGCAAATCATTACCAACGATGCTGAAGAATTTGTCTATGTTGCCAAATACGTGCAAAGTTTAGGCTATAAAGAATTGAATTGGAATTTAGGCTGTCCCTATCCTATGGTGGCTAAATCTGGGATGGGTTCTGGCTTGATCTGTCATCCTGATAAAATCAATGACGTCTTGCATAGAGCGCATAACGAAACCGATATTTTGGTGTCGATGAAAATGAGAATGGGATATGAGAATGCTGAAGAAATTCTGGATGCCTTTCCTATTTTAGATCGGTATCCGCTCAAGAACATTGCCATTCACGCCAGAATAGGAAAGCAACTCTACAAAGGCCCTGTAGATTTGGATGCTTTTGAAA
>JBGTCT010000004.1:0-6075 GCA_041748695.1 Aquaticitalea sp. | reverse complement strand
CCTTGCAGCCGGAGCCGATTTGCCTTTCGCCTGTAAAGGCGGTGTTTGCAGTACTTGTAAATGCAAGGTCATTGAAGGCTCTGTAAAAATGAAAGTCAACTACGCACTCGAAGACAAAGAAGTAGCACAGAATTACGTATTAAGTTGCCAATCTGTGCCGACTAGCGACAAAGTAGTTGTCGATTTTGATGTTTAAAAATATTCCTGTAGAAGCCAGGAATCTATTGTGAATTGAACAAATAATTATAAAATAAATCCCTGTAAACTCCCTTTCCTACGGAGAGGGTTGGGGTGAGGCTTATGAGTGAAGAACAAACAAAAAGTTTAGAAGCGCAATTCGAAGCGCGAATTGCAAGAGACGAAAAAATCGAACCCAAAGACTGGATGCCAGAAAAGTACCGTCAAACACACATTCGTCAGATGTCGCAACATGCACATTCCGAAATTGTCGGAATGCTTCCAGAAGGCAACTGGATTACACGTGCACCTTCCTTACGACGAAAAGTAGCGCTCTTGGCAAAAGTTCAAGATGAAGCTGGTCATGGTCTGTATCTCTATTCGGCTTGCGAAACATTAGGAATTTCCCGTGACGAATTATATGAACAACTGCATTCCGGTAAAGCAAAATATTCAAGTATCTTTAATTATCCAACAGTTACTTGGGCTGATATGGGTGCCATTGGTTGGCTTGTTGATGGTGCGGCTATTATCAATCAAGTGCCATTGTGCAGCACGTCTTTTGGGCCTTATGCACGAGCCATGGTTCGAGTTTGTAAAGAGGAAAGTTTTCACCAACGTCAAGGATTCGAAATCATGATAAAATTGGCGAATGGTTCACCAGAGCAAAAAGCGATGGCGCAAGACGCCCTTAATCGTTGGTGGTGGCCAAGTTTAATGATGTTGGGCCCTACAGATGCCGAATCCGTCCACACCGAACAATCCATGAAATGGAAATTAAAACGAAAATCCAACGACGAGTTGCGCCAACAATTTATTGACCAAACCGTTCCACAAGCCGATTTGATAGGTTTAACCATCCCAGACCCAGACTTAAAATGGAATGAAGAACGCGGTAGCTATGATTTTGGCGAAATCAATTGGGACGAATTTTGGCAAGTCGTAAAAGGCCATGGACCTTGTAATAAAGAACGCATGGCAGCACGAGTAGGAGCATGGGAACGAGGCGAATGGGTACGAGATGCCGCCATGGCTCACGCCGAAAAGGAAAAAGAAAGAAAAGAAAAACAAGTAGTAGGATATTAACGATTTTTGATTGTTGATTTTTGAATCAGCAATCCAATATTTAAATATGAAAATTGTAATGATATGACAAAGGACAACATTAAAACTCCCCCTCCTTCGGAGGAGGTCGGGGGGAGGCCCAAAACCTGGCCACTTTGGGAAGTCTTCGTAAGAAGCAAAAACGGATTGGAGCATCGACATTTTGGAAGTCTCCACGCAGCAGATGCAGACATGGCAATGGAAAATGCACGCGATGTGTATACGCGCCGCAACGAAGGCGTGAGCATTTGGGTTGTGGAATCCAAGCACATCACGGCATCAAATCCAGAACACAACGGCGAAATGTTCGAGCCAGCACAAGATAAAGTCTATCGTCACCCAACATTTTATGATTTACCAGATGAGGTAAAACATATGTGAAATTGAAGCTGAACTTGAAGTTGAACTTGAATAAAATTTAATTTATGGCTGACAGTAAATTTGATTTGAGTGAACGTTTGGAAGATTTTGCAGCTTCAATTATTTTGTTATATGACAACTAACCATTGTCTTATGCAGGAGATTATTTAGCAAAACAATTGATTCGATCTTCATGCTCGTCAGCTTTAAATTATAGAGAAGTTCTGGGAGCGGGAACAGACAAGGATAAAATAAATAAGTTGAGAATTTGTTTAAAGGAATTAAGGGAATGTCACAGAAATTTAAATATTCAAACTAAAGCAAAATTATTTTCAAATGAAAGTTTGGTAGTTTTAAAATATGAAAATGAACAACTTATCAGAATAGTTGTTACAAGAATCAAAAACATAAAGTAAAAAATGCAAATGAACTTGAACTTGAAATCGAATATAATTTGTAATGAAAATCTAAAATTCAAAATATAATGTTTTCAACTTCAATTTCTGCTTCAATTTAATAATATGAACCAAGAAAATTTATATAAATACATTCTGGGCATCGCAGACAACTCCCTTATCCTCGGACAGCGATTGGGTGAGCTTTGTGGCCACGGTCCAAGTTTGGAAACTGATATTGCTTTGACCAATATCTCACTTGACCTTTTTGGGCAAGTTCGAAGTTATTATCAATATGCAGCAAAGATTGCAGGAGATGGAAGAACTGAAGATGACATAGCAATGCTTCGTCAAGAACGTGAGTACTTAAATGTGTTGCTTGTAGAACAACCAAACACTGATTTCGCCTGCACAATGGCGCGCCAATTTTTGTTTGATGTATATCATTTATTGTTTTTGGAAGAATTGCAAAAAAGTAAAGATTTAACACTTTCGGCCATAGCCACAAAATCAATAAAGGAAGTGAGTTATCACCAGCGATTTTCATCCGATTGGATAAAACGATTAGGCGATGGAACTGAAGAAAGTCATCAAAGGACCCAAACAGCAATTGATGATTTATGGCGCTATACAGATGAATTATTTCATCAAACAGAAGCCGATAAGCAAATGATCAGTGAAGGCAAAGGTGTTGATGTGACCAAGCTTAAAGAATCTTATTATGAAAAAGTAAATGAAGCTTTGGAAGCCTCTACCTTAAAAATACCTGAATCAGAATATTTTCAAAAAGGAGGAAAACAAGGCATTCATACAGAGCACATGGGCTATTTGTTAGCCGAATTGCAATACATGCAACGCGCTTACCCGAATATGGAATGGTAAAAGCCCTCCTCAATCCTCCTGAAGGGAGGAAGCCAAATGGATATAAAAAGAAAAAGTATGCCCAACCAAAAGTTTTTCTTTAACAGGATTAAAAAGATTAATGAATAAAACAAAAAACATATCATACCCTAGTAAGAGTTCTTCCCCTTTGGGGAAGTTAGATGGGGCTTTTTCGGGGAAGCTAGATGGGGATTTAATTCCAATTCTCGAAACAGTCTCTGACCCTGAAATCCCCGTTTTATCAATCATGGATATGGGTGTTGTGCGTTCTGCTGTTATTGAAAATGGGATTGTTAAAGTCGAAATCACGCCAACATATAGTGGTTGTCCTGCAATGGATGTAATTGGCGATGACATTAAAAAAGCGTTGAAAGAAGCTGGATACAAATCAGAAATTGAATTAATTCTTTCTCCAGCCTGGACCACCGATTGGATTACACAAAGGGGGAGAAAAGCGTTGGAAGATTACGGAATTGCAGCACCCTTAAGTGCCGAAGCCGATAAAGAAGCCCTTTTAGGACATAAGAAAATCGTAAAGTGTACCAATTGCGGTTCAACAAACACAAGACTGGTAAGTCAATTTGGTTCAACAGCCTGCAAGGCACAGTTTCAGTGCAATGAGTGCCAAGAACCATTTGATTATTTTAAATGTTTAAAATAAACGATAGATATTCGATTGTACATTTCTGATGTAAAAACATTCAACAATCAACAATCAACAATCGACAATCAAAAATCAACAATATATGAACGAAAGCATCCTAGTAAAAATTGATAATAATATTGCCCTCATAACCTTCAACCGCCCAGAGGTGTTTAATAGTTTCAACCGTGAAATGGCGTTAAAACTTCAAAAAGTTTTGGATGATTGTGAAAAAGATGATGGCGTTAGAGCAATAATTTTAACAGGAAACGGAAAGGCATTTTGTGCAGGTCAAGATTTGAAAGAAGTTACATCCCCAGAATTGAATCCTGGTTTTAAGAAAATTTTGGATGAACATTACAATCCAATTATCAAGAAAATACGAAACATTGAAAAACCTGTCATTGCCGCCGTTAATGGTGTTGCAGCAGGGGCTGGAGCCAATATTGCGTTAGCTTGTGATGTCGTAATTGCCAATGAAAGTGCCAGTTTTATTCAGGCATTCAGTTTGATTGGCTTGATTCCAGACAGTGGTGGGACTTTTTTCTTGCCAAGATTAATTGGCTTTCAAAAAGCATCAGCATTGGCGATGTTGGGCGATAAAGTGTCAGCTCAAGAGGCCGAACGTTTGGGTATGATTTATAAATATGTTCCAACCGAAACTTTTGAACAAACAGTCAATTCCATTGCTGAAAAAATGGCCAAAATGCCAACAAAAGCTTTGGGTCTAATTAAAAAAAGTTTCAATCAATCCATGAACAACAATCTCGAGCAGCAATTGGATTTAGAATCCAAATATCAAATAGAAGCAGCCGAGACAGACGACTATTCCGAAGGTGTTACGGCATTCATGGAAAAACGTCAACCAAATTTTAAAGGTAAATAAATTATTTATGTCCCCTCTAGCGCAGTCGAGAGGTCTTACTAATTGAAGAATATGAATATAGGAATTATTGGGTCAGGAACCATGGGAAGTGGTATCGCGCAAGTGGCTGCTACAGCAGGATGCAAAGTGAAATTATACGATTCTAATCAGACAGCATTGGATAAAGCCAAGGCTTCTTTGGACAAAATACTTGCAAGGTTGCTTGAAAAGGGTAGAATCGATTCACATGAAAAATCCAGAATTCAAGACAATATAACCTATGTAAACAGCCTAAAGGATTTATCAGATTCTGAACTTACAATTGAAGCCATTGTAGAAAATATTGACATTAAGAAAAAAGTCTTTTCAGAATTGGAAACCTATATTTCTGATGATTGTATCATTGCGTCAAATACATCCAGTTTATCAATAGCGTCCATCGCAGCATCGCTTAAAAATCCAAAACGTTGTGTTGGTATTCACTTTTTTAATCCAGCGCCATTAATGCAATTGGTTGAAGTGATTCCTGCCATTCAAACGTCATACGAAGTTCTTGAAATGGCAATAGATACCATTTCGAATTGGAACAAAGTAGTTGCAGTTGCTAAAGACACGCCAGGATTTATTGTGAATAGGGTCGCAAGACCATTCTATGGTGAAGCACTGCGCATCTATGAGGAAGGTATTGCTGATTTTGCAACCATTGATGAAAGTTTAAAAACACTTGGAGGTTTCAGAATGGGACCGTTCGAATTAATGGATTTTATAGGAAATGATGTCAATTATACGGTCACCGAAACCGTTTTTACGGCCTTCTATTTCGATCCACGATATAAACCATCATTTACACAAAAACGTTTTGCTGAAGCTGGTTATTTAGGACGAAAATCAGGAATTGGTTATTACGAATATGATGATAATAATTTGATTGTCCTTCCCAGCAAAGCGAATGAATCTCATAATAAAGAACTCGCGCAACAAATTTTCGACCGAGTATTGGTTATGCTCATTAACGAAGCAGCTGATGCTTTATTCTGGAATGTTGCTTCTGCCAAAGATATCGACAACGCCATGACCAAAGGTGTCAACTATCCAAAAGGATTGTTGGCTTGGGCTGATGAAAAAGGGATTGATTGGTGTGTTTCAAAAATGGACGATTTATTTAATGAATATCACGAAGAAAGATACCGTTGTAGTCCACTTTTAAGGAAGATGAATCGAGAAAACAAGACATTTTTTTAATGGAGGGCAAAAAAATTCCATATAAAATGCTATCCCAAGACGCTTATAGCAAATGGCTTGGAATCGAGATTTTAGAATGTGAAATCGGGCGTTGCAAAGTTGCGTTGACCATCAGAAAAGATATGTTGAATAGTATGGACAAAGCACACGGCGGAATTAGTTATTCCTTGGCGGATACTGCTTTTGGTTTTGCTGCCAATACGCATGGAAAATATGCAGTATCAATTGAAACGAGCATCAACCATATCGAAGCGTTAAGCGAAGGTGATTATATTGTTGCAGAATCAATTATTGAAAAAGTAAATACTAAATTGGGTTTTAATATTATTGAAGTCAAACGTGGCGATGAATTGGTAGCACTTTTTAAAGGTGTGGTTTATAGAACAAACAAAGATTGGGAAGAAAAC
>JBGTCT010000003.1:0-7312 GCA_041748695.1 Aquaticitalea sp. | reverse complement strand
CATTTCGCCTACATCTACATTTCGTTTTACGCCTTCAAACCGCATTTTGGCATTGACCAAAAAATCTTCAAAAATCATTGTTTCGTTAAAAGCTTGCAACCAATTAAAATATACCAAGGCGGCATCGTACAGCACTGTATTGACCA
This sequence comes from Aquaticitalea sp., assembly GCA_041748695.1. Taxonomy (GTDB): domain Bacteria; phylum Bacteroidota; class Bacteroidia; order Flavobacteriales; family Flavobacteriaceae; genus JBPOFM01. The sequence continues at coordinate 7,166 of JBGTCT010000003.1, read as the reverse complement.
AAATATCCCTATCTGCTTTTGCTTGTTCCTTAAATAATTTTGCTTGCTTCAAAGCAGCCATACGCTCATTGATTAAAAATCCTTGCGCTACAGAAAAAGAAACACCTGCGCTATATAAACCCTCGTCTGGCAATGTACTTTCTGGATTGAGAAAAAAACCATCAGCCTCCTCAAAGGTTGCTTTGAGCTCTATGCCATACCAGGTCGGAATTTTAAAAGCTGTATTTAATTTATCGTAGTATTCTGTATTCTTGAATTTTTTTCGATCATAATCGACTTCCACTTTGGGATCAAAACCACCGCGTGCTTTCATCAAATTGGCTTGGCTTTCATCGATTATCAACTCGGCTTGTTTTACAATCGGATGGAATTTTTTAACGTATCCCAAATACTCATCAAACCGAAGCACAGTTTCATCTATTGTTTGTGCTTTTGTAGAAAACAACCCAACAGAGAATGCAACACACACTAGAAATAACTTATTTCTTGACATCGGTCATATTAGTTTGCGGTTGGTAATAATTAGGTGGAAAGCCATTAATTTTTCGCCATAATTCGAACCAAATTGGCACATCATCCAACAGTGCCATAGTGTAAGCACCAGAACCTACCCTAATTGCTTTTGGCCATTCATTGTCGGAAGTGTCAGGTTTTAAAAGCACTCGATATTTACCGTTAATACTTATAAAATTTTCAATAGCGACCACTTGTGCTCCATAGGTTCCATAAGATACATTTGGCCAACCACTAAAAACAATAGCAGGCCATCCATCGAACTGAACTCTCACTTTTTCGCCAACATGAAGCAATGGTAAATCAATTGGCTGAATGTAGGTTTCTACTGCCAAATTATAATCGGCTGGCATGATACCAACCAACTGCTCGCCTTCTTTAAAGGTTTCTCCTATTCCTCCTCGCAACGCTTTATTGATATATCCGTCTTGAGGAGCTTTGACGTAAAGCATTTTTCTACGCACTTCAAAATTGTAAGATTCGTTTTCAAGCTTACTCACTTGTGCTTCGGTATCAAATTGACTAGACTGTGCGGTAAACATATCGCTTTCGGCCTTTGCAATTTTATCCCTATAAGTGGTTCGCACACTGGATATTTCAACCTGTGCATTGATCACCTCATTGATACTAGCGAGTAACTTATTTTCTTGCGAAATCAATTTTGCCTGTGTTTCCTGTAATTTTAAACGCTTTTCCTCAACATCTTTTACTGCTTTTAAACCCTCGTTTTGAAGCTCAACGGTTCGGTCGTACTGTCGCTGCGCAATATTTATATTGGTTTTGGCTGCTTCGAGTTCTATACTATCACTTTTGACCTTTAACCGCGATTGAATTAATTTGTTTTCGGCTTGTTCCAATTTTAAAATAGTTTCAGAATTAAGCGCAATTATTTGACGCTCTAATGCTTTGACTTTTTCACCATAAGATTTTACCGATCCAGACTTTGCATCAATTTGTTCATTGGTACGGGACACTAAATTAGGATCAAAGAATTCACTTTTTACCTCCGAAATTTCTAAAATCGTATCCCCTTTTTTTACAAAATCACCTTCTTGTACAAACCATTTTTCGATTCGCCCAGGTATGGGCGACTGAATAGTTTGTGGTCTTTGGTCTGGCTTTAGGGTCGTAACTAGGCCTATTCCAGTAATGGTCTGTGTCCATGGCATAAATAAAAGTATGAAGCCAAAAATGGTAAATCCGATTAAAAACCGATTGAAGTGCTTAAAATATTTGACTTGCAGCACCTGATCTCCAGACCTGAAGGCTTTCAAGTCGAAAATTTTATTGACGTTATTGTGTGAGATGTTTAGCATATTTAAGTTTGTGAAATAATTTGACCTTCACTCAATTCTATCGTATGATCAAAATGCTTTTCCCATCCTGGGTTTTGACTGACCATTACCAAAGACCATCCACTTGTTGGCTGCGTGAGAAATTTAATAATTTGATTTGCTTCCGCTTCTACAAACTGATCTAGTGGATCTTCAAGAATAAGTAGCCTTGGCTTTTTTACAATTGCCCTTGCCAAAATAATTTTCTTGGCGATTGTGGAAGACATACGTTTTCCGCCTGGATATAAAATCGTCTCTAAACCTTTGGGTTGCTCTTTGACAAATTGATTCAATCCAACCATTTCAATGGCCCAAAAAATGGCATCATCCATAATTTCAAGATTTCCAAAAGTGATATTCTCACGAATAGTGCCTTCAAAAGGAGATTCATCTAAAAGAAACATACCAATATGTGAACGGTAATAATTAATATGGATGTTTTCTAACGAGAATAATCCGAGGAACACATTCCCTTTTGTGGGTGCAATGACACCAGCTAGCAAAAGCAACAGACTCGACTTTCCAGAACCGCTTTCTCCTTTAATTAACAAACTCGTGTTGGCTTTAATCTCTAAATTGATGTGAGATAAGATAGGCTGCTCTTTGTTGGAAACTTTATAGCTTACGTTACTTAATTCGAGTTTAAAATCATCATCAAATGGTGGTTTCTCTCCAGTCTGGGATTCTAGATCTTTGTCAACAACTTCACCTATTTTATCCAAAGATGTCAAAACATCGTAAAAGGATTCCAAACCTTTTATCAACCTTTCAACAGAAGCGATCACCAATAAAATAATAATTTCAGCAGCTACAAACTGTCCTATGTTCATTTGTTGGGTTAAGACCAATGCACCACCAATGGTCAACAATCCCGCTGTTACTAAAACCTTAAATCCTATCATTTGAACAAATTGGATGACCAAAATCCTAAAATGACTTTCACGTGCTTGGAGGTACTCCACCACCAAATCGTCATTCTTTTCGACGGCCAAACTTGTTTTCCCTGAAAGCTTAAAACTAACTACACATCTTGCAACCTCTTGAATCCAGTATGCAACCTTATATTTATATTTTGATTCTTGAAGGCTTGTATCCATACCTTTTCTTGCTGTGAATTTAATTACAACAAAGATGAGTATGATCAGCATCATCCCAAACACAATGAAAAAAGGATGATAAAACGACAATAATATTAAGGCAAAAATTATTTGGATAACAGAAGCAGGCACGTCAATTAAGATTTTAGATAGCCCTTTTTGAACAATCAATGTGTCAAAAAATCTATTTGCTAATTCTGGTGGATAATATTTGCGCAACTCATTCATTTTGATTTTCGGAAAACGATAGGTAAATTCAAACGACGACCTCACGAAAATTCGTTGTTGTATGGTTTCCACAATTCGCATTTGCATTAGCTGAAGTATGCCAACGAAAGCAACACCAAGCGTAACCAATGCAACCAATAAAATCCATGAAGTTGTAATCTGGGCACCTTGAATGAGATTAATAATGGTTTGTATACCTAGCGGGAGTGATAATGACACCAATCCCGAAAAAATAGCATAGTAAAATACTTGAAGAACTGCGCGTTTTTCTAATCTCAACAATCCCATAAGGCGCTCCCATGGAGACATAGTTAATTTTGCCATAACCTTACCTTATTGTGTTTAATGTTAGCTGAACGAGGAAATCAGAGGGTGAAACTGTTTCATTGCAATCGGTGATAGACTTGAAATGGTCTTTCAAGAAATGCTGATGTAGTGCACTTTCTGTTATTGTACTAGCCAAACTAGATGGATACTTGTATTTTGGATTAACTTTTTTTATCATTTGGCTAAGGCGAGATACCAATCCTTTGTAAATTTTAAAATACCCTTCTTTATTTTCAGCATCTACATAATTAGTTAAATATGATTTTTGACTTTCATTGATAATAATTTTATTGAGGGCAACTTCATCAATATGCAAAAATGTTCGGTCATTTTGAACGTTTCGAGCGATAATTTCGATGGCTTTTGTTAATTTTTCTTTTTCATCACCAATATTTTGGGTTGCAAAAACCAATTGATATTCCACCCAGGCCCAGTACCATGAAGTTAAATAAACCAAGATTTTATGTTTACTTTCAAAATAGCGGTAAATAGAACTTTCATTGCTGTTGATTTTTTCCCCCAATTTTTTGAAGGTAAAACTATCGAATCCAATTTCTGCTATGAGGAGAATACTATGCTCGACAATTCGCTTCCCTAATTCTGATGATTCAGGGTCCTTGATGTAAATGTTTTCTGGAACAGCAATTTTTAAATTTGACAGTAAACTTATCATTCTTTATTATTTTAGTTGCAAATATAATAGTATTACTATTAATATTGCAAATATCAATTTAATCAAAACGATAAATTAACAAATATTTAATGAATTGCTACAATAAAAGGATAGTGGCCTTCTCTTCTTTGAAGGGTTTAATTTCGGGCAGTTCATTCAGTGCCAGGCCGATGTAGCGTAATGCCTCGGTCTTATTTCCCTTATGTTTGTAGATTTGTGCCAATCGATAATGTGCCCATGCTTTTGGAACACCATCTGCAGCAGAATAATTCTTGAGATAGTCATTTAGGCACATCTCCCCTTTTTGAAGTTCGATGTTGTACTCGGCAGCGACCTTCCCTATTTGATAATTCAAGGCATTGCGGTGATGTACTTTATGGTTATCTTCTATATTGGCAATGGCTTTTTGTGGCTGTTTTTGTTTTTCGTAAAAAGTGGTCAGTTTTTCATAAGATGTCATGGAACCGGTTTCTTTAATCGCCATCCTATAGTGTTTCTCGGCAAGTTCGGGTTCGTTATCATACTCATACACATATCCTTTGGCGAGATAACCATCTACTTTAGATAATTTCTCCAATTCATTGGCATACTGCAAGGATTTGGCTACACTTCCACCCACAATACCTGGCAACTGCACATATAGTTCTACCAATGCCCACCTTGTATCAATGTGCTTGGGGTCGAGTTCGGCCGCTTTTAAGAAGGCTTCTTTGATATCACCAATCATTCCAACGGCTTTCAATTTATTTACTGCCAAGGCTTTCATGCCCATTGCACCGCCATATTTATAATGGTAATTAGCCGTACGCGGACTCAAGGATACTAATTTTTTGTAATGCTCAATGGCCTTATCCCATTTCTTCTGCTGTCCGTATACATCTCCCAATAGTTCTATGCCTTTAAGGTCTGAAGGATGTTCTGTGACATAAGTAACCATAAGTACTTCGGCTTTGGAAAACTGTTTTTTATCAAGTAACTTCTCGGCATCTACTGGAGTAGACTGTCCAAAGAGAACGCAAGGAAATATAAAAAGGAATAGTAGTAACTTCATAGGTTCAGGCACAATTAATTATTTTAAATGGATTGGAACATAATTTATTTTCAAAGATAAGAGTTTACTTATTAAATTATTAACTTCACTCAACCAAAATAGGCATACACGCAATACTCATACCATAATATGATTTTGGCATTTATATTGCATACAAAAGATGAATCAAACATCAAAAAACAGCTGCAACCCATGAAATATTATATAACCATTGCAATGATTGTAGTCTTCGCACATGTTTCTAAAGCACAAACCAATACCTATAGTGACCAGTGGAAAAAAGTTGAAAAACTAGAGAATGATGGCTTACCAAAGTCGGCTTTGGAAATTGTCAATCACATAGCAACTCAAGCTAAAAAAGACAAAAATGCACCACAGGAAATCAAGACGCTTTTGTATCAAAGCAAGTATGCGATGACGCTTGAAGAAGACGCACAGCTAAAGGTTATGGCTGAATTTAAAAACGCCATTGCATCCAGCGAAGCACCAACAAAAAATGTGTTGCAGAATATGCTTGCCACCATGTATTGGCAATATTTTCAACAAAACAGATGGCGTTTTTACAACCGGACCAACACCGCTAGCAAAGTGGATGAAACCGATTTTCAAACATGGGATTTGCAAACCTTGTTTAATGAAATCCGCTTCCACTATCAAAAATCATTGGAAAACGAAGTAGTTCTTCAACAGGCCAAACTAGATGATTATAATGCTATTTTAATGGAGCAAAAGGAGTCTAAAACCTTTCGACCAACGCTATACGATTTGTTGGCACATAACGCTTTGGAATTCTATAAAACAGACGAAAATAGCATCACGCAGCCAGCTTACAAATTTGAAATTGATACTACAATATATCTTCAAGACGCACAAACATTTTCGAATCTAGAAATCAGTTTAAAAGACTCGACCTCCTTACAACTACATGCTTTAAAATTGTTTCAAAAATTAATCGCCTTTCATATAAAAGACAAAGAACCTTTCGCTTTGGTCAATGTTGATATTGAGCGATTGCACTTTGTGCATTTTAATGCCACTTTTCCAGATAAAGATCAAGCACTTTTAAAAACCTTTAAATCATCAAGTGAACGCTACAAAAACCAAGAAGTTTCTGCCTTGTACGATTTTGAAATTGCTTCTTTATATCAGAAACAAGGAGAACAGTATATGCCGAAATCGAATGAAGAACATCGATGGAAGTTAAAGGACGCATTGGAAATATGTAATGCGGTCATTGCCAAATTCCCAAAAAGCAAGGGCGCTGAAAAGTGCTTGATTTTAAAAGAAGAAATTCTTCAACCATCACTACAAATCATAGCTGAAAACTTTTTACCCATTCAACAAGAAGGTTTGGTGTCAGTAACTTACAAGAATTTGAATGCTTTGGATTTCAAGGTCTATAAACTATCCACAAGTCAATTGGAACGTTTTAGTAAAATCTACCGAGAAGATGAAAGATTGACGTTCATCCGCAAATTGGATGCCCATAAAAGTTTTCAAAGCACACTTAAAAACGAATCAGACTACCAAAACCATCGCACAGAAACAACCATTCCTAAATTGGACAATGGCCACTACCTAATTGTGGCTTCAAAAGGGAATGACGCTTCCAAACTTTACGCATCGAAAGTCATTCAAGTAACCAACATCGCCTTGGTCAATAATTTCGGATCACAGCAAGAGCGTTTTCAAGTGATTGACAGAACTAACGGAAAGCCCTTGGAAAATGCCAACATCAATTTGTCATATAAAAGGAGTTACAACGGAAATACAATTTCCGAAACCAAAACATCGGACAAAAATGGTGAATTCACCATCAATAAAGATACGAACCGTTTGATCGATTTGTCAATTGAAATCAACCATCAAAACGACAACGGTATTTTTGAAAATTACTACGTCAATCCCTATTACAAAACTCAAGATAAAAAGGGTGAAACAGT
>JBGTCT010000002.1:0-9174 GCA_041748695.1 Aquaticitalea sp. | reverse complement strand
CTATCCACTTTTACAATAGATAATGGATTGTATGCACCATTTTTCAGGGGATACATCTGGCCATTTACCTCTTGATAAAACTCAATTCCCAGTGCTAAAAACAAAGGTTTTGTACTGTTCGCAGTAACAGCATTACTCAAGTTGATAGCTGCAGTTGCAGTAGCATCCCATGGGAATATGGCAGTTTCTGAAGTAGCAACAACAAATGTTTCTGCTTCAAAATCGACTTCAGCGCCTCCAGAAATCATTTTAAAATGCGTAGTTCCACTTGGAGCTGCAATCATATTCGATGGAATAAAAGAAACCAAATCAGCATCCAAAGTACCAGCCACACGGTCAATCGTTGCAGTAAATGGTGCAAATAAACTCGTTCCCAATTTGCCTCGAATATTAAACTCAAATCCAAATAACAATTCAGCTTCACCATCAATCACGTTTCGTAATCCACGCTCACTAACAGTATCCGCTTGAATCACTTTAACCATCGATTTGGTTAATCTGCTTACCATTCTGCTATCCGCAGAATTTAAGAGCAATGGACGTAATGCAGTTCTTAAAATTTTACCTGCCTTGCCAGCTCTACCAAACTCGGACCCATTTTCACGCGTTCTCTGAAATGCAGGGTCGTTTGCAATTCTATTGGCGTCAATACCACCTTTTTCGCGAGCCAAATGTCCGTCTTGGGTTTTATAAAAGGTAATATCTCCAATAGTTCCTTTTAGTTTAATTATGCCTTTTTGCCTTGCCATAATTTTAAATATTTAGTTAAACAATCCGTTAAAATCTTTAAGATGTTGCAACAAACTCGATAGATTTTAAAACAAATATGATGTGACTAAATCAATAATAAAAGCAAGGGCAGTTCCATATGTCACTAACTGCTCCAAATGGCAGTAAACAGCACAAATAACCTCTAATTTGGACAGGAAGTTGAGGTATATTTCCAATAGAAAGATTTGTCTAAAAAAATAGTATTTTTAATCAGGCTTAAAATAGAATCATTTAGTAAGGTAATGTATATCAAAGCCTAACCAAAAGCATAGATAGTATATGAAAAACGACATGCAAAGAGTATGCATCTATCCAAAAGACATACAGCTAATCACAGGGAAGAGTTATCGTCAAAGTGTTAGACTCGTACGGAAAATTAAAGAAGACCTCAATAAGACCACCAATGAGTTCTTAACCATTGATGAGTTTTGTACGTATGCTGGCATAAAATATGAACAAGTCTCTCACTTGATTTTAGGATAGTAAATCAATTTAATAATTGGGAGATAATTCATCAACTAATCAATCTATGCACTGTTAAAACTAGTTCAAATTTTAGTGTTCTATATCTAAAAACCCTTTGATTTATTGACTTAATTCACTATTTTTACAATACACAATTTAGTGTTATTTAGTACGTAAAAAAAGGAGTCTTAATCGGTTACCTTTATTGATTTTAAAATCATAAATAACTGATTTATAATAGTATAGAATGAGGAGTAGAATCCCTCTTTCTCCGCAAGGAATTTACTAACTTCCTCCAAGAGCCGATAAACAAGCTGTTTGTCGGCTTTTTTATTTACCTCAATTCTAATAGAAATGAAATTGAACCATAAGTAAATACAAATCCATACTTAATTTTTAGCAGTTTCAGCAATTTCGTTCCTTATTTGCTTTAATGTAAATGTACTTCCGTCGTGACTCCAACCTGGAGGCCCAAAAACATACATAAATTTGTGATACCAGTTTCTGGTTTTCAAGGTGTCTTTCCAAATATTTTTATATTCATGTGTCAAAATGACGAATAGGTTAAAAGAATTCGGTGGCTTTGAAACCCCAAATTCTATATCTACTTTATTGTCAAGCTCTTTCCAAGTTCCAAAAATCCTATCGAAAAAATTAAGAATGCCACCATGATTTTTATCCATATACTCAATATTCTTCGCATGATGCACTTGATGCATGGTATGGGTATTTAAAAATTTTTCTAAAAAACCCAACTTTTTAATATACTTCGTATGTAATTGGAATTGCCATAATGCTTCAATGCCCAAGCATACAAACAGCATCTCTGGAGGAAAACCAATGATAACAATCCATACATAAAATAGAGGTTTATAAAAAATAGTAAACCAACCATTGCGCACGGCAGTTCCCAAATTAAAATTATCTGAAGAATGATGAACAATATGTGCCGCCCACAATAAACGAACCATGTGATTTTGCCGATGAAACCAATAATAGGTATAGTCATCCAATAACATACAGAGTACCCATATGTACCAAGCATACCCAAACGATTTCCAGCCCATTATATTCGTGCGTACACCATCTACAATCGGATTAAATAAATCATAAGCAAAATTAAAAACAATTAGGATGGAGACCGTTTTTATCAAGGCTCCAAGGATGGCAGACCCTATACCCAATGATAAACTAGAAATAAAGTCTTTCCATTTATAAAGTTTCTTGTCATCAAAAACTTTGCTGTATGAAAGTTCCATAGCAATGAAAACTAAAAAACATGGTACTCCGTAAACTAATGGATTTGTAAAATTCAACTATTATTTATTTTAAGGGGTGAAATTTGTAGACAATTTAATCTCTACGTCATGTCATGTGTAAATCATTTTTTAATGGCCGAAGAAAATTTACCAATCAAAAAATCTCAAATTTTTGTAATTGACTCATTTTGTAAAGATACTATATTAAGACCAAAAAAAACCAAAGTTTAACAATTGGGTTGTCTTCAAATTTGAATGTATCGCTGTAATTTGTAATAATTAACTATTTAAGTTATTCTTGGTTTTAGAACCACTGTCCGTCTCTACCGAGATATAATATTTAGTCAACATCTTAAAAGAGCTCCAAAATATATTCAAATTCTCTTGAAATATTTTCTTAAAAATCTTTCGACAATAATATTTTGCAGTTGATTAGTCCTAACGTTTTATTTACTTATTTTTTTAACTTTAATGCTTATCGAAATAAATCAGTAATTGTTATTCGGGTATTACCAACATCGGTACATTGGGCTGATTTGTCAATTTTTTTATAACCTTTTCGTTGACAATCCTCTCTATGATGCTATGCTTATAATTTACAATCGCCAGAATATCTATTTTGAGATCTACAACAAATTCTGCAATGGCATTGGATTTTTTTGTGTACGCAGGTAACCAGTGAAAACTGTGAGGGTAATTTGCTAAATAATCACCCAGCATTTTCATGTTGTATTCTTGGGTATCTGTTAGCTTTTCCTCAACATTGATATGTACAATCCTAATTTTAGAATTATTGAGATCGGATAGGTCTTTTAGTGGTCTTAATTCTTTATCATCGTAAAATCTATTGAAATCTGTTGTGAAGGCAATTTGTTTTGGTTTTACAAATTCATAGGCATCGGGAATAACCAAAACAGGACAATTTTTAATCCGTTTTAATACGTTAACAGTGTTGCTGCCAACTATGAGTTCAATTGAGTTTGTCTTGCCTCTGGTTCCCATTACAACCAGATCAATCGACCGATTTTTAACGACTCTTTCAATGGCACTCTTCAATTCTTCGTCGGTTAAAATAGTTTCGAAACTATGGTTGGCGTTGGCATTGGCTATTTGGGCCGAAGCTTTTAACTCCGTCAAATTGGCACGCGCTTCAGTTTCAAGTTTATGCACAAAATGAGCGGTAATATATGCTCTTGAAATGGATTGGATCATGTAGGTCGAATGCAAGAAGTGAAATGTAGAAACCTCGTCTGCATAGAGTTTTAAAGCATAAACAGCCGCGCTCCATGCATTATCAGAAAAATCTGTGGGCAATAAGATGTTTAGTGTTTTTGTTTTCATGATGTCATTTGGTTTTTAATGGGATTACTAAAAATGGAATGTTTAAATGAAACCCGATTTGATGAATCGTGCTTTTGAAAAATAAATTTTCAAAAAATGAATGTTTATTGTTGATCATTACCAATAAATTGATTTTGGCTTTGATTTGAAATTTATTGATGGCTTCCTTAATGTCCATCATTTCGATGTCATGAAATAGATAGGACGTGCTTTTGAATATCGATTCCAGTTCCAATTTGTTTTTCTCCTGACTTTCGGTTAAATCACAGCCAGTGGAAACATGCATGACATTAATTCTTGGATTATGCAAATCAGCTAGTTCATTTAGCAATGTGATAGGCAACTTTTTATAATCAACTTCCAAATCGGTTGGAAATAAAATTTCCAGAGGTGATTCATAATCAAAATCAGAAGGAATCGCTAGAATTGGACATTTAACTTCTTTAAACATTTGAACCGTATTGGATCCAAACAGAATTTCTTGAGCCCCTGTGGCACCTTTGGTTCCCATAATGACAAGATCAATTTGAAGTTCATCAATCAATTCTTTGACGCCTGATATTAAAGCGTCAAATCGCGCAATGGTTTCAAATTTATGATTGGGGTTGTCTCCAAATTCCTTTGAGATTCTATTGACTAATTTGTTGAGACTTTCTAAAGACGCTTCCCTCATGCCATCTCCCATACCAAATTGAGCCGGATAGATCAAAACATATTCAACATGATAGATTATGGGTATGTAGGCGTTGAACAAATGGAGGGTGCATTTCTCATCTTTGTAAAGTTGCACAGCATACTTAATGGCATTCCATGAATTATCGGAAAAGTCGGTTGGCAAAAGAATATGTTTCATGAGCTTTAAATTTTAAATATTGAAAATATTGTATCGTTATATTTTTATATGAAATACTCGTGCTTAACCAATTTTATGTGATTTTATACTTTTTTAAAGATAAATGGATTGTTGATCATAAACTATGATAATTATCATACGATCCTGATTTTAATGCTATTGAATTCACTTTGAAATTGGACCAAACTCCTCATGTTTAATAAAAAATATTGCTTTTAATGTTTCTATTGAGAAATAAAAAGTGGAAAGATTAAGCAATAAAAAAAGCAATGAAAACTGACAAATGTCATTATTTACACTGTTGATTATGAATAACTTTATATCTAATGAATTTTTAAAATTCAATATAATAATCTGACGAACCTTAAATCCAAAAACGCATGTTTAAAAATCTAGAGGATAAAGAAATTCGATACATTTTAGAAAACAATTACATAGGTCAGTTGGGTTATATCTATCGCAACAGACCCTTTTTGGTCCCTATTACATACTTTTTTGACAAAGAAAGTAATGCCATCATATGTTATTCTGGTGATGGGCATAAAATGAATGCCATGCGCAAAAACAGTACAGTGTCGCTTTTGATAACGGAGATCGAGACAGTGACGGATTGGAAGTCTGTATTACTTCATGGAACATTTGAGCAACATTTTGGAAGTGAGGCCAAGGCTTATCTGCATAAATTTTCATTGGGTGTCAAGGACATCATTTTGGAAAAAGATCATAAAAAAGCCAATTTCATAAGTGAATTTTCAAGTAAAATCTACAATGAGGAGATTCCGGCCGTATTTTTAATTAAAATTGAGGAAATGACTGGCAAGAAAAGAAATGCCTTCAATACTTGACCTTAAGTCTGTTGTGATTTATAAGTTATATATCTGCAATTTTCAAGTTTAAGAATAATAAAACGAAACATCATGAAAACAATTAAATTCACTTTAATGCTTATGATATTCGTTGGGATATCTAACTTTTCCTATTCACAAAACAAATGGTCTGGAGAATTCAGACCTGACATCAATTTTCCAACGGAAGATTTTGGCAATTCTAAAATAAGTACAGGGTACGGCTTCGAACTTACGGGAGCTTATCGGTTTATGGAACATTTAGCGGTATATGCCGGCTGGAGCTACAACACCTTCAAGCTGGAAGATTCTGAAATTGATTTGGACGAAACAGGTTATACTTTTGGATTGCAATTTATACACCCACTTGGAACTTCAGAGTCCCTCTCCTATCTGTTAAGAGCAGGTGCAACCTACAATCATATTGAACTCGAAAACATTGAAGGAGATACCGTTGATGACTCTGGCCATGGATTGGGATATCAATTGGAAATGGGTTTGGATTATAAATTAGGGACCAACTGGAATCTCCGTCCGACCATTCGATATAGAGCCTTATCCAGGGACATAACTATTGAAAATACAACATTCAATGCGAATTTGAATTACCTGTCCTTCGGTCTTGGCATTGCCAAAACATTTTAAAGTTTGTTTTATAAAATTTAGATTTATCATACTCAATGAATTAAGCTCATGAAAAATCTGAATGACCAAGTACCCGATTTTTGTCACGTCAATATCCCTGCGATTGTTGTATCTTCATACATTAAATTTTAAATAATTGATATCATGGAAACCAATAAATCGAAAGTCGTAGTTTCATTATTAGCTGGTGCTGCTGCAGGACTTTTACTAGGCATTCTTTTTGCCCCAAGTGAAGGTAAATCAACACGAAAAAAAATAAAAACCAAAGTACTTGATACCACTCATGGGCTTTCAGACCGCATTGCAATTGCCAAAGATGAAATTACCAAATTTGCCAATTTCACAAAAGCGGAATTTGATAAGAAAAATGGCTAATACAGTAGATATTTTTAAATTTCTACATTGGACAAAAAAAAGTCATTGACAAATTACCGTCAATGACTTTTTTAAATTTGTACCTAATCATTATACCGTTTTATTAAATCTTTCAAATGCTGCTTCTTCAAGCGCTTGCTGTGCGTCTGGATGGGCAATTTCGATCAACGCTTTCGCGCGTTGCTTTAAATTTTTACCAAATAAATCGACGATCCCATTTTCCGTAACTACATAATGTACATGAGCTCTCGTTGTGGTAACGCCTGCCCCTTCATTGAGGAATGGAACGATTTTAGAAAGCCCTTTGGCAGTTATAGATGGGAGGGCGATAATTGCCTTTCCTCCATCAGATAAAGATGCTCCCCGTATAAAATCCATTTGACCTCCAACACCAGAATACTGATATTTTCCAATGGTATCGGCACATACTTGACCTGTCAAATCAATTTCAATCGCACTGTTGATAGCCGTTACTTTTGGGTTTCTTCTGATATTTCGTGTATCATTTGTATAGGATGCTTCCTTAAAATGCACACTCGGATTGTCATCAACAAAATCATATAATTTTTGAGTTCCCATTGCAAAACAGGTTACGATCTTTCCTTGTTTAACTACTTTATCTTCACCGGTAATAATACCTTTTTCGATTAAGGGCAGAATTCCATCAGAAAACATTTCGGTATGGATTCCCAATCGTTTATGGTTGTGCAAATTATTCAGTACGGCATTTGGTATATTACCAATCCCCATTTGTAAGGTGGCTCCATCTTCCACCATGGATGCTACATAGCGACCAATAGTTTCTTCGATATCTGAAGGCGCGCCAATTTTAGAGCTATGGATTGGTGTATTGACTTCAATTGCAAAATCTATCTTACTGACATGAATGATGCCGTCACCATGGGTTCTTGGCACTTTTGGGTTTATTTGCGCGATGACCAATTTGGCGTTCTCAATGGCCGAAAGTGTGACATCAACAGAAGTTCCCAAGGAGCAAAAACCATGCTTATCGGGAGGAGTTACTTGTATAAATGCGACATCCAACGGTAAAATGTTCCTTTTGAACAATAAATGAACTTCACTTAAAAAGATGGGAATATAAGCCCCATTCATCGAATTGACAGCATTTCTAACGTTTTTGCCCACAAAGCAGCTATTTACATAAAATGCTTCACTATATGGATATTCGGTATATGCAGCATTGCCTTCGGTATGCAATTGGATGATTTCAACATTTTTTAATTCACTATATCGTTCACAGAGTCCGTCAATCAGAGTATTTGGTGTCATTGCTGCACCTTGGATAAAAAGTCTGCTATTGGATTTCACGTAGGAAACAGCTTCTTCTTTTGAAACAATTTTGAGTAGATGCATTATTTTTAATTTTTATTAGTATTAATTATTTGAATAATTTCTTGTTTTTGAAGCAGTCCCGATTGTCTCCAAACTTGCTTTCCGTTTTTAAACAGCAACATTGTGGGAACACCTCTCACTTGATACTTTGAAGCAAGCGTCTGGTTTTTATCGACATCGAGTTTTACTATTTTTACAGCGTCTCCCAATTCATCTTTTACTTGATCAAGAATTGGTGCAAGCATTTTACAAGGTCCGCACCAGGTGGCAAAAAAGTCTACCAAAACCGGGACTTCCGAATCGATGATGGTATTAAAATTTGATTTCATAGCTAGCTATTTATTTTTTTTAAATCGTTTTGCAAGTTGGTACACAAAATCAATTCAGATTTGTTTTTGCCGGCAAAACTTTCTGCTATGGGATTGACTTCTTCAGCAATATCATAAAACAATTTGCCAAGGTTTTGATAAAATCCGATGGATAGGCTGTCTTCCGAGTTCATTTTCTTTACTTTTGATGCAAAACTAATCCATCATTTTTAGCTTTTTACTGATAAATATCAGGTTTAAAGACTCAAGATGAAAATAGTTGATATTCAAAAATATAACAAAAAAACAAAGATGTTTGGCGTTATAAAAACAAATAATCCCTGATATATGGTCAACAAAGACAATGACGTTTTTGATATTCTTTTAGGATCGGTGTCTGAAGGTGTTGTGATAGTAGATGAGCATCAAGTTATAATTGTAGCCAATACATCTGCGGAACGGATGTTTGGTTATGACAATAAAGAGCTCAACGGTCAACATTTGAATGTCCTGATTCCTTCCAATTATCACCATAGCCACGCCGGCCACTTTAAAGGCTTTATGAAAGAACGCGAAAGACGTCAGATGGGTCATGGCCGCGATATTTTTGGGAAACGTAAAGATGGAACAATATTTCCTGTGGAAGCGGGACTTAATCCATTTCAATTGGACGAGAAAAATTATGTCATGGCATTGGTAATTGACATAACCGTCAGAAAAGAGCAGGAACTAAAAATCAGGGAGCTCAATGCAGAACTCGAAGTAAAAATCAATAAACGCACTAAAGAGTTAAACGATTCAGTATTACAATTAAAAAGGGTCAATAAAGAGCTGGAAGCCGAAAATAGACGACGCATCCTTGCCGAAAGCATGAGCAATGAGGCGCTCAAAAAGGAGAAAGAACTCAATGAGCTCAAGACAAAATTCCTTTCTTTGGTGTCCCATGAATTTAAAACCCC
>JBGTCT010000001.1:0-1945 GCA_041748695.1 Aquaticitalea sp. | reverse complement strand
TCGGTAGCTATTCCTGCCGTACTTGCCAGGTCATTTCTGGAAATCTTAATGGGATCTTCAGGTTTTCTGTTTAATTTTTCGGCGAATTTTAAGATGGTCGATGCCGTTTTTTTATAAACCGAACTATAGGCCATTTCCAATAACTGATCTTTGATGTTTTTTAAATCATCCGTCAATAATTGTATCAATTCCAGAGTGACTTTATGATTGTTATTGAGAACATCTTTAAGTTGATCTTTGGAAATACCGATTAGTTTAGAAGATTTTATTGCGATTGCTGTTTCTAGATACGGTACATTTTGTATGAAAGAGGTGTAACCAAACAGATCATCTTCTGTATGCAGGTCGGTAGTAAGTTCCTTGCCCTGCTCATCAAGTTTATAGCATTTTATGGCACCTTCAGCGATGAGATAGATATAATTGCTGTTATGACCTTCACTGTAGATGATATCACCTTTATTAAAAGAAAAATGTTGGCCATTATCATCAAAATAATTCTTGAGATCGTTCAGCGAGCGCAATTCATATTGTGCTTCATTCGCCTGGAGACGTTCATCCTTTAAGATCGACGCTTTTGCTATCCGGCTATCGATGGCACTAATAAGTTCATCTTCTGTAAAAGGTTTGGTAATGTAATCATCAGCGCCAAGATCCATACCCTTTCTTACGTCTTTCCTTTCAGTTTTGGCCGAAAGAAAAATAAAGGGGATATGACGTGTTTCACTATTTTTAGAGAGCGCTTCCAATACGCCATAGCCATCAATTTCTGGCATCATAATATCACATACTACAATGTCGGGCATTTCTTTTTTGGCTGTTGAAATTCCGATTGTGCCGTTCGGCGCAGTAATGACCTCAAAATGGGAAAGTTCAAGGAGTTCTGCCGTATTTTCCCTTAAAATCATATCGTCCTCTATGAGTAATACACGTTTCATATGTAGATATTTATTGTTTTTTAATGGACATATGGTATCGCCTCATCTTCATTCGTGTTCATTTTCAAAATTGTAAATGGCGATTTCATATGTGAATATTTATTGTTTTTTAATGCTCTCCCGATAGCTATCGGGAGGTATGGCCTAATCTTCGTTGGTTGTTTATCTCAAAATCATTTAATTTTAATAGGTTTCGATGATTTAAAAATTATTTGAAAAATTTTTAATGGCGATTTCATATGTCAATTTTATTTGATAAGGTTATCTTAAAAGTAGATCCTTTGTTCTCTTCGCTGGTGAATGAAATGGACCCACCTATATTTTCTAAATGCGATTGTACGATATTCAATCCAATTCCTGTACCGTGCGTCAATAAAGCATTCTCTGCCCTAAAGTAGCGATTAAAAATATTTTTTTGATCCTTTTCAGGAATTCCCATTCCGTTGTCGATAACTTTAAAAATGGTGTTTGTGCTATTTTGTTTAATCTCTAAATCAATGATGGAATGCTCCGGAGAGTATTTAATGGCGTTATGAATTAAATTGGAAAGTGTCAGCTCCAAGATTTTTTCGTCATGGGTGATAGACAAATCATCAATATGTTCAGGATATTTTATTTGTTGACCTTCTTTTAGTAGCATGTTGGCATTATATACAACTTCATTGACTATTTTACTGATTTTGAAAGTAGAAAGTGTATAATCAACTTTGCCAAGTTCTAGTTTTTCCAATGAAAGGAAATCGTTGAGGATATTATTGAGGTAATGTACTTTTTCGGTGATGGTTTTTATGTGTTTATCACGTTTTTCCTGTTGCTCAGCCAACTGATATTTGCCCAATAACATCGCAGAGGTCAAAATCCCGCTCAAAGGGGTTTTAAATTCATGGGACACCAAAGAAAGGAATTTTGTCTTGAGCTCATTGAGTTCTTTCTCCTTTTTGAGCGCCTCATTGCTCATGCTTTCGGCAAGGATGCGTCGTCTATTTTCGGCTTCCAGCTCTTTATTGACC